>NZ_JBXUGO010000023.1:0-74713 GCF_057180565.1 Serratia sp. HNCC26DJ244 | reverse complement strand
TGCTGTTTTTCTTCTTTACTGTATTGCATGGTCTATTCTCAGGCTTGTTATTTAATGCCGAGAATAATGAAAGGGGTTATTAGCTGCAGCAAGGTGAGTTGCCCGGATGTTTACTTTTCATCAACCCACTTGACTTTTATTTCATCACTGGCCTGATTAATCAGCCTAGACGCTTCAGCAACATCCCCCTTCTTCAGTGCTGCTTCTGCTGCCTTGATTGCCTTACCCGCTGCATCACCAATACCAGGAAAAATCCCTATCACCGCAACCAGATAATCCAGTGAACTTTGCGCTTCCGCAAAACTCTTGAAATCACTCACAACTGGTACAAAGTCTAAACCGAAGCCAAGTGCACCTTTTAGCAGTTCATCACTGTTGGCCTGCATCTTCGCTGAACACGCTTCTGCACTTAGCCCAACACAGTTCTGAGCCTTGAACTCTTCCACCGCCTCTTTCAACTGCTTCTGTGCATTCTGGTATTCCTGCTCCTGCGTTACACCAGAGACTTTATTGTCAATGATCTCGGCAGCGCGTTATTCTCCACAAATACTCATCTAACTAATGTGCCCCATTTAATGTGTATATACGGTTTTAATCTTATCTCCATTTTGGTTATCGTATCTGAAGAAACAATTTCGCAATATATATATTCACCTTTTATTTCTTCTATTATCTCAAATCCTTTAACTGCCTCACTGAGATATCGGGATACAGTTTCCCCATTAAACTCAACAACAGTTTGTATCCAGCCTTCTAAGATAGAGTAAGAGAATACTAATATCATTCCTCTACTATCACAATAAGTGTAAGCATAGTGATGGTCTACTTCATCGGAAAAAGATGGCTCACTCTCAAAGAATGATAATAAATCTATAGAATCAGGGCGTTTCTCAATAAAAGTCATTTTTTACCGTCCTTCGGTATTGTAGTAACAAATCGGCGTGTACCATCATCCATTATCTGGAACGATGTTTCTAACTTTGCAGCCTTACCTGTAGGGCCAATCAGCAATGACTCCCTTATCTCAAACCTACCAAATTCGTCAGAATAGACTCGGACGATACTCCCAGGATTCTTAGGTACTTGCGAGATATGATCTATTATGATTTTAGCCCCACTTTCATCTAAAGGTATACCAAGGCGGTACATTGATTGAGCTAATTGTGTAGACCTATCTTGATTGTGAATATTGCTAGTAACATTTCCAAACAAATATTGGAATTTCTGTTCTTCTACAACTACATTACTTTTGGCTGCTTGTTGATCAAGAATTGAATAATTCTGCTTAGAATTCAAGTCTGTTGCATTCTTCGAATTCTGTCAAATCCTATCAAGTGAGGACTTCTCTATTTCCACACTAGCCTGATTAATCAGCCTAGACGCTTCAGCAACATCCCCCTTCTTCAGTGCTGCTTCTGCTGCCTTGATTGCCTTACCCGCTGCATCACCAATACCAGGAAAAATCCCTATCACCGCAACCAGATAATCCAGTGCACTTTGCGCTTCAGCAAAACTCTTGAAATCACTCACAACTGGTACAAAGTCTAAACCGAAGCCAAGTGCACCTTTTAGCAGTTCATCACTGTTGGCCTCTATCTTGGCTGAACACGCTTCGGCACTTAACCCCGCACAGTTTTTCTGCTTGTAGTCTTCCACGACTGCTTTTAGCTCATCTTGAGCTTTTTGGTATTTCTCAGCCTGCGATATACCAGCCGCTTTGTTCTCGCCGATATCACTCAGCGCGTTATTCTCCACAACAACTTGCTCCGTCGTGAAGTTGGCTGTCGAGATCACTTTTTCCCTGATTTATCAGTCAGTTACAACAATTTTTTTGCCAGTGCATTTTGCTACAGACAACTTTTTGCCCAGACGCGCGTTTTCAGCCTGTTACGCCATTTTCCCCAACATTGTTAAAGAGCAACTGCCGCAACATCATAAGTCAGAACCCGCCACACCCCAAGCCCGTAAGAGTATTGTCGGCTACCGCCCCAACGGTGGCAGGCCGAACCCATTACCGCAACTGTGACCATCAAGGGCCGCTGGCTGGAAGCGCTGGGGTTAACAAGGGCCAACCCGTGAGCATTATTGCGGAACAGGGCCAACTGATTATCCGCACCGCAACCACCACGGAGGGGAACGCATGAACATTACTTTTACCCCTGAGCCGATCCCCGAGTTAACGATGTCCGGCAAGCCACTGGCCGCTCTCGGTTTTACCACCGGAACCCCGTTGCAACTGACCTTAAGGAACCGCACGTTGTGGGTCACCATCGTCACCGATGAGGCCACCTGGTTCGCACTGTGCGCGGTTAGCCAACAGCGGCAAGATTTAGGGGCGGATTGGGTGCGGGATAACGGTGAGTTGGTGATTGCTGGCGACTGGCTCACCGAGTCCGGCATCACCCACGCTGAACAACTGGCACTCACCGCCGCACCGGGGATTATCCGGGTGCAGCGGCGGGAAGAGGGAGGGTTTCAAGCCTAAAACACGAACCCCGGCCAAGGCCGGGGTTATCGTTAAAGGGTAATGTCATAAAGTGTATCAGGTGGTGATTGATACTCTTCAAAATCCGCATGTATCACATCATAGAGTTCTGATAGTTTTATCTTTTTTACCATTTCTATCTGGTTACACTCAGTCAGTGCAACTACCATCTTTGTAGCATTGCTTACCCTAATCATATCAATTAATGTATCTAGTAGAATATTTAGCCGATCTTTTGCCACAGGGGGGAATCCTATATCTGATGTTTCAGGATCATATTCATCATAATCAATCAAATAGGTCGCATTAATTGAGTTAGGTCCGTCTGCAATATCAAAAATAAAAAGATCATCTGTTGGGATAAAATCAACCGGATAGCCAAACAATTCATCAGATGTAATCTTTCGAATATTAACAGAGCTATTTGTAATATATTTTACTAATGCAGCCATTTCAGTTACCCCTAAGGCTGGTTCCAAATATCCATACACATCATTTGACATAATCACACCTATTTTTTATCTTCTATCCAAGGGCCAACAGATTTACCATCTTTATCTACTTCACGATAATATTTCTTATCGGCATAACCTCGTTCATTATAAGTGAACTTATGCTCATGAGGCGGAACTTTACCATTAGAATCATAACCTAATTGCCCATGGGTCTTTTGTTGACCATAGTCTTCTCTCGAGAACACTCTCCCTTTAAGTTTGTTATCCAGACTGTAGCTAAATGATGGAAAAAATTATCCCGGCTACTTGAACCGGGATTTTCTATTTAGGATGGAATTTTGTTTATAAATTCTTCCAGTACATTTCTTATGGGAGGTTTACATTTCATTATTAACAATTTAGTTCTGGTGATAAGTTGTTCTTTAGCTTCCATACTCAGGTTTGATAAATTCAAACTTCTCAATGTATCAATGCAAGCAATAAATAAATCTTCATCTTCCGTATTGATTAGCTCTAAAATTATTTCCAGCTCATATGATTTATGCCCCCCCCCCAAACACTCAACAAGCCTTTTTTGCCAGAGAACGGATTTATTTTCTAATTCACGAATCAATAACTGCCAATCATCATCAGAAAATTTATTAAGTATTTCAATGGAGTCAACTATGGCACAATCATACCAATAATCTTCAGAGTCACCCTCATGACTAAAGTCTGATATGCAAGAATTTAATATATTATACATGTCTTACATCCTTTTCATTTTACAGGACTAAATCCTGGGGTTGGTTTGCCGCCTACAGGGTAACCTGCTGTTATTTCATTGCCTTTTTTTATTACATCAATCTCCACCCCATTAATAGTTCCTCGATGAAGAGTTTCACCCGTTGAAAGCCGTTGACCAATAGCAGAGGAATCTCCAACCTTACGAATTGAATTTATAATACTTGCATCAGACCAGCCATCAGGAAAAATAGTACTAGTTTTTATCTTAGACAGATTCCCGTCAGAAAATTGCGTTGTATATTTTATTACTTTTGTACCATCAGGGTTTATTGCCATAACTTGTACAGCGTAATTTGGATTTGCATCATTAATGTTTGGAGAATGTCCACCAATTATCCTATTGGAACCACTAATACGCTGCCCTGCTAAAATCTTAGTTTCTATTTCTGAAGTTAATATTGTAGTACTCGTCGTCCCTTTCCCAGCATTTCCCGCGCCACCAGGCTTAAATCCTACCGCAGACATCGCCAGCGCACCAGATGCCATATTACCGGCCGCAGCCCAGAGATCATCTCCCTCTATCAACTGACCAACACCAGTACCAAACTGATAAGCACCACCAGCCGCAGTGGCTGCACGCACTGTCGCTCCTACCGGACCAGAAAGGGCTAACAGCGCAGGCGTTCCCACAGCCGCCTGTGATTCGTGAATCGACCACCCCGCCAGAATACTCTGAGCCTTACGCTGTAATTCATTATCCGGGCTGCGCTTCAGATAATCGTTGCCTGACAGCAGACCCCTGACAAGTTCTTGTGCCATCTCAGGACCATATTCCCGGCTCATCTCATAGGTATACACCTGTAGATACGTTTGTAGCTCTTGCTTGTCAGCCGATGACAACAAGGAAGGGTCACGCACAAATCGGTCTAACAGAACATCACTGCGCTTGTCTGCGTTTTCCAGAGTCAACAGATTCAAAGCGGCTTCTTTCGATCTATCTCCATTTAATAACTTCTCCCTGACTTCATCCAATTTTGAGGAAGATGTATCACCCAAGAAGTTATTCTCCACCGCATTCTTGCCCGTCTGCGCCCCGGTCAAGGCACTCTCTGTGCTGTTCCCCGTGACCCCACCGGCGAGTCCTGCGGCCAGAGTACTTAACGCGCTCACCCGCTGCTTCTGCTCTTCGGTGAGATTATCTTTATCCCAACCCATTGCAGCAATAATCTGTGGGGCCATCAGTTCTGCTGTTGCCGCGCCCGCTGCACCCGCCAGCGCATTGTTGCCACTGGTGTAGGCGGTGACCGCACCCAACACTGCGTGGGCCATGGCGTTGGCTGCCGTGTTATTTCCCGTCGCGTCTTTGATAACGCCCGCCAGATAAGGCGCACTGGCCCCCGTCAGGGCTTGCGCCATATTGCCACCGGCCAGGCCCTGAATGGCTGCGGTGACCGCCTGGGCTGCGCGTTGCAGGTCACTGCCCGTGCCGTATTGCTGCATTTCGGTCTGGTAGGCTGGCGTTTCACGCAACGCTTTTTCATTGCCTTTTAGATCTGGATTGGCCTTCAGCGCCGCTTCCAATCCATTGATATCCCCCTGGGTGCGGATGATATCCATCACCTGACCGCCAATTTCCCCAATCAGCTGTGCTTGCCTTAACCGGTTCTGTTCCTTCTCTTTGTCGAAGATTGGGTCGATGCTGCCGTTGGCATTATCGGTATCTCGGCTCAGGTCAGCCACATCCTGTTTCTGCTTGTCCTGGTCACGGATAATGAGAGTGCCATCACTGATGGCTGACTGAGTGGTACCTTCGGCATGGCCGCTGTTACCCGCACCGGAGAGTGCGACACCCCCCAGATTGCTCAAGATATCTGAACCCACCGGGCCACCGGTGCTGAGGCTGCCGCCTTGATGTTCAGACTTGAAATCCGCCTCGTTCTCGATATCGCTAAAGCCCAGTGTGCCGGTATCCAGCCGGTTTTTATCGGCGTCAGCTCTGCTGGCTATTACCGCACCATCAAGCTGGGTATGTTCCCCCACCGTGATATCAAAGCCGCCAGAACCTGCGTAGATGCCCGTTTGTTCCTGTACGCTGTCGTAGTTACTGTGCACCTTGTCACGGCTCATACTCAGGTTGGCGGAGCCGCCACCGCCAATCACCGCAACACTGACCCCACCACTGACACTGGTCTGCTTTGCATCGTAGCGGTCACTGTCCTGCTGGCTTTGCAGTGTCAGGTTACGCTCCGCATCTACCTTCACCGTTTCACCGCTGGCCTGTGCGCCCACCAGGGCCGTATCGCGGCCACTGTGCAATGAGAGCGTGCCGCCACTGTCCACCAGAGTTTCACTCCAGTAGGTGCCGTCACCGTGCTCGCTACCCTGGCTCTTGTTGGCGTTGGCGAAGACGCTTAGACCGCCCCCTGAACCGCCAACCCCCAGGCTGACACCGATGTTGCCACCGCTACTGCTGTTTTTGCCGTCCGTTTTTTGCGTATTGGCAGCCCCAAGCAGCAGTAAATCGCGCTGCGCATCCAGTGTGGTATCACCACCGGCTTTCAGTTGGCTGCCGACCACCACAATATCACCACTGCCAGCACCGTTGCCTTTACCGGTGGCGGTGATGGAAAGGTTATTACCCGCCGTAAGAGCTGAACCGGTGACAGTATCGGCTTGCGTATGGGACTCTGAAGACGATTTTTGGCTTCCCACGGAGATGCTGATCCCCACGGTGTTGCTGGCATCCCCGCCAGCGGCGCTTGCCTGGGCGACAGCTTGCCCCGCTTGTACGCCATACAGGGCCGCTTTGGTATTTTGCAGCGCAGCCAGACGGTTATCGGTCTCTTTATTTGCCTGCTGGGCGGTGGTAACTGCCGAGTTGATAGCACTCCCGGCTGCACCGGACAACGCAATAGTCAACCCACTGCTTTTGCTCTCAAAAGATTCATCTCGGCGGTAGAGGTCGTGCCCTGGGTCAATCTGTACACTATCACCCGTGACCGACAGGTCCTGGTTGGCAAGTACATCCGCCCCACCAATATGTACCTTGCCACCGGCGATGATGTTCACATCACCACCCGTCGAACCGATGGTGCTTACACTCTGGCTCTGGGTGGTGCCCTCTTCGTTTACCTGATGACGCGACGAGGTGCTGCCAATGGTGAAACCAATCCCCCCACCGCTGTAGAGGCCGCTCTTTTTCTTCTCATCAAACCGGTAGCTGGATTGCTCCTCGGTGGCCGCCACAATCTCAACATTGTTGCCAGCCTGCAGGTTGACCAAGCCGTCGCCCACCACCGTCGAGCCTTTCACGGTCAAATCGTTACCGGCAGACAGTGACACGTTGTTGCCGCTGAGCAGGGAGCCTTTTTCTTGTGTGGCGTAATCTTCACGTACCGTATGGGTGGTGCTCTTCGATAGGAAGCCTTTCTTGGTTTTGGTTTCTTCGAAGAAGTGATAGTCACTCTCCGTAGCTGTATCAAGATTGATGTCTCGTCCGGCAATCACGCCTATGTCACCTTGCGAGTTAACCTGGGCCGCTTGGCTGTTGACATCCCGTGTGGCAATAATGGTGGTATTACCGCCACTGGCAATTTCGGTGCTCTGCTGGCGAATAGATTCATCCACCTGCTGCCGGTTGCCGCCTTTGCTCTCGCGGTACTCGCTGGTCTGCTGGGCATTGAGATTGACATCGCGCCCTGCGCTCAGCGTGACGTCGTTATCTGCCACCATCGCCGCCGCCTGCGAGTTCAGATCCCGTCCCGCGTTCAACGTCAGATCGCCGCCGCTGGTCAAGGTGCTGCGGGCCACGTCGGTAACGGTATTCAGGGTGCTGTCCTTGCCAAAACCTGACTGTGTGTAGCTATGGGTCACCTGATTGGCGGTGATGGCGATATCCCCCCAGGCATCCAGCCACAAATCGCCACCGGCAGACAGGTTGGAACCAGCTAGAAGGATATCTTTACCTGCACTCAGGCTCAGTGAGTCCAGCGAGGTTATAGAGGCGGTATTACCCAGCGTAGTGTCAGTGAACCCGACAAATTCGCCGTTGGGCCCTCTGGCATTGCCGCTGTTGGTTTCCGCCAGCGTGAGGTTATTGATGCTGCCACCGAAACTTTCCAACGCCACCCTGTTGCCACTGATAGTGGAACCGATATTGTTGATATCCCCCATCGCGCTCAGTTGCAGGTTGCCGCCCGCATTGAGCAAGCCAGCATTGAGATTGCTGATGCTGTTTTGGCTATCGAGCGTCAGGGAGTTTTGTGCGACCAGGGTACTGCCACTGTTCGTCACATTTCCCGCCGTGAGCGTGACGTTTTTGCCAGAAATGACACTGCCGTTCTTCAGCGTCACGTCTTTTGGTGACAGGTAGACTTTCGGCACCATCACCGTTTGGCCATTGAGGGTAGTGGCTTCCCACCACAAGATGCTGTGGTCTAGTGCGGCGATCTGCTCGGCTGTCAACGAAATACCAAACTTCAACCCCAGAGACTGTTGCGCCTTGGCAGCGTTGTCCATCAGGGTTTGCATTTGTTCCAGATCCGACCCTATTCCGTTCAGGTAGCGGCTCCCGGTCTGATTGAGCAGGAAATTGCTGACGTAGCGAGTATCAAAGGCCGCATCCCCCAGGAAGCGGTAATCGTAATCCGGGTGGAGATTCAGGCGGTCAAGGAAATAGGCCGAACCGATAAAGGCGTTTTCATCCGTGTACTGCCCACCGGTTTCACGCGGAGCCTGGCCGGGAGAGGTGCCCAACAGGGCATAAAGCTCGCCAAACAGGCTTGGATCCAGTTGCCCCAGGCCATTCAGTTTCGGGTTGGTGGTGATCAGATACGGGCTGTTGGGATCGGTCGAAGTGACAAAATAGCCGTTCTCACCCGAGGGCAGGGGATAGGCACTGGTATCGACCGTTTTGCCCTGATACTGACTTAAAGCGCTGCCACCGGGCTTGACCAGGTTCGCGCCACTGGTGGTGGTGTTTTGCAAACTGGATCCATCACCCAGATTGGCATTCCCCAGGCCATTGTCACTGTACTTTCCTAATCCGGTGAGTTCTGGTGTTGCGTTTTCTAACCCGCCGCCGCCCGTTATCTGTTGCAGGGCATGTTGCAGGTTGTCCTGCCACGCTGGCGAATTGACGGCCACCTTGTCACCGGCTGAGAGCGTCTGTTGCCCTACGGCACCACCGATAGCCTGCTGACTCAGGGTGTTTAGCGTCGGGGCTATGAGGGTATTGCTTACCCTTCCGGCGTTGGCCGTGGCGTTGGTATTGCTGATATCCTGACTAAAGTTTGCCGTGACGTTACCGCCTGCCTGGATAACGGAACGATAGCTGTCATCTGATGTCGTTTCTGTGGTGTGGCCTGCCAGAACATAGTGGACCGTATCTTCGGTTTTGCTTGTGCCAGGGCGAGGAACATGACCACTGCCAATACCTGGGATCTCCCCGTCCTTACGGACGCCGTCGAGATAGTTGAAAACTGCATACTCGGTGTAGGCACCGGATTGATAACTCTGGTTGTTGAGCGTGCTACCCGACAGCACAATATCGCCGTTTGCCAGCAGTACACTGGCCTGATTGTTAAGGGTGTTAGCCTGAACCATTAAGTTGCCGCCCGCAGACAGGCGTGCGCTGCCCCCTTCGGCGGAGGCCTGTGACAGGATCTGATGGACGGCAAATTGGCGGGTTTCGTTGCCGGGTGTGGGTAGGTAGTAATAGGTTTTATTGGCATACAGGAAGCAGGCCGATCCTCCACAGGAACCCGAGGTGCTGTACCAGGTGACGCTGCTTTTCATCAGGGTGTCCAGCCCCAATACCTCAATCGGGATATAGGCAGAAGCACTGTTCAGCCAACTGTAGGTGTTACTCAGATCCAGAGTCTGGGTTGAGTAGGTCAACCCGGTACGCTCATTGAGCAAACTGGCGGTGTTGACGGTGATATCGCCATTTTGCGTCTCAATGGTGCCTGAACTGTTCACCACTTCGCCGTTAGCGTTGCCCGCCATGTCGCGCTGCATCCAGAGGTTGTTACCTGCCAGGATGTCACCACGTAGGTTTTTGATGCTGTTGGCCAGCAGATACAGGTTGTTACCGGCATACAGCAGGGCGGTGTTGACCAAACTACCCGCCGCATTCAGCGTCAGTGTACCCAGCGTGCCGGTAAAGCCCCCAACGGTAATATCGCTCTGACTGTTCAGGGTGACGTCTCCCCCTGATTGCAGCGTTCCAGCGGCATTCAGGACGATAGTGCTGCCACTGAGGGTACTGGCTCCGTTCCCGGCGGTGATTTGCCCGTTATTGGTCAAGAGGCCGTAGGTGGAGAGGTTAACGCTCTGCCCCTGCAGCGTGCCCTGATTGGTCAACGCCCCCTGGCTGCTGATATTCAGGCCCTGACCAGCGGCAATCACATTCTGGTTGGTAAAGGCATTCACCAATTGCAGCGTTAGGTTCCCCAGCGCCACTACCTGGCCACGTTGTTCAACACTGGCACTGTTCAACCACAAATCGCCGCCGCTGAACAATTTCCCCGTGGTCTGATGATCCACGTGGCTGGCTTGGATACTGAGCCCCGAGGTGCCGAGCAGCGTCCCACTGTTGGTCAGTTGCTGGAGATTGACCGCCAGATTGCTGCCTTGGACGGTACCTTGGTTAGTCAGGTTGTTGCTTGTCAACGTTGCCTGCTGTTCTGCCAGCAGGGTGCCGCTGTTGTTGACTGTATCGGCATTCAGTAACAGCGTGGCGGCCTGTAGCCATCCGTTGTTGGTGAATTGTGTGCTGTTGAGCGTGAGGTCAGAACCGGAAAGCAGCCGACCGTCATTGAGTCCTGATGTCGCCGCTTTTAGCCAAGCCTGGCCACCGCTTTGTATCAGGCCACTGTTAACCCACTGCGGTGTGGTGAGGGTCAGCGCGTTCTGGCTGAGCAGGGTACCCGTGGCATTATTGGCCAACGTGCCAGACAGGTTCAGCGTCAGCCCGTTTTCCCCTTGCATGCGCCCGCTGTTGGTCAGCACTCCGCTGTTCACCAGCAGGTCATTCCCTTGGATACGGCCAAAGTTGGTCACCGACGCGGCATCCAGTTTCAGCGTGCCTGCCGTCAGCAGGGTGTGATCCTGTTGCTGAATAAAATCGCCGTTCAGTGCGACTGTCAACCCGTCTACACCGCTGATGTCGCCCTGGTTATTCAGCGTATTACCGTGCAAGGTGAGGTTTTTTGCCAGCCATTGCCCAGCGTTGGTCAGTGACTGCGCCTGTAACGCCGCCGTGCCGTTAGCGGTAATTTTGCTGTTGGCAGCGGCATTCAACGCCCCAGACAGGGCTACGTGTAACGCATCCGCACTCTGGATCGCGCCACTGTTATCCAGTTGCTCAGCATTTAACAGGATCTGTTGCCCCTGCCACTGTCCGTCATTGGTGATCGTGCCGCCGTTCACCGTCAGTGTGCCCTGCGTCAGAATGGAGCCTTGGCGGCTGTTCACCAGCGTCAGCAGCGGGGCGGTAAGCGCCTGAGTACCAAGGGTCAGCGATTGCAGGCCGATCAGCGTGCCTGCGTTGCTCACTATAGCCTGGGCTAGGCTCAGGGTATCGCCCTGTATGGCCCCCTGGTTGTCTAACCGAGCACCCGTCAGGGATAACTGCCCCTCGCTCAGCACGGCACCGTTGTTGGTCAGCGTTTGTGCCTGTATCTCACTGTCACCCTGGCTGAGCAGTGAACCTTCGTTCAGTAGTTCGTTGGTCACCTTCGCCAATAGAGAATCGGTCCCCAGCAGGGAGCCACGGTTCAGCCAACTATTTGCGGTGATGTGGGTTTGCCCCCCCTGCACCAGGCCTTCCGAGATCAGTTGCCCGACATTCAGTATCAGTTGCCCTCCGGCCAAGGTACGGCTTGAGGCGCCCAGGGTTATCACATCACCCTGGGCATTAAGCCATTCGTTACCCTGCCATAATCCGCTGTTACTCAGCGTGCTGGCCGCGAGCGTCAGCTGATTTGCCACCAGCTTGCCGCTGTTGGTCAGGTGAGTGCCGTTGAGGTTCAGCGTATTCAGGCTGCCGATCTGCCCGGCGTTTTGCAGGGTATCGGTGAGATCACCGGTCAAGTTGGAGATCGCATTGATCGACCCGATGTTATCCAGGCTATCGACGCTAAACGTCAGCGTATCCGCCTGCCAAAGTCCGGCGTTGCTCACCACGCCACTGTTGAGCTTCAGTTCACCGCCGCTCAGCATCTGTGCCCCGGCCAGTACATTCAGCCCTGTGGTGATCAGGGTCAGCCCGATATTGCCCTGCATGATGCCACTGTGCGTCACGCTGCCGCTGTTTAGCGTCAGCGTGTTGCCCGCCAGCACCCCTGCGTTATCTACCGATTGGCTGCGGAAGGTGGCGTTTTCACGGGCCACCAATTGACCGTTTTGCTGGTTAACCAAGCCACCGCGCACGTTCAGGCTCAGGTTATTGGCCAGAATGCTGCCCTGGTTGGTAAATTGCTGACCGGTAAGCGACAAGTCGTCATTGACCTGCAGTAAACCGGCGTTATTCAGTTGGTCAAGGGCCAGATCCAGCGCACCGCCGCTGATCAGTTTCCCGGTGGCGAGGTTGTTGAGGGTAGGGATAGCCAGTTGCAGATGGCTGTTGCCCTGCAGCAGGCCGCTGTTGGTTAGTTGCGGCGCGGTCAGCGTTAGTGTGTCGGCTGCTAGCGTACCCTGATTCAGAATACTGGCCGCCGTGAGGGTAAACCGATCCTGACTCAGTAAATAACCGCTGTTGGTCAGTTCGCCGGTAAGATCTGCTGTCAGTAGAGTCTGTGCCTGAACACTGCCACTGTTCTGCCAGTTCTGGGCATTTACCGTCAGTTGCTGGCCTTGCAGGGTACCCTGGTTAACCAACTGCTGACCGTCGAGGCGTAAGGTGCCCCCCGTCAACATCTTGCCGGTGGAACCGTTAGTGAGGTGGGCACCAGAAAGTTGCACGGACTGGCTGCCCTGCAGCAGCCCCTGGTTGATGACATCGCCCACTACGCTGAGTACGTTGGCCGCCAGCCACCCCGAGTTATCGAGCGTACTGGCGGAAACATTCAGTCCTTGCTGGCTGAGCACTTTCCCCTGATTGGTGAACGTCTGAGCGATGTTCAGCTCGGCGGTTTGTTCACTCAGCGCATTACCGCTGTTGAGCCATGTCTGGGTCGCCAGAGTCAGAGTTTGGCCCTGCAACAATCCGGCATTGGTTAGTGCCTTTGTTTGTAATGCCAACTTTCCGGCACTGAACAGAATGCCACCAAGCTGGTTGTCCAATGAAGCGCTACCGATACTGAGCTGGTTGCTGCCTTGTAGGGTACCGGTATTGAAGAGTGTGGTGGTATCGAGCGCCAGGCGGGGCGCGGCCAGCAGGCCACCATTATTGAGCAGAGGGGAGGTCAACGTTAACGATTCAGTCGCGTTGATGGCACCATTTTGCTGGTTGCTGAACTGTTTGGCCAGTGACAGCGTAAGCATGACCGCTTGCATTATCCCAGCGTTGGTCAGGGAGTCTGCTGCCAGATTTAGCGCGCCGCCGGTGAGTAAGCGCCCACGGTTAGTCACCTCGTCAACCTTGGCGGAAAGGGCGTTATCACCCTGTAATGTCCCGCTATTGGTGAGGCTGTCGCTGGTCAAGGTCAGTTGATCCGCTGCCAGTTGTCCGGCGTTGGATAACGCCATCGCGGTGAGCAACAGGTGATCCTCGGCCAGCAGCAAACCGCTCTGCTGGTTGTCGATGCGCTGATAGTCCGCCGTCAGGTTAGCGGCGTTGATTTCACCGCTATTACTCAGTTGTTCGCCCTTGAGCTGCAAATCACGATCGGTGGTGATCAGCCCTGCGTTCTTTAACGTCGGGACTGTCAGCAACAGCGAATTGGCGGTATACAGGGTTCCGCCCTGTTGGTTGTCGATCAACTGGACGATCAGATCCAGAATCTGGCTGCCCTGTAGTAGGCCGCTGTTAATGAGCGTTTCGGCGTTTATCGTCAAGGTGGGGGCGACCAGCGTCCCCTGGTTGGTGAGGGTTTTCGCATTCAGAGCCAGGCTTGCTGCATGGCTTTTCCCGCTGTGTAACAGGGAGTCTGCCGTTACCGCCAACCCCCCTTTGGCGGTATGGGTGCCTGCCAGCTCGGCTTGCTGGGCCTGGAGGGTGAGCTCGCCCCCGCTTTGTACCTGTGCCCCGGACTGTGTGGTCAGTGTAGTGCTCTGCAGCGCCAGATCTCCCCCGGCGCTCCATTCTCCACCTAATGTGGTGTTCCCCGCGTTAACGGTAATGTCGCCCTGGCTGGTGGTGATTGAGTCTGTCCCGGTGGACAGCATATTGCTGTTGAGGGTCAGTGCGTTCGCGCCAGAGAGCAGCCCGTTTTGTTGTAACGTTCCCGCCGTCACGCTCAGTCTATCGTCGCTCAACAGTTCACCGGTGGTGCCATTACGCAACATCCCGCTGACATTGAGATAGGCTTGCCCTTTGGCGCTCAGAATACCCGCCTGATCCAGTGTCTGGCTGGAAAGGCTCAAGGCCCCACCGCTCTGCATTTTGCCGCTGTTGGTCAGTGATTGGCCGTTCAGCGTCAGATCCCCTAGGCTCTGAACTGTGCCGCTGTTCCCGAACGAGGAGAGGGTGCTTTGTATTGCCCCATTGGCCGCTAGCGTGCCGCTGTTTGCCAGTGCGCTACCGCTGAGGGTGAGGTTTTGCCCGGCGATCGTTTGCCCCTGAATCAACCCGGAATTAAACAGCGTCATATCGATATGGCGCGCTGCATCAACCTGGCTGCTGGCGTCTATAAGCAGGTCACGGGTGCGCAGGCTGATATCGTTTCCGGCAGTCAGCTTGCTGTTGCTGACCTGCAATGTACCGCCGCTGGTCAGGACCATATTCTGGTCGCTGACCACCGTCCCCCCTTGTTGGGTAAGATCGCCCTGACTGGTTAGCGCGATGGATTGACCGGCTTTGTGGTCCCCCAACAGACTGATATTTTGCCCGTTTACCGTCAGCGTACCGCTGGTCAGGCTGTTATTGAGCGTCAGCTTGCCATTGGCATCCAGGCGGATATCCCCTTCACGGGCATTGAGGTTACCCAGGTTAACGCCGACGCCGGTTTCACTGGAGACCAAGTGGATACGGTTGGCATACATGCCCCCCAATGCACTGGTATCAATGGCGACTTTCGGCACCTCGCCCTGGCCGGCTATCGGGGTGACATTGCCCTGGGCATCCACCCGGTTGGCACCGAGGGTAATATTGGCCTCTTTGGCATGCAGTTGGGCGTTGATTTCGGTAGCGCGGGCAATCAGCGCAAATTTTTCACTCTGGCTGGCATTTAACCCCTGGCCTTGGATGGTGATGGTGCCCTGGGTGACTTCCAAGGCCTGCAATTTGCCATCCGCGCCCAGCACCGGTTTGCCGGTGGTCAAGGTGGCCTCTGGGGTATTGATAAAGCCACAACCATCACAGGTAATACCATAAGGGTTGGCGACCATCACGTTGGCCTGTTTACCTGCAACTTCTACGTAGCCTTGCAGTTGCGAACGGTTAGGGGCCACCACTTCGTTAATGATGCCTTGCGCCTCTTTCCCGGCTTGCAGATTAGGGTTGTTCTGGATTAAACCACCCAGTTGGCTTTGATTTAATTGCCCGGTGGCGTTGTTAAGGATCAGTCCCTCTTTCCCGACGTTAAATTCGTTGTATTTATTATGGGAAATGCCCGCCTGATTGGGGGTGGCAATATTGACCACCGGGACGCCATTGGCCGCCTGGTCAAGGTGGGTGTTGCCCTCGGCGACGTTCACGCCGTTAGCAAACGCGGGTAACACCGGTTGCCAGACCAGAACGGTACAAAGGGTATAACTCAGCCAACGTTGTGCGGCATGAAGAGGACGATCCGTTGACTGACTCATAACAATAACCTTCCTGGTAAATTAAAGAACAATGTTGATACGGTAATAAACAGAAACCCGGTCTGGCTCCAGCCAGTTCGGGTGTGACAACGGCCAACCGACGGTCAGTTGGCTGGCAAAATAGCGGTTGCGGCTGCCGAGCCCGATGGCACCGCCCCACAAGGTGCCGGAGGCAAAACTATCGGCTGAATCATGGCGCAGGTAACCGCCATCAACGGCGGCCAACAGGGTGATATTCCCCAGATAGGGCAGGCGGAAAGGGGACCAGTTCAGTTCGTTACGCCAGTAACCACCGTTATCGCCGGAGAGATACTGTTCCTTGAAGCCCCGTACCGAGCTTTCTCCACCAATCGTCAGGCGTTCACTGCCGTATAAACGGTCTGGCGACCATTGGCCATAAACGCTGGTGAGATAGTTCACCTCTTGTGCCAGCGGTAGGTAATAGCTGCTGGACAGTGAGAACTTGTCGAATTCGGCTCTCGGGGCGTCGTTACTTTTACCTCGGTCATTTTCTGCCCCCAGCCAGGGCACCCCATGGCTATAGGTGGGGTTGAGGGTGGCAAAGCCTCCCCATACTTTCTGGCTGTGTGCCACCCCAAACGACAGGCTGGTGAGTTTGCGGCTGCTGCTCTCCAGAAGGCTGTCATTGAGATAGTTGCGGTTGATTCGGTGCGTCAGGCCGAGGGCCAGGCCGGTTTTTATTTCGCTGTTACGGAACACGACCCGTGACAGATTAAAGCGATGAGTTTGACTGTCTCCGGTGGATTGCCAGTCAAAACCGCGATTATTGATGGTCGAGAGATAGTCGCTGTAAGAGTAATTGTAATCCGCCAGCCAGTACCCATAAGGCAGGCTAAGGCCAGTCTGGACGCTACGTGCGTTGTGGTCGTTGGCAAAATCACTGCTGCGTGAACCAGAGACAAACCACTGATCTGCTAGCCCTAACAAGTTATTGCCTGTCAGTGAACCGTTGATCTGCCCGGTACCGGTGCTTTTCTGGCCGCTATTGTCAAACCCTAGCCCCAGCATGAGTGGGAATTCGGGGGTGGCGCTCAGGTTTACCACGGAATAGCCGGGCTGGCTGCCAGGCAGGATTTCAATTTTGACCGGTTGCTGGCGCAAGCGGTTGATCTGCTCCATACCCTGTTCGATATCACGCAGGTTGAGGATGTTACCCGGCAGACCAGGGAACGCCATTCTCAGCATACGGCTGTCTTTTTTATCCAGCAGGATCTTTTCTAGTTGCCCCTCCAGAACCAGCAGTTTCAGTTGCCCCTGGGATAAATCCTGCTCGGTGAGGAACGCACGGCTGGTGACGTAACCCCGGGCGATATACCAGTCGGAGACTTGCTGGACCAGTGTCTGGATCTGCGCCAGGTTCAGGCAACGCTGCAGATAGGGCTGCGTGAGCGTTTGCCGGGCATTGGCAGGCAGATGAGTCGCCCCTTCAAGCTGGATGCGATTAATGGTGAAACAAGGGCCACCACTGGCGGATACCGGGGGTGCAGCGGGTAGGGTGGGGGGCAGGCTGCGTTGCAGTTGTTGGCGTTGCTGCTGGTTCTGTTGCAGCAGGTCGCGTTGCTGTTGCTGAATGGTGTCGCGATCTGCCGGGCTAAGCGGGGCTGCTGCAGTTGTAGAAGAGGCCAGCGTGAGTAGCAAAAAAGCCATCCCATAAGGACGACCACATACCTGGTGAATACAACGGAAAAACAACATCAAACAATCCTTGTCGAAAATCGTAATATTTATTAGTCAATAAAATTTTGGGCGAATAATATTTAACAAACGGTCAGTTTGCAATCACTATTCTGCCTTGAGATTAGATAAATATGCTGCGGTTATGAGTGATACTGTGGTTATCAGCCGATTTTATGAGTAACGGAATACGAAGTCACTGAACTGGCTCATGCCTCACCTTGATGGTAGGTCTTGATGTGGGTGTGGCAAAGCTCGCTACGCTATCAAATGACACCATTTTTGAGCCTGTAAACAGCTTTAAATCCAACCAGAATAAACTTGCCAGACTCCAGAGTGAAATGAGCCGTAAGGTGAAGTTCAGCAACAACTGGAAGAAGGCCAAACGCAAAGTCAGTTCAGGTGTCTGGAATGTGGATTGTGGATATAGAGAAAACGCAGATATAAACGGCGCGCGTAATATTTTAGCGGCGGGTACGCCGCGTTAGCCTGTGGAAAAAGGGGAGCTTTAGGCCGCTCGATGAAGCAGGAACCCACCGAGTCAGACTTCGGTCTGCATGCTGTAGGGATCCTCGTCCTTTAGGGGAGGAGGATGTCAAGTTGGCTCAGAAGCTATCTGGCGAGAAGGCCTCAGCAACGCGATAAAAGCCACTAATACTGGCACCAACGCCCCCCAAAGTACCGCATGCCAGCCGAAGATATTGAGCAGAACGCCGGAAGAAAAGGAGCCGATAATCATCACGCCAAACACGATAAAGTCATTCAATGATTGGACCTGCGTTTTCTCTTCCGGGCGGTGATAGTCGACAATCTGTGTGGATGCGCCAGTAAAACCGAAGTTCCAGCCAAGGCCCAGTAGGATCAGTGACAGCCAATAATGCATGATCTCTGTGCCAGCAAGACCAACCATAATCGATAAGCCGGTGATGAGTAACCCCACCGCAGCGATACGTGTCGCGCCAAAGCGGTTGATGAGCTTACCGGTAAAGAAGCCCGGCCCATACATGGCAATAACGTGCCACTGGATCCCCAGGTTTGCTGCTTGCTGCGAAATGCCATGCATGTGCATGGAAAGGGGGGCGGCAGTCATCAGGAAATTCATCACCATATAGGCCACGGCACCACTGAATACCGTGCGGGAAAACCCGGGCTGGCGAACAATCTCTCGAAGAGGGCGACCACCCGCTTTGTTTGTGACGACGGGTTCAGATGATTTTACGCCAAGCAGCACCAGCGCCGAGAGAGCCGCCACCACGGACTGGGCGATAAAGGTAATAGCGAAGGTATGAGGTGGCCAGAGATTCATGGTGCTGGTGACTAACGTCGGGCCGATAATACCGGCGACAACACCGCCCCCCATGACCAGAGAAAGTGCGCGAGCCCGGCGTTCTTTGCTAACACCATCCGTTGCGGCAAAGCGAAATGACAGTGCCACCGCCGCGTAAGCACCCCCCATAAAGGCGGCAAGGCAAAACAGTAAAAACGAACTCATCACTACCGCCAGCGCGGCGGTCAGGCCGGTCAATATGCCGGTGCCCGTCCCGGTGATAAAAGCGGCTTTTCGACCATGTTTTCTGGCCAGTGCCCCCAACGGCAAAATACAGGCCGCCATCCCCAGTACAAATACCGTAATGGGCAGAGTGGCTAGCCTAGTGTCTGGGGCTATGTCGCTGCCAACAATGGCGCCGGTGGCGAAAAAGACCACCGCGTTTGCCCCTGCAAGCGCTTGAGCCGTTGCCAGGCGGATAATATTGTTATTCTGTTGCCTGATGGATAATACGGTTTCAGCATTCATGGCTGTTTTTATCCAGATGGGTGTGAGTAGTACCAGCCGTTTGCTGATAAAAACTGTTCAGGGACTCGGCCGTGGTTTATATGGTCTAAAAGCTAGAGAGTAATAACATATTCACCGCTCCTGCTAAAGCGAGCCAAGGGCCGAATGCCAGGGGCTGATTAAGGTCTTGTTTTGTCAGCCCGCGTTGCACCAGGGTAAACAACAGCCCACTGGCTGCAGCCAGTAAAAGCACATGAGGTAAGGCTTGCCAGCCCAACCAGGCGCCTAATGCTGCCAGTAATTTGAAATCACCGTAACCGAGCGCCTCTTTACCAGTGAGTAACTTGAATAGCCAAAAGAGTGACCAGAGGCAACCATAGCCCGCCATGGCACCTATTATCGCTTGCTCTAGTGAGACAAAGTGACCTTGAAGATTGAACAACAGCCCGACCCACAGCAGTGGCAGCGTCAGGGCATCTGGCAGCAGTTGCACATGATGGTCAATCACCGCCAGCACCAGCAAGAAAGAGAGAAATATCCAACAGCCGAGCAACGGGGCTCCCACCGGGAACACTGTGGCTGCCAGTACAAACAGTATTGCTGTTGTCACTTCAACCAGCAGGTAACGCTTTGGAATAGGTACGCCACAGCAACGGGCTTTGCCCTTTAACAGCAAAAAACTCAGCACCGGGATATTGTCTCTGGCGGCAATCGGCTGCTGACAATGGAGGCAACAAGAACGCGGTAATAACAGGTCAAAACGTGGCTCTGATTCAGGCAACGGTTGTGACAGGTGCAACAGAGCCTCATGTTGCCAGCGCTTTTCCAACATCACGGGCAACCGGTAAATCACCACATTGAGAAAACTACCGACAATAGCCCCGAGTAACCCGGCAATACCTAACCCAATGAGAGGGTAGGCGAGAGTAAAACTTAGCAATAAACTCACAAAACCTCCCTATCCATCAAAACAGCCGTCCTTGAGTTTGCCAGTCGATTTGACCTTGAGCATTGGCTCGCCCCAACTGCGCCATCAGTGGTTTCATCACACTGGGTAACGCCGCTCCACTGCCGACTTGACCACTGAATTGATAGCGTCCATCCATCCCGACGGTGCCACGTCCCATCATGTTCAGATGAGCAGAATCTTGTTTCCATACCAGCGCCAGCGCCCCTTGCTCATTACAGCTTAATTGCCCTTGTATATCCGCCAGATCCACGTAGCCCAACGGGGTCGCCAGCTGTGCATGCTGCCAGTTGAGCTGACCACCGTTAAAATCTCGGCAACCTTGAGGGGTAACTTCACCTTGTTGCAAGCGCAACTGCAATGTCCCTTGAGCGGTGATGGGCACTGGCAGTGATAACTGTTGCCTCACCCAATCCGCTGGGGCGGAGAGTTGCCACTGAGACAGTTGCAAACTATTCCAGCCGCGTAAAGTTCCCGCTCCTTGGAGCCCTTGAGCCGCGCGGAATTCAACGGTTATTGCCGGTAGCAATGAAAAGAAAGTGACTTGCCAGTCCAGTTTTTCCAGCATCAAGCTACGCCAGCTTAACTGGCGTAAACTGCCCTGCCACAAGCTGCCGGAGAAACTACCCACCTTGATATCCGCAGGCATAACAACCTGTAACAGCTGTGCTGGCGCATACCATCCCAGCAAGAATAAATAACAAACCAATAAAAGTATGGACTTTTTTATCTTAGTGCCCATTGTTGCGATCCAGCATCAGTTTATTGACCGTTACCCATCCGGGTTTTTTGGTGACCGCCGTCACATCAAGCGCGACAATCTGAACGCGATATTGCTGTTCCAATCGGCTGAGCCAAAGCATCAATCGGTTAAAATCACTCGGTTCTAACGTTACCGCCAGGCCGGTTCCCTGGGGTTGCAGGCGGGTAATATTGATGTTTTGGGCGGCCGCGCTCTGCGAGACTGCCGCCGGTAAACTGAGGGACTCGTCCGGGGCTGCCCGGGTTTGTGATTGGCGTAAGCGGGGGGCTTGTTGCTGCATCCACTCCACGGTGCTCTTTTCACGCGTGATAGTCCGCTGCCATTGCTCAGCCTGTTGTTGCCAAGGTAGCCATAGGGCGTAATAGCACAGACTGACCAGCAGCAATAGGCCACATCCCAACAGCAACCCGCGCTCCCGTGGTTTGAGTTGCAGCCAACGGAGTTTGAGTTCATTCATGGTTGATCCCCAGAATTGTTAATCCCCAGAGTCAGCCGACTCTCTACACCACCCGGGTTATGCTTGATTTCACCCGGTTGAACCCGGTAGAACTGCCCGGCACGGGTCTGGAACTGTTCCAGTGCCTGAAAAGAGGTCGCATGTACCTCGACTTTTAGCTCTTTGCGGTTGGCGTCATAAGAGATCGCCTGAAAGCGGATAGCCGAATTCTCCGCCACCAGTTGTTGCAATTGGCGCATCTGTACGCTGACTCCTGCCTGTTGGGCGGGTTGTAATTGCTGCAAGTGCTGCTGCATTTGCGCTCGTGGGTTAACAACGTTTTTCTCAGTGGGGAACAGTTGTTGGTAGAAGCGCGCACTTTCTTTCCGCCAATGTTCCGCCTGTTGCCACAGTCGGTAATGAGATAATCCTGCACCGAAGCACAGCAGCACTAAATAGCCGATGAAGGCGATCATTACCCATCGCCACGGGCGTAATCGGCTACGCCAAGGGCTGGAACGGGTAAATTCACCCTGACGCAGATCAGCCCCACGATAGGGCTCCCCCTCGGCTGCCAGTTGCAGTAAATGCCGTGGTGGGTGTTCGCGCCATTCGGCAGGGCCCACTTTCGGTGTTGGGGGAGGGGAGTAACTTTCAATAATCAGGGGTGCCCAGCCAGCGAGGAATTCAGGCAACCAGGAAGATTCCACCATCATCCCGGCATATTTTTCCCGGCGAAACAGCCATTGTTCATTGAGGTTGACGGCACTCCACCCGTGAGTCACCAAGGGCAACATCAGCACATCAGGGATCATGACCTGCACCCGCACGCCTTGCTGGTGACAGCGATTTATCCACTGCTGCATATGGCGTTTTTCAACCACCGCCACCTCACACTCATCGCCACTTTGATGCAAAATAGCAAAATGCAGCTGTTCAACATCCGTTGCCAGTTGTTCTTCCAACATAAATGGCAATACCTGCAGACCCTGACGGCGGACATTGCGTGGCAGCGTAACACGGTGGAAAACAAACTCGCTTGCAGGCAATAAAACATAGGCAGGATAAGTGGCGAGCAGCTTCGCCAGATTATCATCCTGTTCTCCCGGGGCCAGATATCCTTGTTGGTGATGCTCTGCTGAACGGAAATACCACCACAATGGCTGCGTTTCGTCACTGGGTAAACGTAATATCAACCGGGGCTGGGTGTCGGGCTTTTGGTTATGCATCAAGGCTCCACCATCATGCTCAATCCATATTGTCGCCGCACCACCTGGAAGTTATTACCGGCTTTATGCAACAGGGTGCGCTGGCTGTAGTGGGAATCCCCCATCAGTACATCGAAACTGGCAACGAAAAAATCACTCCCGACCGCTAACACCGGGCTGACCGCCGAAGTATCCATCTCTTTAAGGGCCTCTTGTGCCAAGAATACTTTGGTACTATTCCACCCTTCACGTGGGCGTTGTTGTAATAACTGGGTCGCCATGGTGGGATCCAACTCCTTAAGAAATAACGCCGTCAATAATTGCCCTTGAGACTCACTGAGGGTATTGATGTTAACCAATAATGTCTTGGTTGGTAGCACGCAAACATAAGGCAGAAGGCGCTGATAAAGAGGGGTATCAACACCAAAAACTGTCCGCAGTTCGCTGATATCCTGCATCGGCTGATTAGCGGGCAAATAAGGGGACTCCAACGCCATATAGACTTCATCTTCGGCCCCCTCCGCACTGGGCTCACTGTCGCTGTCTATCCAATCACGCAATGCCCCGGTTATTTGTGCCGCACGCAACGAGTCTTCCCCCAGGTTGATTAACAGTTGTCGAAAAACCTGCGCAGGGTAAGGTTCTTTAAGCTGTCCCCCTTCGTCGCTTGCCCCCTGATTGATGGCATTAAGATTAAAGCAAGCCTGACTATCGGTAATCTTGCCAGACACTTCGCCACCTTCAACGGGGAAACGACGCGTTTCTTGCGCCCAGTTTTGCGCCAAATGTGTTTTACCTGGGGAGTCCAAGGCATCGCGTTGTAGGATTTTCACCGCCAAGACTTCTGCCGAACGCCCATACCATTTTGCCTGTTGCCGCTCTAACTGAGTGACGGTGCGCAGATAGGTGCGCCCATTTCGTTCGGCAATGGTAGTGGCAATAATGACCATCAGTGCCAGGATCAGCAGCACCACCAGCAGTGCCACGCCTTTTTGCCGCTGCTTCACTTTTGCCCCCCATTGGTGACCAAAAACAGGCGGGTTAATTCCCCCACTCCCGTTACCGTCAGGGTGACTTCAACGCCTTGCGGCAAACTTGCAGCGTTGTTCCAGCTATCCTGCCATGCCCCATTGGCAAAAAAGCGTAACCGAAAGGCACTGACGTTGTTCAGCAACACCTTGACGGTAGGGGGCTGCCCGACAATGGGGTCGGTATGGGCATAGCTCAAGCGCTCTAACTGCTGATTACGCAAGCGATATCCCACCTGTTGTAACTCAGAACGGGGCAATACTCCCATCGGGTTTTGCCAGCCATTGCGGATGAAAGAGACGCCCCAGTCATCACTTTGCATGAGATAGCGCGCAGCAGAGAACAGCTGAGTACTGCCACGGGCACTGCGTGGGAGTATTTGACCAAAATCCCCATCCAACTGCACAAAGGCACGCTGAAGGTCAGCCAACTGCTGTGCTTTACGTTGTGAGATTTGATCATTGCGCATCACGCCCTGCAACACCTGAAAAGCACTGATGCTCAAGGCAGCAAAAATCGCCAATGCCAGCAGCATTTCCAGCAGTGTGAAGCCCCGCGCGTGACCACGGTTCATTCCGGCACCCTATAACTGCGTAAAGACACTATTGGCGCGACATCATCTTTATTGTGCCGAACTTCAACATCCAGCGCGCGTAATTGACCGAGCTCAGTATCCACCCCTTGCCAGCGGAGATACCACATCTCGCCCGCATAATTCACGGTGGTGCCAATCCAACGTTTTTCCGGCCAGGTTTTATCAAGGCGTAACCGAACCTGCTGGTTATCGGCTAACCAACTGGCGACGATTTTCTCGTGCATACGGCCAATACCGCTCGCCTGTTGCGCTGTGGTTTGCAATAGCGCCAACCCTGCCAGGGAGAAGACCACCAAGGCCACCAGGACTTCCAGCAATGTCATCCCCCGTTGCCTGTTCATGGCGCACCTTCGTTAGCTGATGAGCTGATTGCCCCGGTTTCGTCGACTCGCAACCAGACCAACGGGGTACTCCCCGCCTCGCTGAAAACCAGCTCAAACGGAGTTACTTCACCACCAGGCAACAGCAGAATATCCGGTTCAACCGCCAGTTCCGCCGCTGGTGGCCATGTCTGCAGGTTAGGGAAATGTAACTGGAGGGGCATCTCATCAGGAACTTGCCCCCCCAACGATGCCTGGCGCGGCTGCCACGGCTGCCAAAGATAACCCTGCCAGATATCTGACCCCGGTGCTGACGCATTCTTGGCGGTCGCCTGACGCTGTAGCATCAGGAATTGCCAGCCGTCTGGCCGAATCTGCAGCCCCAACAGTTGGTCATTTTGCACACTGGCATCAATGGCAAATTCCAACTGAGCTTGAAAGCGCTTCAATTGCAGCTCTGGGGTATTCTGCTGCATCGCTGGAAATGACATCACCACCAATGCGGCGGCACTGCCGATCAGCAGCACCACCAGCATCATTTCCAGCAACGTGAAGCCGCGCTGACGCATTACTTCTTACCGATAGTCCAGTTACCGATGTCATCCTCAGTATCCGGCGTACCATCTGGGCCATAAGAGAAAATATCGACCTGACCGTGCTGACCAGGGCTCAGTAGCTGGTAATCAGCCCCCCACGGATCCTGTGGCAAGCGGCGAATATAGCCCCCTTGCGGATAGCTGCGTGGTTCGGGTTGGGCTGAAGGTTTAGTGACCAGTGCTTGCAACCCTTGCTCAGTGCTGGGGTAGCGGCTGTTATCCAGCTTGTACATATCCAGCGCACTCTCTAACGCCATAATGTCGCTGACTGTTTTCTGCTGATCTGCCTTCTCTTTATTCCCCATTAGATTAGGCACCACTAGGCTTGCCAAGATGCCAATAATCACAATCACCACCATGATTTCCAACAGGGTAAAGCCTCTCTGACGCTGTTGCCGCATCGCTATCTCCGTTATTTGTCGATTGAATTTACATACTCATCAAATTATTTAATTGCAGGATGGGTTGCAGGATCGCCAAAACGATAAACAACACCACTCCCGCCATACTCACCACCAGCAAAGGTTCAAACAACCCCAAGGCTAACTGCATTTGGGCGGCGAACTCCCGGTCCTGATTATCTGCTGCACGTTCCAGCATGCTATCCAGCTCACCACTGCGCTCACCACTGGCGATCATGTGGCGCATCATCGGGGGAAACAACCCGGTCATTTCCAAGGCCCGATGCAGGCTCACCCCTTCACGTACCGACTCAGTCGCTAATGACAACTGGTGGCGGGCATATTCATTGGTCAGCACTTCACCGCTGATGCGCATTGCCTGTAACAAGGGCACAGAGCTGGCATTGAGGATACTTAGCGTTCTGGCATAGCGTGCGGTATTGAGGCCGCGCATGATACGACCAAGCACTGGCAGGCGTAGTAGCTGATGATGAAAAGCGGTGCGCCGCCCTTCATTGCGTAGCCCTATTCTCATCAGCAATATCCCCAGGAGTAACAGCAGCAACACCCAAGGGCCAAAAGTTCGAACCGCATCACTGGTCCCCATTAATAAACGGGTGGAGAGTGGTAACGCCTGTTTCATATGAATAAATTGTTCCACCACTTTGGGCACTACCGCAGAAAGCAGAATGGCGATCACACTGACGGCCACCAGCGTCAGCACGCAGGGGTAAATCATCGCTTGCATAATACGAGAGCGCATCTGTTGGCGCTGTTCGGTGTAATCTGCCAGCCGGTTCAGCACCAGGTCCAGATGGCCGGAGGCCTCACCCGCTGCCACCATCGCACAATACAAGCGCTCAAAACTGGTTGGATAACAGCCCATGGCTTCCGCCAAGGAGAAGCCCTCGAGGATTTTGGTGCGCACCGCCGCCATCAAGCTACGTTGGCGAGGTTTTTCACTCTGTTTTGCCACCGCATCCAGGGCTTCTTCTAATGGCAAGGAGGCCGCGACCAAGGTCGCCAACTGACGAGTCAACAACGCCAGGTCGGCGCTACTGATCCCTCGGCGCCAAGTGCGCCGCTGGCCCCCTTGTGCTTGCTGGCGCTCGTCCTGCGTTTCTTCCAAGCTGACAGGCACCAGCCCTTGCTCACGCAATAACTGGCGGGCATGTCGGGCCGAGTCGGCTTCTTGCAGCCCCCGCCGTTTTTTCCCGTGGTCGTCTAATGCCTGATAATGGAATAGCGCCATGTTATTCCTCTTCCAGAGACTGGTTTTCCGTCACGCGCACCACCTCTTCCCAGCTTGTTTCACCCGCCAAGACCTTTTCCAGCCCACCCAGGCGTAATGTGGTGTATTCATTGCGCAGTTGACGGGCAATAGCGAATTCACTCTCTCCCCGGTGAATCGCTGCCCGTACGCGCTCGTCAACCAGCAGCAGTTCATGGATACCAGTACGTCCACGGTAACCGGTAAAGCTACATTGTGGACACCCCAGCGGCTGCCAGAGTGGGGTTCCGGTGGGAATGCCCAGTTGTTCAGCTAATGCGCTATCGGCTTGATATTGTTGACGACAATCAGGGCAGAGGGTGCGGACCAGCCGTTGTGCTAATACCGCCAGCAAGGAGGTGGATAGCAGGAAAGGCTCTATCCCCATATCCTGTAAGCGCGATAACGCTCCCAGTGCGCTGTTGGTATGCAGTGTTGATAGCACCAGGTGCCCGGTTAATGAGGCTTGAACCGCAATCTGGGCGGTTTCGCTGTCACGGATCTCACCCACCAGTACCACGTCGGGGTCTTGACGCAAAATAGCGCGCAAGCCACGGGCAAAGGTCATATCCACCTTGGGGTTGACCTGTGTCTGACCAATGCCATCAAGTTCATATTCGATGGGGTCTTCGACGGTCATGATATTGCGTTCACTGGCATTGAGCCGACTCAAGGCCGCATAAAGCGTGGTGCTCTTACCAGAGCCAGTGGGGCCGGTGACCAGGATAATGCCATGTGGCCGCCGGATCAGCTCATCGATCTGTTGCTGATTCTGTGATGACATGCCCAGCGTGGCCAGATCCAGGCTGACACTGTTTTTATCCAGTAAACGCAGAACAATCCGCTCGCCATAATTGGAAGGTAAGGTGGAAACCCGCACATCAATGGCTCGCCCACCGATGCGTAGCGCCATGCGTCCATCCTGCGGTATGCGTTTTTCAGCGATATCCAGCCGGGCCATGACTTTGATACGCGAGATCAGCAAAGACGCCAACCGCCGCTGTGGCCGCAGGATTTCACGTAATACGCCATCGACCCGAAAGCGAATCTGTAAATGGCGTTCATAGGTTTCGATGTGGATATCCGACGCTTTATCTTTAATCGCCTCGGTTAACATGGCATTGATCAGGCGGATAATGGGCGCATCATCATCGGCATCCAGCAAATCATCGCTATCAGGCAACTCTTCTGCCAAAGTATAAAAATCCATTTCATTGCCGATATCGGTCATTAAACGCCGGGCTTCTTTTGAGTCACGTTGGTAGCTCAGTACCAACTGCTGCTCAAATTCCTCACTCGACAGGGTACTGATACTCAGATCACACCCGGCAACTCTACGTGCTTCAAGCAAGGCACTGGCTGCTGTATCTGCCACGCGGAGCACTCGGCACCCGGTGTCATCCTGCAGCAATAAAATACGTTGAGCCCGCGCGTAGGCAAAAGGCAACTGCGGGCGTAACTCATTGACGCCCTCCAGCAGTGTGCTCATCGTCCCCCCTGTGGATAGAAGGCGCGGATCGCCGCATTAACCTGGTTGAATGTCGCCCCATTTTGGTCTGGTGGTAACTTCAAGACATCGTTGGTGAGCGTGGTGCTGCTGCTCTCTTTGCCCCGCTGTTGTTCCTGCTCTTGGTTAAAGGCCTGATATTTGTCTGCTGAGGCACCACGAAACTGATCACGATCGCGGATGATGGTTGGGCGGATAAACAGCATCAGGTTACGCTTGGAGACCTGTTTGCTGGTGGAGCGGAACAGATAACCCAGCACCGGGATATCCCCCAGTAACGGCACTTTGTCGTTGCTTTCGCGCACTGTTTTATCCAGCAACCCGCCGACCACCACGGTTTCGCCGCTACCCACCAACACCGCATTAGTCACCGTCCGGGTATTAAAGGTGGCCCCCAGATCGGCACTGCTGCTGGAGGCAGAATCTGCCACACTGGAAACCTCTTGTTCAATTTCCATCAGCACCGAGTCCCCTTCATTGATTTGCGGCTTGACCTTGAGCTTAATACCGACCGTTTTACGTTCCACGGTGTTGAAAATATTATCCCCTGACGTGGTGCGCGAACCGGAGAGCACCGGGACTTCCTGACCCACATTGAACGTGGCTTCCATATTATCCAGTGTGACAATACTCGGTGTCGCTAAGATGTCATTTTTGCTAGTGCTGGAAAGGGCCGTCAGCAACATGGCCCAATTGCCCCGATAAAAACCGGCAGCGATACCGCTAAAGCTATTAATGGCACTGGCAAAGGCATTATTAATCGTGCCATCCTGGTTGTATTGATTGACACCCGCCATCGCGGTGGTGATCGGTAGGCCGGTATTGGTGAACTGCGTCATGCCCGCATTTTTGTTGGCCCACTGGATCCCCAGATTCAAGCCGTCAGCGTCTTGCACTTCGGCAATAATGGCTTCCACCAGTACCTGCGGACGGCGGATATCCAATTGGTTGATCACATTCTCCAGGTCACGCATCACATCTGGCGCGGCGGTGACGATCAGTGAGTTGGTTTGTTCGTGGGCTTTAATGGTGACGTCTTTTAGCAGTGCGACCGTGGGTTTGGCACCCTTTTGGTCGTTTTGAATACCCGCGCTGACGCCAGTTAAGACCTCAACTAAATCGGTGGATTTGGCATACTTGAGATAAATCACTTTGGTATTGCCCTGTACCGACTGCTTGCGGTCCAGTTGTTTGATCATGGCGATAATACGCTGACGGGAGTTGGGTTCCCCACTCACCAATACTGCGTTGGTACGTTCATCGGCGACCAGGGTAGCCGTCATTGAACCCGGCGCGGCTGATTTGCTGGTATCTTTGGTTAATTCGGTGACCTGTTTGACCACCTCAGCGGCAGACGCATACTCCAGCGGGACGGTGACCACATTGCGGTCGCCAACCTTGTCAACCCGCTCAACAATCTCCATTAAGCGTTTGATCACTGCCGCCCGACCGGTCATCAACAACACGTTAGAGGGGTCGTAGTGCACCACACTGCCTGCCCCAGCATTGTCATTCAATTGACGCAGTAACGGTGCTAGGTCGCGAGCGGACACGTTATGAACGGGGACCACTCGCGTCACTACTTCATCACCTTCCCCGGGTTGGGCATCGCTGGCGACCGGCACGGCTGCTGTTTTGGCATCTTTGGAACGCACCACCTTGAGTACGCCGTTATTCATATCCACTACGGCAAACCCGTAAACATCTAATACACTGAGGAAAAACTGATAATATTGCTGCTCATTGAGCATATCGTAACTGCGAACGGTGATCGTGCCACGCACCGCAGGATCGATAATCACGGTTTTATTCAGATTCTTGCTGACGGTGTTAATAAACTCCTGGATATCGGTTCCCTTGAAGCTGGCTGAAAACTCAGCACTCCAACCCTGTCTGACGCCCAACAACAGCGCAACCAGCACCACGATGCGTAAGCGACTGATTATTTTTGCATTCAACAATTAGTTATCTCCAAGAGAAATATAGATATCCTGTAACTGACCACCCCGTTCAACGGTAAGGTTCAGTTCACTCAGTTCTGAAAGCTGTTTCAGTGCCTGTTGAGCTTGCTGGGCATCGCGCAAATCCAGCCCATTCAATGCGACGGCAAGATCGTTGTCATGGAGCCCGACCTTGCGAAATAATTCCCCTTGTTTACCGGGGCTCAGGCGATAGCCAGTGAGCTTGTTATCCACCATCACCGGCGAGATAGTCAGGTAATCCAGAATGCTTTGTGGTTGCTTGAGCAGTTGCGCCTTGAGCTGGGACGCTGAGGGGGATTGTTCATTTTTTTTAACCGCTACGGGTTGCTCACTAAATAGCAACAAGGACTCATAACGCCCCTGATAAGAGATCACCACCCGATCGGCAAAAATAGAGGCAATTCGGGCATCATAACCGGGTACCTGATCCCCCATGCCAAGGCTGAATTGCTTGTTATCTTTGGCGATAATCGCGATGGAGCGTTCTGCATTGGCGCTGGCAACAATACCAGTCAGGTTGATTTTTAAAGAAGAAGGCGGCGCGTTGAGTAGCGTATCGCTAGATGCCGAAGTCACCGTGCTTGAAGAGACGGAGGGCGAAGTTCCAAACAAGGTAAAGCGAGTACTGTCTGACGGAGTACTCGCGTTAGTTTTGGCAGGCGTCAACGGCGCTTTGGATAGTTGCACATGGGATATTTCGGGCGATAGCCACCATTGCCAGGTCAACAAGGCGAGCTGGTTACAAATCAGCAGAGAGACGACACACATCACCCAACGTGGTGTTAACAGCCTGAATGTAGATTCTCTTATTGCTAACAACATCACCGAAAATCGCATTACGCTTTCCTTAGCTGGCCTCCTGATAGCTGCCACTGGTCTATCCTCGTCATGTATCCAATCTGCTTGGGTGTAGGCGACATATTGAATACATGACCGGGTTTGTTAGCTATCTCAACCTCAACGCTAAGGTCTTCATTGAGTTTCCTCACCTATGGCTATTGGGGTACCCATCACACGGAACTCTCTGACAGAGATTATTCCCCCGCCAAAAGGAGGAAGCAAGACCAAACGGACATATCGAGCCTCAATAGGATCAATCTTATGAGTACTTCGCCCAACAGGACTATCATCTTCGGTCACAACTGTCTCCCAATAATTACGATCGTTACTTATATCTATGCGATATGCTTTGGTGTTATAGACAGCTAAGTTGTGTTGATACAATTCAAAATACTTCAAACTGTAGTTACCTTGCAAATCGATCTCCAGTGTCTCATCAGAGCTATTTGAGGCATGGCGCTGCCATCCGGTAGCATTGACGATGTCATTGACAGCTAGGAAAGGATTACCATAACCAAATCGAGTAGCGTTGGCGGATACTGGTTTGTCCTTGGCAACATTCGAAAGCACTGGGCCATTATCGCAAATTCCATGCTTCACCATTGCCTTAAACCAGTTATAGGCGTATTTAGCATCCCCGTTTGCATTCGGGTGAGTCGCATCAACATGATCAGATCCCACCGCGATATTGAAATCAACCGAATGGTCCACAAAGATCACGTCTGATTTTGAGGCAAATTCGGCTATCGAATCATTGAATACTTTCATGCTGGGGATATCTGGTCGTATGTTCGGGTAACGACCAAGAAAAATCTTGGACTCAGGATTTTTGTTACGTATTTTCACGATGATGCTATTCAAGCTATTGAGCACAACGTCTGGAGCAATACGGAGCGCTTGTATATCATTGGCACCCAGCATCATGAGAACCACATCTGGACGGGCTGTATCCATCCAAGTATTAATAAACGAGGTATTTACTGTAGCGGCAGTAACTCCCCAAATTGCTGAGTGGCGGGAAACTACTGAGGGTAATGTATCCTGGAATTGTCCCACCCAGTCTATATCACAAGCAACAGAACGGGCCTGCTGAGCAAGCTGGGCTCGATAGTTATGAGTAGAAAACCCGGCAGTCACGGAATCACCCAGCGCCATTACGCGAATCGGCTCAGCATGAAGATGCTGCACCCCGAACAAGAACAGCGCGAGCGGAAAGATTTTTACAAGTTTGGATATATGACTTTTCATCGTTATTCCTTAACAAGATTCCCTTACAAGGATGAGAAATTTTTGACGTTACCCTTAGTTAGCATAATAACAGTATAAGTATAACGGCGTTAATGGGGTTGAGGACAGGGAGTGGGACTGTAATTAAAATGGCGTAACTGCCTGTTTAATTAGATTGTCGCCCCACGGACTGAGCAGCACGTCGGCTGCGTAGAATTCCCTTGAGGGTTACTCATGCAAAACGTTATTCTTACATTCAATTTTCTTGAGGATATGTGCTTCAGCATCAGAATATTCTCATCAAAGGGAATGATAAAGAACCCGACATCCCAGGTCAAGTATTCATTATGTTAACTGGCGTGTAAATCTCCGATTAAGAAAGAAAACACTGTGCGATTTGTTCCAACTACTGTTGGAATTCAATGTCACTTTCTGGTGTACTGGCGGTTACAGGGCTTACAAGGACGCTCTGCCTACGGCGAAGCATATCGTTGGCAAGCTTTATACACAGCATATTGAGCGTGAAAATCTGACGTTGAGTAACCGACTGAAACGCCTCAATCGTAACACCTCGGTGTATTCAAGATGATCCTGCAAACCTGGCAGGATCATCGGTACTTTAATGGAACGCGAGTATTACGTTTGACGCGCTATCAACTCATTGAATATATACCGTATTTAAAATTATCTAATATTCGAATCACAAAAGTTTATTCTGTTATTCTACTGCGACCTCATATATTAGAATGATTACGCTCGTAGTCAAAAAATATTAAATATTTGTGAATCACATATTGAAACATTTTTTACTTTCCATCGTCAGTGCTGGTACATCAATATCGGTTCAATGCTCTTGACCTGTGCCCACTGAAAAGATAGCGTTTTATTGCCCCGGTTAACCGATTGTACCTAATCGATGACTGGGTAGATGATGATTAATCAAAGGATCAGGGACGTGAACCATAAATCGGAATCAGATCCACAAGCCAGTGTACCCTCTGCCAAAGGGCTGTTTATCCCGGGTTATCTGTTACCCATCTACGCATTGCTATTGGTGGCGTTCGGTTGGTTTTCAGGTCAGTTCTGGCGTAACAATGAGGCTCATGCGGCACCGGTATTGACACAGGTTGCTTCTCCCGCAGCGCCACATACAGCAACAGTAAAGCCCGCAGTGGCTAAGGCGGCTATCGAACCGGCACCAGTGCATGATGCTGATAAACCGGTAAAACCAGTTGCGCCAAAACCAGTCGAATCAAAAGAAGTGATACCCTCGTTGCCCAGTGATGAAGTAGCCCCATTGAAATACAGTGCCCATGTCTACTCCTCAGAAGATGATGAACGCAGCATCACCTTGAACGGGCAGCGCTACCAAGAAGGGGAGAGCCCTGCGCCTAACCTCACCATTGAACAGATTCAACAGGATGCGACGGTATTCAACTTTAATGGTGAGGTATTCACACTGATTGCGCTAGAGGATTGGCCTGGCGGCAAGGTTGATAAAGCAGGCCTTACCGCAGCAGACGCAGAATAACCTGCCGCATTAAACTGGATGCACAGGGTTGCGCATCACAATCACACTAAATATTGCTTGCTGCACGCAGCTCATCGGCAAAGGGTGCTAACAGGCTGTTAAAGCTGCTGCATTTGGTTTGCTCTGGCGTGTTGTCTCTTATCAACCCTTGATAAATGGCCTCACTACGCTGCGGCAGCATGCCATAATCAGCGGTATTCCACCCCCGCTTTTTAGCCACTTGATAGGCTGCTTTGTTAATCACATCATCGCTAGGTAAATCGCTACGATTACATTTATATTTCAGATATTTGGTTCCGGCAACCACCGAAGCCAATTGTTCTACTTGCTCGTTAGCAGTAGCCGGACCTTTTTGCAAAGAAGAACGGGGTTGTTGACAACCGGTAATTCCCAGCACTAACAACAAGGGCATAAGGCGAAAAACTAGAGATAATCGCATGATAATCACTATGTTCTTTGGGTTAAGAGCTTTCTATTCTAACAATTCCACCCATGCTGTCACTAAATTGAGCGAAATGTTTTTCTATCTCCGCTGAAAGGACGACTCACGGGAGTTAGGGCGATGCCAGCGATTAAACATTAACCTCATCTTCTAAAGCACTCGCACTTAAACCGATAACCCGCAACTCAGATGGGTTTCTCTTCATCCGCGTTGCCACTGGGTGGGGGGTTATTGAGAACGCTGATAAATATCGGGCCTAACAATTTGCCAGACAAAATTTTCACAGTTTACTGGGCTATACCCCACTTTTTCATACAGCCACGGGGCGCTAGAGGTGACTAACATAATTCTTCGTAGCCGAGCCATCACCGGGTGGGATTGGCAGCACTCCAGCAGCCAGCGCCCCAATTTTTGTTGTTGCCAAGCTTCCAGAATATAGACGTCGCAGAGATAGCCGAAGGTGACGCCATCGGTCACCAGGCGAGCAAAACCAATTTGCTTATCCCCCTCAAAGAGCCCAAAACACAGGCTGTTATCGATGCTTTCTCTTACTGTATCAACATCAATGCCGGGGGCCCAGGTTGAACGAGTGAGGTATTGATGAATAGCTTCAATATCAAACTGTTTGCGATCGGTAGTGATAGTGTATGGCTGCTGACACCAGCTCTGCGTATTTTCCATTTTTTTATTCCCTCTTGAATAGATGTCATCAGCAAGCGCAACGCGTCGGTGGCTAACTGAACAGGCGAGAAATTGATAGACACGACAATATCATGGGTCTCTATACGGTCAATAATTTCCGCCACAGGCATCGTTCGGTGATGCTAAACCCTAAACCGCATTGTTGATTGTCAGTCATTCAGAATCGGTCATAAGTGAAATTTTTAATCCAAATAAAAGCCTGTGTGAAATGCCTTTTTAGCGTGGTTGATGCCAATAACCCCATTTGAAGGCATAAAAACCCACGGCTGATCACAATATTTAGGCTTTATTTTATTTCAAATTAAAATAGAATGTTTATTTCATTGTCCGTGGTTGGATAACAGTCACCTATCAACAGCGAGAGGTTAGGATGGAAACGGTAGCGAATTTTATTCATGGCGAATGTGTCAACGGTTCAGGCCAGCGAGTGCAGGCGATCTTTAACCCAGCTACCGGTGAGCAAATTCGTCAGGTGGTCATGAGCACGGTGCAGGAAACGCAGCAGGCGGTTGCGGCTGCCCAGCAGGCATTTCCGGCGTGGTCGCGTCAGTCACCGCTGAAACGGGCACGGGTGATGTTCCGTTTTAAAGCCTTGCTAGAACAGAACATGAACGCTCTGGCGCGGCTTATCAGTGAAGAGCATGGCAAAATTTACTCGGACGCCGTAGGGGAGCTGACACGCGGCCTGGAGGTGGTGGAGTTTGCCTGCGGGATCCCCCATCTGCAAAAAGGGGAGCACTCAGCCAATGTGGGTACCGGGGTGGATAGCCACTCATTGATGCAACCGCTGGGGGTTTGTGTCGGGATCACGCCCTTTAATTTTCCGGCAATGGTACCGATGTGGATGTTCCCGATAGCGCTGGCCACCGGTAATACTTTTGTTCTTAAACCGTCGGAAAAAAATCCCTCTTTGGCCCTGTCGCTGGCACAACTGCTGAAACAGGCCGGCCTACCAGATGGTGTCTTCAACGTGGTGCAAGGGGATAAAGAAGCGGTGGATGTGTTGCTCACCGATGAGCGTGTCCAGGCGGTGAGTTTTGTTGGTTCGACACCGATTGCGGAATATATCTATCAGACTGCCTCGGCACACGGTAAGCGCTGCCAGGCGCTGGGGGGAGCAAAAAACCACTGCATTTTGATGCCGGATGCGGATATGGAGATGGCCACTAACGCCATTATGGGGGCGGCGTATGGTGCGGCAGGTGAACGTTGTATGGCGCTGTCGGTGGTGCTGGCAGTGGGTGATAAAACCGCAGATGATCTTTGTGCGCTGCTGGAAAAACAGATTGCCGAACTGAGGGTTGGGCCTGGGCTGGACCAGACGCCAGAAAATGAGATGGGGCCGCTGATCTCTTCGGCACATCGCAGTAAGGTTTTGGGTTATATCGATAGTGGTGAAGCGCAAGGGGCCAAGCTGAGAGTTGATGGTCGCCATTTTCACGTCAAACAGCATGAGCAGGGGTACTTTGTCGGCCCAACGCTATTCGATAACGTCACACCAGAGATGACCATCTATCAAGAGGAAATATTTGGCCCGGTGCTTGCTGTGGTACGTGTTGCCGATTACCACAGTGCGGTGGATTTGATTAATCGCCATGAATATGGCAATGGTACGGCGATCTTCACCCGCGACGGTGGTTGTGCGCGGTTATTCTGCCAGGAGGTACAGGCGGGCATGGTGGGGGTTAACGTGCCAATCCCGGTCCCGATGGCCTTTCACAGCTTTGGTGGCTGGAAGCGTTCCATTTTTGGTCCACTGAATGTCCATGGCAACGATGGCGTTCGTTTCTATACCCGGATGAAAACCGTCACCGCTCGCTGGCCGGACATGCAACAGGATAGTGGTGCCTCATTCTCCATGCCAACACTGGGTTAAAAGGTGAGTTGATAAAAATGGAACCGATGACCAAGGACGGTCAAGAGGGTGACGATGACAGCAAACCGTGTTTCCCCTGCTGCTGTCGGCGGATCTGGTTTACCACACCTTGAGCATTAACACGACTTCCTGATCAGCACTTACGATAGCTTCTATTCGGTATCTCGTTACTGGTGCGCATCAACTCTATTGGTGGCGGATACCCATATCGGGTTGATAGCGCTGATGGCTGCGTTCCCTCTCTGCCCCATTGGTTGGCATAATCGATATTTCCCCCTAGACCCTCATTTTTGAAATTTTTATTTCATCCATCGCCTGATTTATGCTCATTAATCAAGCGATTTATGTTGTGATATTGATAACAAAACGCATCGAGAGTGTCATAAAAGTGTTAACCTCATCTCAAAATATCCTTTCTAATATTTATTAAAATAAAATGTATGTTTTATTTTGTGTGGTGGGTTCACTGTGTCGTGGTCAGATTTATTAAACCTCTATAGCTCCTGCAATCCATCGTCCTTCGGGCAACAGTGAACATTGAGTATTGCACATTGAAAAACATACCCTACATAGAGAGAGATAATGATGAAAAAACTAATCTTGGCCGCCCTTATCGCAGTCACCTCTGGGGCGGCAATGGCCGAGAACGAGCAGATTGTTTTCAGTACGCCGAATCTGGCCATGCCGTTTGAAGTTCATATGCAGCGTACCGCAGTCAAAGCCGCGAAAGAGATGGGCGTGAAGCTACAGGTCCTGGATGGTCAGGGCAGTTCGCCCAAGCAGGTTGCTGACCTGGAGAATGCCATTACTCGTGGTGCTCAGGGGTTTATTGTCTCACCCAATGATGTCAACGCCGTTTCCGATGCGATAGATGAAATTCAGGAGAGAGAATTGCCGGTGGTGACCCTTGACCGTTCCGTCGATAGCCAGAAGAAAGTGCCGCATTTCGGTGCCAATAACTACAACGGAGGGCTGGCGATTGGCGACTTTGTGAAAGCCAAATTTCCCGATGGTGCAGACATCATCCTGCTGACCGGGCAACCGGGCTCCTCTTCCAATATTGAGCGTACCAAAGGCATTCGCGACAGTTTGAAAGCCGGCGGTGAAAAGTATCGTATTGTCGCCGATCAGACCGGTAACTGGATGCGTTCTGAAGGGATGCGCATTGTGGAAAGTGTGCTGCCATCACTGCCGAAGCGCCCGCAAGTGATCCTTTCGGCAAACGACGATATGGCGTTGGGGGCGATTGAAGCGTTGCAGGGGCAGGGGCTAAAACCGGGGGAAATTCTGGTAACCGGTTTTGACGCAGTACCGGAAGCCTTGGCACGTGTGCGCGATGGCTGGATGGTGCTGACGGCGGATCAGCGCCCCGGTTACGCGGTACAGACGGCGATGAGTCAACTGGTTGCCAACGTGCGTGAGAAGAAAGCCATCACCGGGGCAGATTACCCGCCATTGTTGATCACCAAAGAAACCCTACAGCAGGCTGAGCGCATTAGCGAAGCCGGGAACTGATTTGATCAAGGCCACTACGCTGGTGGTGGCCCTCACTAAAGAAGGTGCTGGACGATGTTGCGACCCTTACTGAAAGTGACCAACCTGGCGAAAAGCTTTTCCGGCGTCTGGGCGTTGAGTAATGCCCAGTTAACTGTGGCGAGCGGTGAAATTCATGCGCTGTTGGGTGAAAACGGAGCGGGAAAATCCACCCTGCTTAAGGCGTTGGCGGGTGCTCAGCCGCAAAGCAAAGGTGACATCTGGTTTAACGGGGAAACGCTGCCGCTGGGTGATTCGCCAGTAGAGCGGCAAAACAGGGGCATTATTACCATCTACCAAGAGTTTAACTTGCTGCCCAATATGAGTGTTGCGGAGAACATGTTTCTGGGGCGTGAACCGCGCAAAGGTAACCTGATTGTGGATGAAAAAGCGGTAAATCAGGAGGCGCAGGCGATCCTGGATCACCTGCAATTGAATATTGCGCCGACCACGGCGGTGGCGCGTTTGAGTGTGGCGCAACAGCAGATGGTGGAAATTGCCCGTGCACTGACGTTGAACGCCAAGCTGATCATTATGGACGAGCCTTCTGCGGCGCTGAGCGACAGTGAAGTAGAAAGCCTGCATCGTGTGGTACGCGAACTCAAAGAGCGCGGTGTCAGCATTATTTACGTCACTCATCGTCTGCACGAAGTTTTCCAGCTCTGTGATCAGTTCACGGTATTTCAGGATGGCCGCTTCACCGGCAGCGGTAAGGTGGCCGACACCACGGTAGAGCAACTGATCCGCCTGATGGTGGGGCGTGATGTGGCGTTTAATCGCCGGCCACCCAGCGAAACGCATCATGAGCAGCAACCCATTCGCCTGGCAGTCAAGGGGTTGTGTCGTGAAAAGCCACCACTGGATCCCCATGGTATTGCTTTGCATGACATTAGTTTCCATGTGCATGCCGGAGAAGTGCTGGGTATTGCCGGTTTGGTGGGGGCCGGGCGTACCGAAGTGGCACGTTGCTTGTTTGGTGCCGATGGCTTTACCTCTGGAGCCTTCGAGCTTGATGGTGTGCCGTACCAGCCGAGCTCCCCGATGTATGCACTGGATCAGGGTATCGCACTGGTGCCGGAAGATCGCAAAAAAGAGGGGGCGGTATTAGGGTTGTCGATCCGTGACAATCTGTCGCTCTCCAGCCTCTCCTCATTGTTGCGCTGGCGCTACTTTATCAATACCCGCAAAGAAGATGCACTGATTGACGCTTACCGTCAGGCGCTGCAGATCAAAATGGTCGACAGTGAGCAGGAGGTCCGCAAGCTCTCTGGGGGTAATCAGCAAAAGGTGATCCTCGCCCGTTGTATGGCACTCAATCCTCGGGTGCTGATTGTCGATGAACCTACACGGGGTATTGATGTTGGCACCAAATCAGAAGTGCATCAGGTGCTGTTTGATATGGCGAAGCAGGGGGTGGCGGTTATCGTGATTTCATCCGATCTACCCGAAGTGATGGCCGTTTCTGATCGCATTATCACGCTGAGTGAAGGCCGGATGACCGGTGAGATCCATGGTGATGATGCTACCGAAGAACGCCTGATGATGATGATGGCGATCAACCACCACTCCCTTAACGTGGCATAACGGAGTTTTCCATGACGCAGATGATTTCCAAAACCGAGACGGCAATAAAGCGCCCCGGGCATATCGACCTGATCGCTTTTTTTGAGCGTTTTGGTGTGTTGATTTTTATGATCTTGCTGCTGATTTTTTTCCAGTTGCAGAACAGTAATTTCCTGTCTGAACGTAATATTTTCAATATTCTGACCGAGGTATCCATCTACGGCATCTTGGCCGTGGGGATGACGTTTGTCATTCTGACCGCTGGGATTGACCTGTCTGTCGGGTCCATTTTGGCGGTTTGTGCCATGACCGCTGCCTACATTATTAAAGGTGATAACTTTACCACCGCTGACCCTAACGCTTGGGGCGGCATGAGCTGGCTGATTGGGCTGAGTATTTGCCTGGCGATGGGGACGCTGATTGGCTTTCTGCATGGCCTTGGGGTGACCCGGCTGCGGTTGCCACCGTTTATTGTCACGCTGGGAGGTATGACTATTTGGCGTGGCTTGACGCTGGTGATTAACGATGGGGCGCCGATTGCCGGTTTCGATGCGGGTTACCGTTGGTGGGGTCGTGGAGAATTATTGGGTATCTCAATCCCTATCTGGATCTTTGCACTGGTGGCCATTGGTGGCTATCTGGCGTTGCATAAAACGCGCTGGGGGCGTTTTGTTTATGCCATCGGCGGTAACCCGGAGGCGGCGCGGCTTGCTGGGGTGAATGTGAAACGCGTGTTGGTCAGTGTTTATGTGCTGATTGGCTGCTTGGCTGGGCTGGCGGGTTTTATCCTCAGTGCCCGTCTGGGGAGTGCGGAAGCGGTGGCAGGGCTCTCTTTTGAGTTGCGGGTGATCGCATCGGTAGTGATTGGTGGTACCTCACTGATGGGGGGATATGGGCGTATCACTGGCACCATCATCGGTTCCATCATTATGGGGGTCCTGATTAATGGCTTGGTATTAATGAATGTTTCCGCGTATTACCAGCAGATTATCACCGGCCTGATTATTGTATTGGCGGTGGCCTTTGACACCTATGCCAAGAGCCGTCGCGGTGCATTATAAGGGGGGATGATGAAACCAGTACGTATTGGATTGATTGGTACCGGGTATATCGGTAAGGCACATGCGATTGCTTATGCTCAGGCACCCACGGTGTTCAGCCTGCGAGGCAAGTTGATACGGGAAATGGTGGCTGAGGTGACGCCAGAGCTGGCAGCAGAGCGGGCGCAGGCGTTTGGCTTCAACCGTTCTACCGGCGACTGGCGTACTTTGGTGGCTGATCCACACATCGATGTTGTGGATATTTGTGCGCCAAACCATCTGCATAAACAGATGGCGCTGGCAGCGATCCACCATGGTAAACATGTGTACTCGGAAAAACCGCTGGCGCTGAATGCCCATGATGCGCGCGAAATGGTGGATGCGGCAAAACAGGCGGGGGTCAAAACCTTGGTGGGGTTCAATTATATGAAGAACCCGACGGCGGCGCTGGCGAAAGAGATTATCGCCGGTGGTGAGATTGGCGAAGTCATCCACTTCTATGGAACCCATAATGAAGACTATATGGCTGATCCACTTTCCCCCATTCATTGGCACTGTTTCAAAGAAACTGCCGGGTTGGGGGCTTTGGGGGATCTGGCGGCACACATTGTCAATATGGCGCACTACCTGGTAGGTGACATCCTGCAAGTTTGTGGTGATTTGAAGATTGTTGTTCCTGAGCGTCCGGCCTATGTCGGCGCAACACAACGGGTGGTGGTGGAAAATGAAGACCAGGCGCATGCGATGGTGCGTTTTGCTAACGGTGCACAAGGGGTGATTGAAACCTCCCGTATCGCTTGTGGCCGTAAAATGGGACTGTCATACGTTATCACTGGTACCAAAGGGGCTATCCGTTTTACTCAGGAGCGTATGGCAGAACTACAGCTTTATCTGCATGACGACCCGGTTAATCGCCAGGGATTTCGTACGTTGCTGGTGGGGCCAGAACATCCGGAATATGCTGCATTTTGCATGGGGACCGGACATGGCATCGGCTTTAACGATCAAAAGGCAGTCGAAGTGCGTGACCTAGTGGATGGCATTGCTGCTGATGTGCCGATGTGGCCGGACTTCGAAGAGGGCTGGAAGGTATCGCGGGTGCTGGATGCGATCGCTCTTTCCCACCGTGAAGGGCGCTGGCTGAACGTGATTGATATTGTTTGACGAGATATCAACCTGGGAAAAGCCGTTTGATGCGTTAGGTATGGATCGTGCTGTGCTTGCCCGATGAAAATGCCCCTCTTCAGTTGGGTATCCCACTGAAGAGGGGGCAGGCGCGATATCAATATGGTAAATGGTTGATAGTTTTTTTATTTGGCAGGGGGAATTTGTCGGGCCGTATCGATAGGGTAAAGTGTTTCACATTTCACCTTATCATTATCTAATTTATCACAACGTTGTGCGACTTCTGATGATTTGGATGCGGTTGCTTCATCAGTAATGTAAATGAACTGATTGGGTCGGCAGACGATGTTTTTTGTTTTGAGGAACTGAATATAACCCTCATTGGTTAAATTCATCTCGTTTTTATTAACATAGACAGTACATTGGTCCAGATTGGCGATTCTAATATGCGAGGTGACGAAAACCTGTTCTCGTCTATAGTTACTGGCTAGATAGATTAATAAAATGGCAATCAGCAGCAATAGCATGGGGTTGATGATAATAAACCGGCCATTAATTCTGAATAACAGTGCCCGGCTTTTTTTTAACAGCCCTTTATTATGGCGGGGAGGATTCGGTACCTCATTCTTATCTACCCCTTTTTCAATATCATTTTCTTGCTCGAAGTTAATGGGAGCCGCTGTCTCTGTGGTGGCGGTTTCAACAGTCTCTGAGGTAGTAGTTTCAATATCTAAAACCTGTACCGTACCACAGAATAAAAGACCTTCTTTAGGGACGGTTTTGATGACTTCTTCTTTGATGCCAGCACTCACCAACCCCCTTCTTAACAGTGATACGTTCTGATAAAAGGTATTGTTAGTGACATAACGCCCTTGACTCTGCCAGGCAAAGGCAAAAAATTCCTGCTGACTAATCACTTTCCCGGGGTTTGATAATAATAGTTGCAAGCATCGACTGGCTGGAATATTTAAAATAGTTTCATTCCCTTTTTTCCCGTTCGGCAACAGCCGATGTTGCTCCGGGATGTAAGTAACCAAGTCGTTAATAACAAATTTTGTCATTTTTTTTAACCAACCACAGTTAGTTTTATCAAGAGTAACTGATTTCACTCCAATTATAGTAAAAAAATCAGTTATGTATACCACGCCGATTCAAGTTTTCGCCAGAGAGTGGCACTCAAGGCTCCTTGAGGTATGGGCAGCAAGCGACTGAACGGGGTAACTAGCGGCGTGACTGTGATTTGTATCAATTTAGTTCTCGGCGGTTTATGAGCAATGGTGCAGACCTGACTGAGCAGGGAGGGCTATCAAGGGAGGATTTATTCAGCTCAGGGAGCGGAGCATAGACTCCTTCACGTGGGTAAACAATATTAAATGTATGATTAAGATTTTTTTATATTAAAATCAATGAATTAAACTCAATCTCATTGTCATTCAGCCGGTGTGGTAAAGGTGTTATTTTGTTTTGGTCAATTCAGGTGTAAATTTTTTTACTTTTAAATCAGCATGTTATATAAACTTAAATTAATTGCATATTGTATTTAAAAAAATATTAACTTAATTAAGGGAATGCTTTCTACGCTTTGCCGCAAGGCATTTTTTAATCTTAACAGCATAAATAATAATAATTCACTAAGGTTTTTTTTTATTGTCGGCTAAAGTCTATTGCTGTACATGTAATCCTTGCTGTCAGTTTGGATGCGATATGGGGTATGCCAAAATACACTGCTAGTGGCAGGGTTTTGTAAAATTATCCTTTTCGCTAGCTTAATTGTCTCAAGATGTTATTAATCTATAGTATGTTGATGGGTATTATGAAGGGTGAGATTTACGGTTTTTTAATTGATGAAGAAATTTTATTTGATATGAATAAAAAAAGGTTGATTCGCTTTAGTGATGACACTGAATTGCGTGCTGTAACAATTTCGGTAGTTTCTCTTAGTGTAAACCTAGTGCGATTATTAACCTTATTACTGACCAGTGAGAAAGGTGTCGTTGTCTCGAAGAATGATATTCTCAATAATGTTTGGGAAGACAATAATCTCTCTTCCTCCAGTCAGCGATTGTGGCATGCTATCAATGAATTGAGACGAAAATTGACGGCAGTGGGGCTTTCTTCTGATTTTATTTCGAGTGTCAGAGATTCCGGTTATTTTATTAATAACCATAAAGTGACGCCACTTTTTTATGGTTAATATGTCGAGATTGAATATATCAGCAGTGAAGTATCGGGATTGGTTTTATTTTGTGAATCCATTTTATTTTGTGAATTCATAGTTTATAAACCTCATCCCTTGGTATTGTTGTGTCGTTGTATCGCTTTGCCGTGACAGCGAAAGTCTAGTTAAAATTCAAGTTCACTCCTGAACCCGTTAAAATGGGTTATCCTCGTTCCTAACTGCTATGTTGATTTAAGTTCAGCTTGAGTGACAGCGGATAGTAATTAGTCATTATTTTTGGGTTAATAAATTGTCCATCATGTTTAAGTTGACCTGGCACTGTATTAAACTATGTAATGAGGTAATTCCCAATTTGACCATAGCTGCTCGTTTGTGGGCACTGACAGTTTTTGGGTGAATCTGCATCGTTCTTGCAACCTGTAAGGTTGGCGTTCCTTTTAACAAATATTTTAGTACCTTGATTTCTTGATGTGTCAGCGGTGTTGTCGATTTTGATTTCTGCCTGATATCTGGTAAATTAAGAATAGTATCTTGCAAATAGTGACTTAACTCATTTATTGTTATTGCATTATCCAGCACTGCGGAAACATTATTCAGACCTGAAAGATAGTCCTTCAGCCGCCCGAGAATAAGGGTTTGCGCCATGATAATGACTTTGGCTTGCGGATAGTGTAAGGGGAGCCATTTGATAATAAAATCAAGGGTGTTCCCATAGCTATCATAAGTGTTTTGTAAGCCTAAAATAAAAACATCTACATCAGTGCCGGGTAATGCTAGATAGTCACTGATTTCTAAATATTTTTTTTCCGCAATAACCGTTAGGTCAATATTGCCACATGAAAGACGAGATAAGGTTGATTTTATACCTTCCCTGGTATACATGCAGGCATGTTGGATAAATAAATTCTTCCTAATGCTCATTTTTTCCCTGTTTTTTGTAAAATCCATAAGTATTTTTTTTTGACTTTTTAAATTTATTTTCATCATTAAAATTACAGATGGATGGCATGGCTGGTGCATAACGTCATTTATAATGAACAACTAATAGCCATGTAATGTAAAGTATCATGGGTATGGTTCAGTTAAGAGATGCCATATATACTTGATCCTTCAAGTTGGCTGAGTTTTGGCTGTAGTGACCGGTAAATAGTGACCGGTCAATAGTTACTCGGCCCATATCAAGGCACTCGAATTATTTTGTGCATAACCGTTTATTTGATAAAAGCAGAATATGTTTTTCCCTGGTGTTGTTTAAATGTGGTTATTTTAAATTGCATAGGCATAACGATACGAGAGAAGTATTTATCGGTATGCTTGGTAAATGATTAACGCTATCTTTGTCTAGCTGTGTTTGTTGTCCATCCATGTCCCTCGCCCTAAAGGGCCAGCGCAAGCGCTGTTCAAAACGAATTATTTAGGGTATAGGCAATCAATGCTATTCAACGTATAAGTCGCATTCACTTGGCTTGCATTATAAGAATAATCTCACTCTTATCAAGAAAGTTACTTATGTAATTATCGCTGTAGAAAAGCGCAAGATAAGGTTTATTGTGTTTTGTTTTTTTATTAACCTGGTGTTTAATTCTGCAATAAAACATAATGTTATTATTTTATAAATATAATGATGTGGTTGGCTTCGCTGATTTTGAGTAGTTTAATGTTGCAAAATTTTATAAAAAAAAGAATAAAATTTTAATTTTATGATAATTCATTGTTTTTATTTTATTTTTATTTTGCTTGAATTGATTGTAAAGCGAGCAATGAGAAATGGAAATGATGTGTCCCGATGCCAAGCGGATCTGTCTGGCAGACCGTCAGGTCGATTCTTTGTCTGGCAGGCTAACCAGGCATCTAATCAACGCCTTGCGGTTATGACCTGTCAACCACCGCTTGAGTGAAAATGAATATACTCGTCATACTTCAAGTTGCTTGAGTGTTGGCTGAGGTTACTCGTCTCATCCATGAGGTTCACCCTGCGGGCCAACACAAGCGCTGTTCAAATCGATTGCTGATCGATTTGTCTCGGACTGGCCGCCTTCAGGCAACTCGAATTATTTTGGGTATTGATAGCAGTGCGCTTGCAGTTTGTAAATCTACGTAAAAATATATATCATTTCTTTGCTGTATTAAACAATGAGGTTTTGGTTCCTCTTCGTTGGAATGATTGACATTAACTGAAGGATATAGAATGAAAAGCATTTTCTTTTTCGATGCGATGCTGACCCCAAAAATTATTACCTTTTTGTATTGGCTCAGTCTGCTAGGGGCGATTCTCTTTGGCATTGGGTATATGTATATGGTTGATTTTTTCTATGGCCTGCTGGGGTTGGTGATTGTTTGTGTCATGACCCGAGTCTCTTTTGAAATGATTATTATTGCATTTAAAAATAACGAGTATCTGCGCAAGATTGCTGAAAAACCGTAATATACTTAGCAATGTAATTATGTTTATCAGTAGCATTGGTAGCATTGGTACCAATGCCATTTTCCTGCCGTTAATCATTATCGCCAGGTTTAGCGCTTTCATTGGTTTTGCATCTTAGTGGATTAAGTAAAACCGAACAGGGTAAATGCGTCGTCTTCAGGGTAGTAGTCAAGCAGGCGAGTGGTTTCTTCCAGTGAGAGTCGTTTGTATTGGTTGTTGGAGATGCCGTGTACTACAGCGTACTGTACATCGGTGATGCGGATACAGCGATCAAGTAGATCAGCTGCATCCCGGTGACTAAGAAAAGTGCTCATATCACGAGCGCTTATCTGCTGGCCCTTTTCCAGAGTGGTGCAGTTGGCAATCCGTACCGATAACGCAGAAAGACCCTCCTGATAGGCGAAATAGGCGGCGATACCTTCACCAAATGCCTTACTGGCACCGTACATATTTTTGGGTCTCGGTGCATCTTCGGGGCGTACTTGATAATTCAAGGGATAACCTTCCACGGCAAGGGAGCTGCTGGCGAACACCACGCGTTTACAGCCCGCATCTTTTGCCGCCCGGAATATATTGAATGTGCCAAGGATATTGTTGTTCATCAATGACGCGTGAAACTTGGTATCAGGAGTGGGCTCGGCTGCCAGATGTAGTACGGTATCAATATTGGCGCAGGCATTACGGCAGGCTTCAATATCGCTGATATCAAAAGCCAACGCTTGATCTTCGGGTCGCAGCTCATTCAGCATATCGATATCCTTTTCGGCTAAACGAAAAGCGTAACGATGACCAGCAAACTGTCTGAATGCCGTTGCTACACGACCACTTGCACCAGTAATCAAAATTCGCCCAAGTTCGCTACGTAGTGCCATGACAACTGCTCACCCTCAATCAAATTTTCAGGACAACATTAATAATACTGTGAGTTATTTTTGTCTACCTTTTAATTAGTTTTTCTGATGTATTTTGTTGGGTAATGGGGAGCTATTTTGGTGTTAATTTGAAAAATGGTAAGTATTTTTAAGAAAAATCTTATTTATTTGTCAGAAATCAAGCGGATGTTTCGAGAGTATGAAGACCTTTTAATGTGTTCAACATGTTGTTAATATTGGTTTTTAATGGATTCCATCCTGGTTGGGTAATCTGCTTCCATATCTGTACACATTAAGTTACCTCTTCAATTTTAATTAGACAGGTTAATGTTTTCCTGGGGCGTTCACCGTGATCAAATTTTAACGGTCACTCTATTTCGATAGTGTGATTTTGTACTCCAGATCACACTTCGATAACTTTGTGCGGGAAGGTCTTGCCGGATGGAAAAACAGAATGTTACCGTCATGGCTCAACCAAATTTAGGGTTGTCACTGCGTTAGCAGGCAAAACCTAAACTTCGTGCTGCTGTCTTCCCTGTTGGGTGTCGACAGTAACGAGGTTTAGGTTTTTTTTTGCATTTAATTCCTCAACGGTGATTGGCCATCGCCAGCGAGTGAGATCACGAACGCTAAGCATTAAGGATATTGTTATGAAATATAAGGAGTTAGCCAGTGAGGTTTTGGCCGGGGTCGGTGGCCGCGACAACGTGAAGAGTCTGGTGCATTGTGCTACCCGTTTGCGTTTTAAACTGCATGACAGCAGCAAGGCTGATGTACAAGCGCTGAAGAAAAATCCGGACATTATCATGGTAGTGGAAAGCGGCGGTCAGTTTCAGGTCGTTGTCGGTAACCATGTTAGCGAGGTTTATAATAGTTTGAATGTGCTGGCCGGGTTAGATGATCACCAGCCAACGGATGCCAAAAAGGGTGATAAGGAGAATCTGCTCAGTCATTTTATTGACATTATTTCTGGCATTTTTACTCCGATACTCGGGGTGTTGGCTGCTTCGGGGATTTTAAAAGGCTTTTTGGCCTTGAGTCTGGCCTGTGGCTGGTTACTGGAGAGTAGTGGCACGTTTAAGCTGTTATTTGCCGCCAGTGATGCTCTGTTCTATTTCTTCCCGATTATTTTAGGTTACACCGCAGGGAAGAAGTTTGGTGGCAATGCCTTTGTGACGATGGCTATCGGTGGTGCGCTGACCCATCCATTGATGATGACAGCTTTCGATGCATCACAACAGGTAGGCGCACAGCCTGAATACTTTCTCGGTATTCCGATTACCTTTATTAACTACAGTTCGTCGGTTATTCCGATCATCTTTGCCGCTTGGATATCTTGTCGGTTGGAGCCCTGGTTCAACCGGCTGTTCCACAGCGCGTTACGTAATTACGTGACACCATTAATGTGCCTGGTGATCACCGTGCCGTTAACGTTCTTGCTGATTGGGCCAGCCGCTACCTGGTTTAGTCATCTGCTGGCTAATGGCTATCAAACCATTTATGCCTTTAATCCGGTTATTGCTGGCGCATTTATGGGGGCGTTATGGCAAGTCTGCGTGATCTTTGGCCTGCATTGGGGGCTAGTACCGTTGATGGTCAACAACCTGAGTGTGCTGGGATACGACACAATGGTGCCACTGTTATTACCCGCAGTGATGGGGCAGGTGGGGGCGGCACTGGGGGTCATGCTGCGCACCCGCGACAGCAAACTGCGTGTGATGGCTGGATCTGCAGTGACTGCCGGTATTTTTGGTGTCACTGAACCCGCAGTCTATGGGGTGACATTACCCTACAAACGCCCCTTTGTTTTCGGCTGCGTGGGGGGGGCACTAGGGGGAGCGGTGATCGGCTATTTTCAGACGGCAACCTACTCCTTTGGCTTGGTCAGTGTTTTCACCTTTGCTCAGATTATTCCCGCCAGCGGTTTCAACGCTACGGTATGGGGGGCGATTGCCGGTACTCTGCTCGGTTTCCTGTTTGCTGCCATTGCCAGCTATCTGTTTGGCATTGTCCCTGAAGCCAGGCTGGAAGGGGAAGAGTCCCTCACATCGCCTACTCCCGTTAATCGCAACCCGGTGTTATTCAGCCCGATAGCCGGTGAAGTCATTTCACTGGAGCAGGTAAACGATGCCACTTTTGCCAGTGGTCTGTTGGGGAAGGGGGTGGCCATTGTGCCGAGCCAGGGCAGGTTAGTGGCCCCGGTCAATGGTACGGTTGTTTCACTGTTCAAGACACGTCATGCCATCGGTATTGAATCGGATGAAGGGATAGAACTGTTAATTCATATCGGCATTGATACTGTCAAATTAGATGGTCAGCATTTTACTGCGCATATTGCCGAGGGCGCGCGTGTTAAGACCGGGGAGTTGCTGATTGAGTTTGATCTGGCTGCCATCCAGGCGGCAGGTTTTGATACCACCACGCCAGTCATTGTCAGCAACAGTGACGACTATATCGATGTGCTTGCCAGTGGCGAGAGCCCGGTGCAAGAGCGGGCACCATTACTGACCCTCTACCCAGTGTAATCAAGATGCAGCCAACAACCCTGCAGCTTGAGTGACAACGGGTTTATTAGATTAATCAGTCTATTGGCGTTACGAATCATTAAGGAGAAAGCGATGAGTTGCAAATTTCCCAAATCTTTCCTCTGGGGCGGGGCAGTGGCGGCAAATCAGGTGGAAGGGGCCTATTTGGCGGAGGGCAAAGGCCTTTCAACGTCAGATCTGCAACCCGAAGGGATCTTTGGTGCACTGATGCCGCGAGTTTCGGGTGATAGCAGCATCAAGGATGTCGCCATCGATTTTTATCACCGTTATCCGGAAGATATCGCGCTGTTTGCCGAAATGGGGTTTAAATGCCTGCGCACCTCGATTGCCTGGGCGCGTATCTTTCCACAAGGTGACGAAGAGACGCCCAATGAAGCCGGATTGGCATTTTATGATCGCTTGTTTGATGAGATGGCGAAATATGACATTAAGCCGCTGATCACCCTTTCACATTATGAAATGCCCTATGCTCTGACACAAAAATACGGTGGTTGGGGGAACCGCAAAACCATTGGGTTCTTCGAGCATTATGCGCGGACTGTGTTTGAGCGTTATAAACACCAAGTAAAACACTGGCTGACGTTTAATGAGATCAACATGTCGCTGCATGCTCCTTTTACGGGTGTTGGCTTGCCGGAAAATAGCAGTAAAAGTGAAATTTATCAGGCGATTCACCATCAGTTGGTGGCCAGTGCCAAAGCGGTAAAAGCCTGCCACGAGATAGTACCGGAGGGGCAAATTGGCAATATGTTGCTGGGTGGCATCCTTTATCCGCTCAGTTGTAAACCCGATGATCTATTGGAAACACAGCGTCAGAACCGTGATTGGCTGTTCTTCGGTGATGTACAGGCGCGAGGGGCTTACCCTACTTATATGAAACGTTTCTTCCGTGAAAACGACATTAAGGTGACGATCACCGAGGAAGACCAGCTGGCGTTAAGTGAAACCGTCGATTTTATCTCTTTCAGTTATTACATGAGTGGCTGTGTTACCACGGATAAAGAGCAGAACAACACCGCCCGTGCCAATATCCTTAACATGGTACCCAACCCCCATTTGGCGAGTTCAGAATGGGGGTGGCAAATAGATCCTGTGGGTTTGCGCTATTTACTCAATGTGTTGTATGACCGTTACCAGAAGCCTCTGTTTATTGTGGAAAATGGGCTAGGGGCGCGGGATCGTCTTGAGGCCGACGGCAGTATCAATGATGATTACCGCATCAATTACCTCAATGACCATTTGGTTCAGGTTGCTGAGTCCATCGACGATGGTGTTGAAGTGATGGGATATACCAGTTGGGGGCCCATTGATCTGGTGAGTGCTTCCAAAGCAGAAATGTCGAAGCGTTATGGTTTTATTTATGTTGATCGTGATGATGCCGGCAAGGGTAGCTTGGCGCGGTACCGTAAAAAGAGTTTTTACTGGTATCGCGATGTGATCCACAGTAATGGCGAGAGCCTGAAAATAGAGTAATCTTATCCGCTGGCGTTTTTACCCTCACTTTTAGGGGCGGGTCAAAAAAGTGATTGACGAGCATGATACCCAGCAGTAATATGCGCCCCGCATCGGCGAGTAGCGCAGCTTGGTAGCGCAACTGGTTTGGGACCAGTGGGTCGGAGGTTCGAATCCTCTCTCGCCGACCAAATTTGAAAAACCTGCTTTTTAGCAGGTTTTTTTTCGCCTGTCGTTTAAGCCTGTCGTTTAAGAGGATGAGACAAAACGGCCTGGAATCTTGGGGAAGACCAGCGATTCCTAAGCTATCCTCTGTGTGTCTGCCCAGTGAACTTGAATATATCCTTGTTTGCCGCCTTACTGCCCTATAAAGCGCGGTTCAAAACGGAGTATGTTTTTCCCCGTAACATGAATCAGCTGAGTAGCAGCAGCTTGATGTCCGACTGATTTTTGCCCACCGCTCTCAGCATTTCATCCTGTTTTTCAGCTATAATGAAAAAATAATCTTTTAGATGCCCTTCTTTCATCAATAAAATTTTGGTTTTTTGATTGGCTATTAATTCTGGGTTTATGCTGTTTTCTTAGCTGGCTGAACTGGATTTTAGTAAAAATTGAGACTTTAATTTTATCATGTTGCTGTTATGTTTTTTTTATGTTTGTTTGTTGTTTCACATATTACGTATAAATTCATCCCGGTTATATTGACGCCGCCACAAACAGTTGGCAATTTGGTAAACTGATGGATAAAAGTAAGGGCTGATTGGGGATATCCAGCACAAGCAGCCGTTTTGCTGTGATGCGTTCCACCCAGCATTTTCATACTTTATTCGATGACTAACTGCACAGAGACAGCGTAATAAAAAATAGAGGTTCTGGCAGTCATACACACACCACATACGGAGCACGAGCGATGATACGTTCCTTGGGAAAATCAGGAATTTTGAAATGCGGTATTGGGCTGATTGCCTTGACTGTAGCGGCAAGCGTACAAGCAAAAACATTGGTTTATTGTTCAGAGGGTTCTCCTGAAGGGTTCAACCCGCAGTTGTTTACTTCTGGTACCACCTATGATGCCAGTGCAGTACCGATTTATAACCGCCTGGTTGAGTTCAAGGCAGGTACCACTGAACTGGAACCCGGCCTGGCAGAGAAGTGGGACGTCAGCGAAGACGGCAAAACCTATACTTTCCACTTGCGCCAAGGCGTGAAGTGGCAATCGAGCAAAGATTTTAAACCTACTCGTGATTTCAATGCTGATGACGTGGTGTATTCCTTTATGCGTCAGCTTGACCCGAACCATCCTTACCACAAGGTGTCTGGCGGCACCTATGAATACTTCCAAGGGATGGGGATGCAGGATCTGATTAGCAAGATCGAAAAAGTTGATGACCACACGGTGCGTTTCACCTTGACGCGTCCTGAAGCACCATTCCTGGCTGATCTGGGTATGGACTTTGCCTCCATTCTGTCTGCGGAATATGCTGACAATATGATGAAAGCAGGTAAGCCAGAAGTCGTTGATCTCAACCCAATCGGCACCGGTCCGTTCCAATTGCTGCAATATCAGAAAGACTCGAAGATCCTTTACAAAGCCTTTGAGGAATACTGGGGTACCAAGGCGAAGATCGATCGCTTGGTGTTCTCCATCACGCCAGATGCCGCTGTGCGTTATGCCAAACTGCAGAAAAACGAGTGTCAGGTCATGCCGTATCCCAACCCGGCTGATATCGCGCGTATGAAGCAGGACAAAACCATCAACCTGATGGAACAGCCTGGTCTGAATGTCGGTTACCTGTCGTTCAACGTTGAGAAAAAACCGTTCGATAACGTCAAAGTGCGTCAGGCACTGACCATGGCGGTTAACAAGCAAGCCATCATTGATGCGGTTTACCAGGGGGCGGGTCAAGCTGCCAAGAACCTGATCCCGCCGACCATGTGGGGCTATAACGATGCGGTTAAAGACTATGCTTATGACCCTGTCAAAGCGAAAGAACTGCTGAAGGAAGCGGGTCTGCCAGACGGTTTCACTGTTGAACTGTGGGCAATGCCAGTACAGCGCCCTTACAACCCTAATGCCCGCCGCATGGCCGAAATGATCCAGTCTGACTGGGCGAAAATTGGCGTGAATGCCAAGATTGTCACCTACGAGTGGGGCGAATACCTCAAGCGTGCCAAAGATGGCGAACATCAGGCGGTGATGATGGGTTGGACCGGTGATAATGGTGACCCAGATAACTTCTTCGCGACGCTGTTCAGTTGTGCTGCCGCAAAAGATGGCTCTAACTACTCACGCTGGTGTTACAAGCCATTTGAAGATCTGATCCAACCGGCTCGTTCTGCCGCTGATCACGAAAAACGCGTAGAACTTTACAAGCAGGCGCAAGTGGTGATGAATGAGCAGGCTCCGGCATTGATTATTGCCCACTCAACCGTTTACGAGCCAGTGCGTAAAGAAGTGAAGGGCTATGTGGTTGATCCGCTTGGTAAGCACCACTTTGAGAATGTTTCTCTGGATTAAACCCGATGCAGGGCAGAGTCTCTTCTGCCCTGACCACCAGGTTGTCATTTGAAATTAGCAGGATGTTATTAGGCAGGGGCCAGATGTTACGCCTCTGCCTTCCTGTCTCCAGAAGATGTCGTGCAGTGCGTTTTAATAAACCCGGCAGACGATGCGCTGTCGGGCTCTTTATACAGAATACAGAGAGTTCGGGATATGTTGCAGTTCATACTCCGACGTTTGGGGTTGGTTATCCCAACGTTTATCGGCATTACATTGCTGACTTTTGCATTTGTCCATATGATCCCCGGGGATCCGGTGACCATTATGGCCGGGGAGCGCGGTATCTCCGCTGAACGCCATGCTCAGCTCATGGCAGAGATGGGGTTGGACAAACCGCTCTATCAACAATATTTCACTTACGTGACCAACGTGTTACAGGGCGATTTGGGTTTATCCCTCAAAAGCCGAATTCCCGTTTGGCAAGAGTTTGTTCCCCGTTTTAAGGCGACGATGGAACTGGGTTTATGCGCGATGCTTTTTGCCGTGATGCTGGGTATCCCTGTGGGGGTGTTGGCAGCGGTTAAGCGGGGTTCAGTCTTCGATCACACAGCAGTGGGGATCTCATTGACCGGTTATTCGATGCCGATTTTCTGGTGGGGCATGATGTTGATCATGCTGGTATCGGTGCAGCTTAATCTTACCCCGGTCTCGGGGCGGATAAGCGATACGGTATTCCTCGACGAGAGCTTGCCGCTGACCGGTTTTATGTTGATAGATACCCTGATCTGGGGGGAGCCGGGCGATTTTAAAGATGCCGTGATGCATATGATCCTGCCTGCCATTGTGTTGGGTACTATCCCTCTGGCGGTTATTGTGCGTATGACCCGTTCCTCGATGTTGGAAGTGCTGGGTGAGGACTATATTCGTACCGCGCGCGCCAAAGGCCTGAGCCGTATGCGGGTGATCGTGGTACATGCGTTGCGTAATGCCTTGCTACCGGTGGTGACGGTGATTGGTCTGCAGGTTGGTACGTTGCTGGCGGGGGCTATCCTGACTGAAACCATCTTCTCCTGGCCTGGCTTGGGGCGCTGGTTGATGGATGCGCTGCAACGTCGTGACTACCCGGTGGTTCAGGGGGGCGTATTACTGGTCGCCTGTATGATTATTCTGGTTAACCTGCTGGTGGACGTGCTGTATGGCATCGTTAACCCGCGTATTCGTCACAAGAAATAAGGGGCGCTCTGATGTCTCAAGTTACCGAGTCTGTAGTGAAAGGCGCGCCGAAGCCAATGACCCCCTTCCAGGAGTTTTGGCACTATTTTAAGCGCAATAAAGGGGCCGTTGTCGGTCTGGTTTATATCATCATTATGTTGGTGGTGGCGTTAGGGGCAGGGTTCCTGGCTCCGCATGACCCTGCTGACCAGTTCCGAGATGCCTTGCTTAAACCGCCAGTCTGGATGGAAGGGGGCAGTTGGCAGTATCTTTTGGGCACTGACGATGTAGGGCGTGATGTCTTGTCACGCTTGATGTATGGTGCTCGGCTTTCACTGCTGGTAGGTTGCCTGGTGGTGGTGCTTTCGCTGATTATGGGTGTGTTTTTCGGCATGTTGGCCGGGTATTTTGGCGGGGTGGTGGATGCCATCATCATGCGCGTCGTGGATATTATGCTGGCGCTGCCAAGCTTACTGTTGGCTTTGGTGCTGGTAGCGGTATTTGGCCCGTCAATTGTCAACGCCTCGTTGGCACTCACCTTTGTCGCTTTACCGCATTACATTCGTTTGACCCGTGCGGCGGTGTTGGTAGAAGTAAACCGTGATTATGTCACGGCATCTCGCGTTGCGGGCGCGGGTTCGATGCGCCAGATGTTTGTCAATATTTTGCCAAACTGCCTGGCACCGTTGATCGTACAGGCTTCTCTTGGTTTCTCTAACGCCATCCTGGATATGGCCGCACTCGGCTTTCTGGGGATGGGGGCACAACCACCGACACCGGAATGGGGAACGATGCTTTCCGATGTGTTGCAATTTGCACAAAGTGCTTGGTGGGTGGTGACCTTCCCTGGGGTGGCAATTCTGCTGACGGTTTTGGCATTTAACCTGATGGGGGACGGCTTGCGTGATGCTCTCGACCCCAAACTGAAGCAGTGACGAGGAACCGATCATGGCATTATTAAATGTAGAAAAGCTTTCGGTGCACTTCGGTGATGATGATGCGCCGTTCCGTGCGGTAGATCGCATTAGCTACAGTGTGGAGCAAGGGCAGGTAGTGGGTATTGTCGGTGAATCTGGCTCTGGTAAGTCGGTCAGTTCATTGGCGATTATGGGGTTGATTGATTACCCCGGCAAAGTAATGGCAGATAAACTGGAGTTCAATGGCCAGGATCTGCGTAAAATTTCTGAAAAAGAGCGTCGTCATCTGGTGGGCTCTGAAGTCGCAATGATCTTCCAAGACCCGATGACCAGCTTGAACCCCTGTTACACCGTCGGTTATCAGATCATGGAAGCCTTGAAGGTGCATCAGGGGGGCAATCGTCGCACTCGTCGCCAGCGTGCCATTGACTTACTGACCCAAGTGGGGATCCCTGATCCTGCTTCGCGGTTGGATGTTTATCCCCATCAACTTTCGGGTGGCATGAGCCAGCGTGTGATGATCGCCATGGCGATCGCCTGTCGGCCCAAGCTGCTGATTGCTGATGAACCGACCACCGCCCTTGATGTGACCATTCAGGCGCAGATCATTGAGCTGCTGCTGGAATTACAACAGCGTGAAAATATGGCACTGCTGTTGATCACCCATGATTTGGCCTTGGTGGCGGAAGCAGCACATCACATCATCGTGATGTATGCCGGGCAGGTGGTGGAGTCGGGCAAGTCATCGGAAATTTTCCGCGCACCGCGTCATCCTTATACTCAGGCGCTGCTCCGTGCATTGCCGGAGTTTGCCACCGATAAGGCGCGCCTGGCATCACTGCCTGGTGTGGTTCCGGGTAAATATGATCGGCCAGAGGGTTGCTTGTTGAACCCGCGTTGCCCTTATGCGAATCAACGTTGCCGTGTAGAAGAGCCGGAGTTACAAACTGTTCACGGCCGCCAGGTTAAATGTCATACACCGCTGGACGATGCGGGGAGACCAACCGAATGAGTCAGAATCACCCTTTTTTATTGCAGGCGATTGACCTGAAAAAATATTATCCGGTCAAGAAGGGGATGTTTGCTCCAGAACGGCTGGTAAAAGCGCTGGATGGCGTTTCCTTTACCCTTGAGCGCGGCAAGACACTGGCCGTGGTTGGTGAATCTGGCTGTGGTAAGTCCACGTTAGGCCGTCTACTGACCATGATCGAAGTGCCCACCGGTGGGGAGCTCTACTACCAAGGGCAAGACCTGCTCAAGCCGGATGTCACGGCGGATAAGTTACGCCGCCAGAAGATCCAGATTGTATTCCAGAACCCTTATGGCTCGCTGAATCCGCGCAAGAAGGTGGGGCAGATTCTGGAAGAGCCGCTGTTGATCAATACCTCATTAAGCAGTGCTGAACGGCGTGAAAAAGCGCTGGAGATGATGGCGAAAGTCGGCCTGAAAACGGAACATTATGACCGCTACCCGCATATGTTTTCTGGTGGTCAGCGCCAACGTATCGCCATTGCCCGTGGCTTGATGCTTAATCCGGATGTGGTGATTGCCGATGAGCCTGTTTCTGCACTGGATGTTTCGGTGCGTGCGCAGGTACTGAATCTGATGATGGATCTGCAGCAGGAACTGGGGTTGTCTTATGTCTTTATCTCCCATGACCTGTCGGTGGTGGAGCACATTGCTGATGAAGTGATGGTGATGTACCTGGGGCGTTGTGTGGAAAAGGGCAGTAAAGAGGCTATCTTCAACAACCCGCGTCATCCTTACACCCAGGCGTTGCTCTCGGCAACACCACGGCTGAACCCGGATATGCGCCGTGAACGTATCAAACTGACCGGTGAGCTCCCGAGCCCAATGAACCCACCGCCTGGTTGCGCGTTCAATGCGCGTTGCAGCCGAACCTTCGGTAGCTGTACCCAGTTGCAACCGCAGTTGCGGCAGTATGGTGACCAAATGGTGGCCTGTTTTGCTGTTGATCAGGATGAAAGCGCCGAGTCTTAAAACAGATTGGGTTGCCAATAAGAAAGGGCTCGTTTGAGCCCTTTGTCATGTATACCCAGTAAGATGGTTTAATGCGGATAAGGTACCCAATCACCGCCATTCAGTTGAATATAGGGTTGCTCCTGGTACTGAATGACGATGGCATTATCATTTTCAGAGATCGCGGCAGTTTTAGGTAGGCCTTCAGTCAGTGCTTGCCAGTTAACGCTGGCCGCAGTGAACGCTTTACCATCCACCAAGCGGGAGACTAACTCAGACAGTGCCAGATAGCTGCTGGGGGCTGTAATCTCTAGCGGGCTGCCTTGATGTGGAGCCTGCATGCCCACCAGTTTGATACCCACCGGGATATGCGTAATGCTTGGGCTGGGGATATCACGCAAACCTGACATCTGCATTTTATCACCCGCCAGCGCCGCACCGTGCTCTGGTACAAACACTACCATTACTTTGCGCCCCGACTTTTCCAGCTCATCCAGGAAGGTGTTTAACTGGTCTAACAGCATCTGTGCCCGAGGCCGGTAGTCGGCACTTTTATTGGAACCGACAAACCGGTTGCCATCATGTAACGGGATGGTATTAAAGAAAGTCGCAGTACGGGCATTACCCTCATTTTTCTGCTGTTCAAGCCACTGGTTGAGTAATTGCAGGTCGTTATATATCGGTTCACCATCAAATGAAGTGAGTTCGTGACTTATGTTAGCTTGAGACATAAGTGGCGCTTGCAGACCACCATCGGTCTGCAGATTTTTTAGGTAATCACCGAAGACACCTGAGTGATCCAGCATCAGTTGCTGCTTAAAGCCTAATTTAGCTAAATTATCAAATAGATAACATTGCTGATTGGCCGGTTGATACAGATCCTTATGGGCGGGTTGGCCGCAACTGGCACGTAATAGTCGTATGGCGGCCGGGCCACTATAGGCGGTTGCCGAGTTGAAGTTGGTGAACAGAATATCCATCTTCGCCCATAACGGATGGTTGCGCAGGTTGACCGCATCCAGATCAGACCACGAAAGTGAACAAATATTGATGATTAATACATCAAAAGGCTGAGCATCGGTCGGCAAGCTGGCTGGGAAAGTGGTCGCTCGGCTTTGCTCCTCGCCATAGAACTGGTTCAGGTAGGCGTTGAGATTCTCATTAGTGGGGGGCGCATTGGCGGCAGGTTGGTTACTCGCAGGAGCCGCAGGTGTCGCAGGTGTCTCAGGGACCATCGCCGCCTGCTTGGTCGCGGGTAACAGCGATACTGCCGGGCCGGTGATATTGACCAGATTCAACCAAACCAATGCAGCAACGGTAAACACCGAGATCCGTAGCCATTGGGCGATAAACAGATAAGCCACCAGCAAGACAAAAATTGCCCCGATCATTTGCCAATTGATAAAACGTAGGGTCAGCTCGAGCATATAGTGGGCACTGAAACCGGCCAGTTGTGAACCTTGGCTGATAATACTGCTCACCCCGGGCAGCCAGGTATCGTGATAGAACAAACCGATACCAATAGGAATGGCAATCCTCTGCCGCCAGCGGTGCCACCTTAGTGAGGGGATGGGCATCAGCAAGAATGCCATAAACACCAAATTAGGCAGTGGATGGAAGTTCAGATAACCAAACCATAATAGACCGAACTTGAGCAAAAAATAAAAATTCCAGCCGCCAAGGCCACGCCAATAGCGCCATAGCGTATTATCAGGTTGCGTGATTTCTTTATCAGTCATAGTTATTTTTTATGTTCGCCTTGAGAGGCCACGTTTTTGTTTCCCGATCGTTTTGCCGGTTTCAAATAACGTGGAGATAACAGTAAATTCTGCCAGGTTCGCAGCCAGTTAGGGAGACGACGGTGTAGCACGTATCCCACAGGAATAAAGATGATTGCGCACAGCAGCACTAATTGCACGATATCGTCTATGCCATTCATACTCCCCCCTCCGGCTCACGGCTCAAGAGTGTAATCGGCACCGGGTCACGGCGTTCAACCGCCGCCGCCTCTGCTACGGTTACCGCTGGTTTGGTAACTTTGACTTCCGGCTGACTATCGTCAAATGATAGCCCAATATCTTGAGTCAGTAGCCTGATTTGCGCGGTAATATCGATATCCTGTGACCATACTATCCGGTTACTGAATGCTTCGTTTACGGGTAAACGGAAAATAAACTTCAACGCGGTATCCAAATCGTTAATGCGGCAGGTGGACAGGAACAGGAATAACCGATTCTGTGCCACCGTCATGATATCGCCATAGCGGCGCTGATGGCACAGCGTCATCGACTGGCGAGCAGTTAACCCTGGGGCGGGGCGTAAAGCGACCATCACACCTTTGCCATCCTCCGGCAATAGCGTATTTTCCATCAGTGATAACACGGCTTTGTTGAACTCTTCTGGTGGCAGATAACCTTTTAATTGCAATGGACGCACCCCGGCAATCAGGGCGCTGATATCTTGCGGAATATGGCGCGATAATCTCTGGCCCTGAATACCTTCCAGCATGGTCAAAAAGGTGGAAAGCGGTGCGACATGGGGCACAATCAAATTAGTGCCGCAGGCGAGTAGTAGCCGTTCGTCACTGTAGCGCAGGCTGGCACTCATCTCGCGCACCGCAATCTTCAAACCATCCCCACGGCTGCGGCGCAAACTATGGATATGCTGCGCTAACGGGTCAATTTCATCAGTTTTGTACAAGGCAAAAATCAGCGTGGCGGCGGTGGCCTCCATACCGAGCTGCATCACTTGGGTATTATTTTCCAGTAACTGCCAATTGCTTGACAGCGCAGGCGCCCCTTCCAACACTCGTTTCTCTGCCAGGTAGAGGCTACTGTCGTTGTGCTCGAGGGCCGGCGAGGGCTGATCAGTATTCTCTTCTGCTTGCCAGCCCAGCTCATCGCTGTGCAGAGTGAATGACTGGTTGGCCTGGATGCTGTTTTCTGTACTCCACCAGTTAACCAGATATTGGGCGTGGTCCTGTTGCCACTGCAGGCTGGCTAATCCATGTAGCAGGTGATGCTCACCGCCGAGTTGGCCCTTAAGCTTGTTGACGCCGCTACCGTAACTGAGCACCAACAACGTGCATTGTTGCTGTTCTAACCAGCTATTGAGTTTCTTACCCCAGGATTGCAGTTCTTGACTGGTGAAGGTTTGCCATAAATTGGCATGAGCCAGCAGGATCAGCAGCCGGTTTTTCGGCCTTAGCGCGCGCATCAAATCGTCAGTCAAGTGCCAGAGTGCGGCCTTTTTTTCCGGTAAGGTATACCAAGGGCATTTTTTCAGCCTGGCGGTAGACAGGTGTTCCACCAGTTGTTCACTCGGTTGGTCACCGCTACAAATCAGGGCTAATCGGCGACTTTCTTCCTGGGCGGTGATGATTTGCTGGCAAAGCAAATCTGCATCGCGCTGGCGATCAACATTCACCCAATAGAACCCCGGGCCTTGCATTTCCGACAGCTCTTGCCAAATGCGTCGGATACCTAGAGAAAAATATTGCGCCATATGGTCTATTCTATTTTCTTAATTAACTGGAATGTCGGATAGAGAATTGAACTAAGCACCCGTCTCAAGTTCTGCTGTTGTGATGAAAAGAGATGCAGATAAGAAGGAGCAAGTATGAACAACTTAGTAAAGTTTCTCTGTAATGTCGATGATTCATGTCAGGTATTTATCCGATAACGGGAGCTGTAGTGTTTGGAATGGTGCTCGGAAAGTGGTTGTTACCAACGTATACGGCCATGCCGTATACGCCACCCATGCTTCTCGCTTTTCAGACGGGAGCTTTATGATGAACATTCATGATGAACAAACCGAACGACTTGTCAGTCATTTTTATCAGCATTCATTTCATCACTTAACGTTTTCACTATGCCTCTACCTGGTGCATTTATTTTTTATCTTAATGATTTCATTTAACTTTTTATTTAACTTTTTAATTAATTAAGCGCCTTCAGGTTAATTTGGGATATGTGTTATATTTAAAATACGGCGATAACCAAAGAAATATTCATGCATTTGCCCCGTATCTGTGCTGACGATTGCAACGGGGCTGTACAGGTTTTAAAAATGGTCGGTATTTTGCTAGCGATCTACCCTTGTTCGGTGTTGATTAAGTTATTTAGGGGCTCGCTCGTTTGCCAGCTACAACCAACTCTAATTGTTTTGAGTATATTTACCTTCCCACGATACTCGTGGCATAAGGGCTATTTTAAAATGGGGTTTTCTTATGTTAAAAAACGCAGACATCTGTCCGTTTAAAAACTCTATGACACTTCACTGCGTGGGTTGGCGACGGGTAGTTGCAATCTCTCTTTTTCTGACTTTGGTGCCGATGTCGACTTATGCCGATGCCCCACCTGATTGGGGTACTCTTCGTGAAGTGCAGAACAAAGATAATATGACTGTAGAGGAGGCCATCATTTCGGCTTTCCAGCGTAGCCCAGATATCAGTAAAGCACTTTCGCAAATCAACAGAGGCAAAGCTCAGGTCGATGAGGCTAAAAGCGCCTACTACCCGCAAATAGGTATGAATGCGAATTACGGTAAAGCAGGGGAGTCCTCTTTTGGGCCGAAGCTATCGCAGTTATTGTATGATTTTGGCAAAACAAGTAATTCTGTTGATCACCAAAGGAATTTAACTGACTCTTATCGTCAGGATCTGAAAAAAAGCATGACAGAGGTTGCTGGTAGAACACTGTTATCTTATTCCAACGTTAAGCGTTACCAAGGCTTAATGAACATCGCCCAAGACTCTATTGATTCACTAAAACAAGTGAGAGATATGTCCCGCTTGCGTGTTGATGCCGGGCTTAACCCGCAATCAGATATACTGCAAGCAGAAACACGTATCTCTCTGTTGCAAACCATTCTTGAACAGTATCGTACTCAGTTGCATGCCGCTCAGGCCAATCTGGCAACACTGACAGGGAGAAATGCAACTAATTTGGCTGAGCTGCCTGACAGCCTGAAAGAGATTACGGTCAAACCTGATGCCATCAACTATAATCAAATTTCTGCGATGCAATCTGCACGCGCTAAACAGAAAGCCGCAGAAAGTACTGTCGCGCACAGAAAGGCGCAGTATTTACCCGATATCAAAGTAGAAGCGGGACGTATACGGCAATTTTACCGAGATGATACCTACTGGGATAATCAGATTGGCGTGTCTGTCGATATGTCTATCTACCAAGGTGGCGCGGTGTCAGCTCAAGTTAGTCAGGCTGAACAAGATGTCGTGGCGGCCAGCTCCGATGTTAACCAAGTCAAGTTAACTGTTGACCAACAGGCATCTGCCGCCTTTGCCAACTGGTCGGGAGCAGGTGCACGTGAACAATTAAGTGTCAGCCAGATTGATATAGCGGAACGCACCCGTAGCTTGTATCGCGATGAATACAAACTGAGTGAGCGTAGCTTGAATGACCTCTTGAGTGTTGAACAGGATGTTTACCAAGCTAACAGTGGTAATGTGAATGCGCATTTTGATGCCTTGGATGCAGCAATAAATTATGCATTAGCACTGGACAACCTTTTACCGTTGCTCGGTGTCGATAAAACCGCGGAAAAGGAACTGCCGAATATTCAATGATGGGTATCACTTCAGCGGGAGACTGACATGTCGCCATTTTCATTCGATTATAGTGGTGTCGTGTTTTTGTCCCGCAGCTTGGATGCAATTGCGTATACACTCAAAATGATTCGAGTTGCTTGTAGGTAATTAGCACGGGAATGACCGGATGCCTAGCCTACTGCGTGACTGGAGGGTAATACGTAGCCAACACTCAAGCAACTTGAAGCATGATGAATATATCCGTTCCCTTTTTGGATTTGTCGAAAATTAATGGGGGCCAGGCATGAAGGTGGTAGAGACCCAAACCGACACAAAAAAATGGCTATCTGCGGTTTGTCGCATCGCAGAGATTTATGGACATCCGCTGGATGAGACATATTTGAACCAACAGATGGTCTGGTTTGAAAGTTGTACATTGGAAGACAAACTGATCCGCCTGTCTGCTTTGATTAATCTGCAGATTAAACCTGTTTTACATAAAAACAAACAGTTAATCACCTATCCTACTCCTTTTATAGTGGCTCGCACAGACAATGAGCTGGCTGTTGTCCAATCGGTGAATACGGATGGTAGTATTACTTTTTGGTTAACGGATAGTACTGACATGACTTATGAACTCCCTGCCGAAGAGTTTTGGGAGCAAAACAGTGGGCTGATTGTCCTTATCCGTCCTAAAGCGCGGGGACGCGATTCCAGAGTCGATGAATTTGTCAAACCCTATAAAAAGCACTGGTTTTTAAACGCGTTTAAGGGTACTGGCCGCAATATTTTTGAAATATCACTAGCATCTATCGTCAGTAATACACTAGCGCTGGCGGGTATTCTTTTTTCTATGCAGGTTTATGACCGGATCATTCCGGCTGAATCCTATAATTCTCTTTGGGTACTCTTTTTTGGTGTCATGACGGCAGTACTGTTTGAAGCATTAGTGCGAATAGCACGAACCAGTGTTTCAGATATGATGGGCAAAGATGTTGATTTAAAAGTATCTTCATTACTATTTGCCCGCGCGCTGGCTATTCGCAATGAGGCTCGGCCGAAATCGACGGGTTCCTTTATTTCCCAGTTACGGGAGCTGGAGCAAGTCCGTGAGCTAATTACTTCCACAACTGTCAACGCCGTCGCCGATATTCCGTTTGTTATCTTATTTCTTTTCTTGATGGCGTTCATTGGCGGTCCACTGGTTATCATTCCAATGCTGGCGATTCCACTGGTGGTTATTCCCGGCCTGATAGTGCAGTGGCCGTTAAGCAAGCTTTCTCAGCAAGGTATGCGTGAAAGTGCTCTACGCAATGCCGTATTGGTGGAATCTATTGAGGGTATAGAAGATATCAAGGCCCTACAGGCAGAGCCGTACTTTCAACGTCAATGGGAACAGAACCATGAGGTCAGTGCTGAGATTAATATTAAAAGTCGGCTATGGACTTCGTTACTAACAGGGTGGGGGAGTGCCATCCAGCAACTCGCCTATTCAGCCATGTTGGTGATGGGGGTTTACCTGGTACTCAAAGGCGAGATTACCACCGGTACCTTAGTGGCTTGTAGTATGTTGTCATCAAGAACCATCGCGCCTCTCATGCAACTCACCATGGTATTTTCCCGTTGGCAACATGCTAAAACTGCCATACGCGGGTTGGATGAACTGCTAAAAAAACCCGTTGATATGCCAGATGATGAGAAACGCGCCCATTGCCCTGAGCTCCAGGGTAACTATGTATTACAAGGTACCGAGTATGCTTATGATACCGAAAGAAAAAACAGTGTGTTATTTATAAACAATCTCCATATAACCCCTGGGGAACGTATCGCTATCATTGGCCGAGTAGGGTCAGGGAAGTCAACCTTGTTAAAGTTGCTTGCGGGGCAGGGCACGGCATCACAAGGTAAAGTACTCATGGATGGCGTTGATATATCGCGCATTGATCCTTCTGATTTACGCCGTCAAGTTGGTTACACATCGCAGGATTGCCGTCTTTTCTTTGGAACCTTACGACAAAATCTAATGTTGGGTCATCCTCATGCGACGGAGCAAGAATTATTGCAATCCCTTGTTGTGAGTGGAGCGATCAGCTTGGTACAGAAGGATGCGGCAGTGATGGATTATATTATTAACGAGGGAGGGCGCGGATTGTCCGGTGGTCAACGGCAAATGGTTCTCCTTAGTCGCATGTTGGTACGTAATCCGAGAATAGTGTTGATGGATGAACCGACGACCTTTATGGATGAAAATCTTGAACAGCACGTGCTGCAACAATTGGACAAGTGGGTTGGAGGGCGAACGATGGTTGTGGTGACCCATCGTCCTGCACTGCTCAAGATTGTGAATCGTATCATCGTGATGGATAACGGAAGGATCGTGGCCGACGGTTCAAAAGAGCAGATCCTAAAAGACTATGGTTCCCCAGCAGTTGAATCCCCCAGTAATCATACAGCGACGGTTAAACATACAGTAAATTCCCATGACGCCAAGCCTATTGGAGGGAGTGTACAATGAATAACACTTTGGTAAAAAAGCCAGCTTTTCATGCCTCTCCCATTATCTGGCTGAGTTTGATCGCCCTCGTGATATTTGGCGCTTGGTCTTACTTTGCCGTTCTTGATGAGGTCACGGTTGGGACCGGTAAGGTAACTCCAGCTTCTCAAGAGCAAATTATTGAGAGCCTAGATGGGGGGATTCTGTCTGAAATTTTAGTGAAAAAAGGGGATATTGTAAAAAAAGGGCAGGTTTTAGCCAAACTTGATCCTAACTACTTCGAGTCGTCGGTTGGTGAAGCACAGGCAAGGATATCTGCGCTACGAGCTTCTATTGAAAGACTGAATGCTGAATTAAATGATACACCATTGGTATTTAGCTCAGATATACAACAGGATAAAATTTTAGTGACACAAGAGAGTCACTTGTACAATTCACGAAGGCTCAGTCTCCATGAAACCATTGATAACCTCACTCAGTCTAAACAACTGATTGAAAAAGAGCTTTCCATGACCGCACCCTTAGTCAGTCGGGGGGCGGCGAGCCCTGTGGAAGTCATACGCTTACGGCGGCAGATAAGTGATCTTGATGGAAAAATTGATGAGGCGCGTAACTCCTATTTTGTTAATGCACGTCAAGACTTGGTGAAAGCCAAAGCCGAAATGGAGGCTCAGTCAGCCATCATGAAAGGGCGTATGGGGCAATTAAAACATACTGTGTTCAACTCGCCAGTCAATGGGATAGTGAAGGAGATCCATGTTTCTACCTTAGGAGGGGTATTAAAACCTGGTGAAAAAATGATTGAAATTATCCCATTAGAAGATCAGTTATTGATTGAAACAAGAATCAACCCCCGTGATATTGCTTACATACGACCAGGCTTGGATGCGAATGTAAAAATTACTGCCTATGATTCATCTATTTATGGTGATATCAAAGGGAAGGTAGACATTGTCTCACCGGATACATTACAAGATGAAGTGAAACCAGATCAATTTTATTACCGTATTTATGTTAGGACAAATAGTATAGATATCAAAAATAAAGCGGGGAAATCGTTCCCTATTATGCCTGGGATGATTGCTAGTGTAGAAATTAAAACAGGGCAAAAAAGTGTCTTTGATTATCTGGTAAAACCATTGAATAAAGTGAAGGAATCTTTGCGTGAACGCTAATTGACGGAGAGGGTTAACTGCCGTAGCACGCTAGTAGGGTTATTATTTAGCGCTGACTTATACGATGCCACGGGATGTGTAAAATGCGTTTCAGTTTCCTAATCCATTGTTATCTCTTGTGCTGACTAAATGCCCTATCATCTAGATGATGGTAGGGCTAGTATATTTGTATTTACTTAGCAGTGATATAATCATATCGCTAATCTCTTAGGTGTTTTTGGTAAAAGACTTTCTCACCAAGCCAATCGGATTTTTATGCTCATTGAGTACCATGAATGCCCTATCACTTGTTGTCCTAACTGCAGATTGTTTCATCATTCACCCAGGTGACTACTTTCTTCCACAATATCCCTCCACGATTGTGAGTGTAACTCAATATATATTTGAAACTATTAGGGTTTCATGCAGGGGATAGAGCTCGGTAAGCGCCGAGTATCTCTGTATCGCTATCATTCGAGCAACTTGAAGTATGTACAGTCTCGGGCTGTCAAAATGCCGCCCCAAAAAATAAAAAATTCACAATCAAAAAGTTAGCTCTGCATAAGAATATTTTTAGTGTGAAAAGTACACAGCCTGTTTTAGCTGATTCTATAATCGTATATAGGTCTTTTTTCACCCATACAAAAACTCGATACCTTAAGGTGATTAGCATGAGCGCAAATATCTCTATTGTTAACAAAGAAACGCATCAAAGAACTGTTTCTTTGGATAAGCACGTTATTATTAAAGAAGCTTCTGTTATCGAAATAAATGTGAAGCCTAGTGATATTGCCTCCATGGAAAAACAAGGTAACTCATTAGTTATTAAATTAAAATCTGGCGAGTCTATTTTTTTAGAAGACTTCTATGTACCACATAAAAATCATAAAAACTCGCTTGTGTTACAACATGATAATGAGCTTTGGGTGTTAGATGCTAATCCTGCGGGGCAACCGACTCTTGATATTACTGGGTTTTCTCCTATTTCATCAATTCAACCATTGTTACTGGGTATCGAATCAGGTATTAGTTCTACAACCTTATTGGGGGCTGGGCTTGGTGCATTGCTGATTGGCGGGGGGATTGCCTTGGCTTCGAGCAATGGTGGTTCGGATTCCAATGATGATGAAAGACAAGATGTCCCCCCTGCTGCACCTGTTATTTCAAATATTATCGCCAACGCTGACGGTACCCTGAGTGTGTCAGGTGTAGCGGGGGCGGCAGATCCTGGCTCGACCGTGACTGTTATTTTCCCGGATGGTAGCAGAGCCAGCGTCCTGGTGGCCGCTGACGGCAGCTACGGGCCGGTGACCAGCAGCGTACCGCAGACTTCCGGCACGATCTCGGTGATTGATACCGATGCTGCGGGTAATAGCAGCCCGGCGGCGACGGCCAGCTACAGCGACACCACCGCGCCGGTGGCCCCAGCCACCCCAAGCGTAGTGGTTAACCCAGACGGCACCCTCAGTGTGTCTGGTAAAGCTGAGCCCGGCACGACCGTGACCATCACTTTCCCGGATGGCAGTAGTGGCACCGCGTTGGTGGCCTCTGACGGTAGTTATGGGCCGGTGACCTGTAGCGTGCCACAGACTTCCGGTACGATCTTGGTCACCGATTCTGATGTGGCGGGTAATACTAGCCCGGCGACGGCAGTCAGCTATATCGACAGCACCGCGCCAGTGGCCCCGGCCACCCCGAACGTGGTGGTCAACGCCGACGGTACCTTGAGTGTGTCTGGTAGAGCCGAACCCGGCACGACCGTGACCATCACCTTCCCGGACGGTAGTACCGCCACCGCGCCGGTGGCCGCCGATGGCCGCTATGGGCCGGTGACCTGTATCGTGCCACAGACCTCCGGTACGATTTTGGTCACCGATTCTGATGTGGTGGGTAATAGAAGCCCGGCGACGACGACCAGTTACATCGACATCACCGCGCCGCTGGTCCCTATCCCGAACGTGGTGGTCAATGCTGACGGCACTCTGAATGTATCCGGTAGAGCGGAACCCGGCACGACCGTGACCATCACCTTCCCGGATGGCAGCACGGGCACCGCGCTGGTGGCTGCTGATGGCAGCTACGGCCCGGTGACCAGCAGCGAGCCACAGACTTCTGGCACGATCTTGGTGACTGATACCGATGCAGCGGGTAATAGCAGCCCGGCTGCGGTCACACCCTACATCGATAGCACCGCGCCAGTCGCGCCAGCGACGCCAACCGTGGTGGTTAACTCAGACGGCACCCTGAGTGTGTCTGGTAGAGCTGAACCCGGCACGACAGTGACCATCACCTTCCCGGATGGCAGCACGGGCACCGCGCTGGTGGCTGCTGATGGCAGCTACGGCCCGGTGACCAGCAGCGAGCCACAGACTTCTGGCACGATCTTGGTGACCGATACCGATGCAGCGGGCAATACCAGCCCGGCTGCGGTCATCCCCTACATCGACAGCACTGCGCCGGTGGCGCCAGCCGCGCCAAGTGTGGTGGTTAACTCAGACGGTACCCTGACGGTGTCCGGTACCGCCGAGCCGGGCAGCACCGTCACTGTCACCTTCCCGGATGGCAGCACCGCCACCGGGCCGGTGGCGGCCGACGGCAGCTATGGGCCGATCAGCAGCACCGCGCCTCAGACCAGTGGTGATGTCAGCGTGCTGGCCACCGATGTGGCGGGCAATGACAGCCCGTCCGCGGTCACCGCCTATGTGGACAGCACTGGCCCAGTGGCGCCAGCCGCGCCAAGCGTGGTCGCTAACCCAGACGGCACTTTGAGTGTCTCCGGTACCGCCGAGCCTAACAGCACCATCACGGTCACCTTCCCGGATGGCAGCACCGCCACCGGACCGGTGGCCGCCGATGGCAGCTATGGTCCTATCAGCAGCACCGCGCCACAAACCAGTGGTGATGTCAGCGTGCTGGCCACCGATGTGGCGGGCAATGACAGTCCGTCCGCGATCACCGCCTATGTGGACAGCACTGGCCCAGTGGCCCCGGCTGCGCCAAGCGTGGTCGCTAACCCCGATGGCACCTTGAGTGTCTCCGGTACCGCCGAGCCGGGCAGCACCATCACTGTCACCTTCCCGGATGGCAGCACCGCCACCGGGCCGGTGGCCGCCGACGGCAGCTATGGGCCGATCAGCAGCACCGCACCTCAGACCAGTGGTGATGTCAGCGTGCTGGCTACCGATGTGGCCGGCAATGACAGTCCGTCCGCCATTACCGCCTATGTGGACAGCACTGGCCCCGTGGCGCCAGCCGCGCCAAGCGTGGTCGCTAACCCAGACGGTACCCTGACTGTCTCCGGTACCGCCGAGCCTAACAGCACCGTCACCGTCACCTTCCCGGATGGCAGCACCGCCACCGGGCCGGTGGCCGCCGATGGCAGCTATGGGCCGATCAGCAGCACCGCGCCACAAACGTCCGGTGATGTCAGCGTGCTGGCCACTGATGTGGCCGGCAATGACAGTCCGTCCGCCATTACCGCCTATGTGGACAGCACTGGCCCCGTGGCGCCGGCTGCGCCAAGTGTGGTCGCTAACCCCGATGGCACCTTGAGTGTCTCCGGTACCGCCGAGCCGGGCAGCACCATCACTGTCACCTTCCCGGATGGCAGCACCGCCACCGGGCCGGTGGCCGCCGATGGCAGCTATGGTCCTATCAGCAGCACCGCGCCACAAACGTCCGGTGATGTCAGCGTGCTGGCCACCGATGTGGCCGGCAATGACAGTCCGTCTGCCATTACGGCGTATGTGGACAGCACTGGCCCCGTGGCGCCAGCCGCGCCAAGCGTGGTCGCTAACCCCGATGGCACCTTGAGCGTCTCCGGTACCGCCGAGCCTAACAGCACCGTCACGGTCACCTTCCCGGATGGCAGCACCGCCACCGGAGCGGTGGCCGCCGATGGCAGCTATGGTCCTATCAGCAGCACCGCGCCACAAACCAGTGGTGATGTCAGCGTGCTGGCCACCGATGTGGCCGGCAATGACAGCCCGTCTGCCATTACGGCGTATGTGGACAGCACTGGCCCCGTGGCGCCAGCTGCGCCAAGCGTGGTCGCTAACCCCGATGGCACTTTGAGTGTCTCCGGTACCGCCGAGCCTAACAGCACCATCACGGTCACCTTCCCGGATGGCAGCACCGCCACCGGGCCGGTGGCCGCCGATGGCAGCTATGGTCCTATCAGCAGCACCGCGCCACAAACCAGTGGTGATGTCAGCGTGCTGGCTACCGATGTGGCGGGCAATGACAGTCCGTCTGCGATCACCGCGTATGTGGACAGCACTGGCCCCGTGGCGCCAGCCGCGCCAAGCGTGGTCGCTAACCCCGATGGCACCTTGAGCGTCTCCGGTACCGCCGAGCCTAACAGCACCATCACCGTCACCTTCCCGGACGGCAGCACCGCCACCGGGCCGGTAGCCGCCGATGGCAGCTATGGTCCTATCAGCAGCACCGCGCCACAAACCAGTGGTGATGTCAGCGTGCTGGCCACCGATGTGGCCGGCAATGACAGTCCGTCTGCCATTACGGCGTATGTGGACAGCACTGGCCCAGTGGCGCCAGCTGCGCCAAGCGTGGTCGCTAACCCAGACGGTACCCTGACTGTCTCCGGTACCGCCGAGCCGGGCAGCACCATCACGGTCACCTTCCCGGATGGCAGCACCGCCACCGGGCCGGTGGCCGCCGATGGCAGCTATGGTCCGATCAGCAGCACCGCGCCACAAACGTCCGGTGATGTCAGCGTGCTGGCCACCGATGTGGCGGGCAATGACAGTCCGTCTGCCATTACGGCGTATGTGGACAGCACTGGCCCCGTGGCGCCGGCTGCGCCAAGCGTGGTCGCTAACCCCGATGGCACCCTGACGGTGTCCGGTACCGCCGAGCCGGGCAGCACCGTCACGGTCACCTTCCCGGACGGCAGCACCGCCACCGGGCCGGTGGCCGCCGATGGCAGCTATGGACCTATCAGCAGCACCGCGCCACAAACTTCCGGTGATGTCAGCGTGCTGGCCACCGATGTGGCGGGCAATGACAGTCCGTCTGCCGTCACCGCGTATGTGGACAGCACCGCCCCTGTCGCGCCAGCCGCGCCAAGCGTGGTCGCTAACCCCGATGGCACCCTGACGGTGTCCGGTACCGCCGAGCCTAACAGCACCGTCACCGTCACCTTCCCGGATGGCAGCACCGCCACCGGACCGGTGGCTGCCGACGGCAGCTATGGGCCGATCAGCAGCACCGCGCCTCAGACCAGTGGTGATGTCAGCGTGCTGGCCACCGATGTGGCGGGCAATGACAGTCCGTCCGCCATTACGGCGTATGTCGACAGCACCGCGCCGGTCGCGCCAGCCGCGCCAAGTGTGGTGGCTAACCCAGACGGCACCCTGACGGTCTCCGGTACCGCCGAGCCTAACAGCACCATCACGGTCACCTTCCCGGATGGCAGCACCGCCACCGGGCCGGTGGCTGCCGACGGCAGCTATGGTCCGATCAGCAGCACCGCGCCACAAACCAGTGGTGATGTCAGCGTGCTGGCCACCGATGTGGCCGGCAATGACAGCCCGTCCGCGGTCACCGCGTATGTGGACAGCACCGCGCCAGTGGTGCCAGCCGCGCCAAGCGTGGTCGCTAACCCCGATGGCACCTTGAGCGTCTCCGGTACTGCCGAGCCTAACAGCACCGTCACCGTCACCTTCCCGGATGGCAGCACCGCCACCGGACCGGTGGCTGCCGACGGCAGCTATGGGCCGATCAGCAGCACCGCGCCTCAGACCAGTGGTGATGTCAGCGTGCTGGCCACCGATGTGGCGGGCAATGACAGTCCGTCCGCCATTACGGCGTATGTGGACAGCACCGCGCCGGTCGCGCCAGCCGCGCCAAGTGTGGTGGCTAACCCAGACGGCACCCTGACGGTCTCCGGTACCGCGGAGCCTAACAGCACCATCACGGTCACCTTCCCGGACGGCAGCACCGCCACCGGACCGGTGGCCGCCGATGGCAGCTATGGTCCTATCAGCAGCACCGCACCACAAACCAGTGGTGATGTCAGCGTGCTGGCCACCGATGTGGCGGGCAATGACAGTCCGTCCGCGATCACCGCGTATGTGGACAGCACTGGCCCTGTCGCGCCAGCCGCGCCAAGCGTGGTCGCTAACCCAGACGGTACCCTGACTGTGTCCGGTACCGCCGAGCCGGGCAGCACCATCACTGTGACCTTCCCGGATGGCAGCACCGCCACCGGACCGGTGGCCGCCGATGGCAGCTATGGTCCTATCAGCAGCACCGCACCACAAACCAGTGGTGATGTCAGCGTGCTGGCCACCGATGTGGCCGGCAATGACAGTCCGTCTGCCGTCACCGCGTATGTGGACAGCACTGGCCCTGTCGCGCCAGTCGCGCCAAGCGTGGTCGCTAACCCAGACGGTACCCTGACTGTTTCCGGTACCGCCGAGCCGGGCAGCACCATCACGGTCACCTTCCCGGATGGCAGCACCGCCACCGGACCGGTGGCTGCCGATGGCAGCTATGGTCCTATCAGCAGCACCGCTCCTCAGACCAGTGGTGATGTCAGCGTGCTGGCCACCGATGTGGCGGGCAATGACAGTCCGTCCGCGATCACCGCCTATGTGGACAGCACTGGCCCAGTGGCGCCAGCCGCGCCAAGCGTGGTCGCTAACCCAGATGGCACCTTGACGGTCTCCGGTACCGCCGAGCCTAACAGCACCATCACGGTCACCTTCCCGGATGGCAGCACCGCCACCGGGCCGGTGGCCGCCGATGGCAGCTACGGTCCGATCAGCAGCACCGCGCCTCAGACCAGTGGTGATGTCAGCGTGCTGGCCACCGATGTGGCGGGCAATGACAGTCCGTCCGCGGTCACCGCGTATGTGGACAGCACTGGCCCAGTGGCGCCAGCCGCGCCAAGCGTGGTCGCTAACCCAGATGGCACCCTGACGGTCTCCGGTACTGCCGAGCCTAACAGCACCATCACCGTCACCTTCCCGGACGGCAGCACCGCCACCGGACCGGTGGCTGCCGATGGCAGCTACGGTCCTATCAGCAGCACCGCGCCGCAAACGTCCGGTGATGTCAGCGTGCTGGCCACCGATGTGGCCGGCAATGACAGTCCGTCCGCCGTCACCGCGTATGTGGACAGCACTGCCCCTGTGGCGCCAGCCGCGCCAAGTGTGGTGGCTAACCCAGACGGCACGCTGAGTGTCTCCGGTACTGCCGAGCCGCTCAGCACCGTCACTGTCACCTTCCCGGATGGCAGCACCGGCAGCGCCACCGTGGCCGCCGATGGCAGCTATGGTCCGATCAGCAGCACCGCGCCGCAAACCAGTGGTGATGTCAGCGTGCTGGCCACCGATGTGGCCGGCAATGACAGTCCGTCTGCGATCACCGCCTATGTGGACAGCACTGGCCCTGTCGCGCCAGCCGCGCCAAGC
>NZ_JBXUGO010000022.1:0-77762 GCF_057180565.1 Serratia sp. HNCC26DJ244 | reverse complement strand
GTAGCAAGATGATTGGACTTTCTAAAGCAGGGCGCCTAGGGGGTATAACGATGCAGTAAGAGTCTATGGGATAGACTCTTACTGCTACAATTACTGCTACAACTCAACTCCTAACGCTACTTCTTCTCATGCCTCTCCCGCAGGCAGCTAATCACTTTACTCAGATCCAGTTCCTGATCCTGCAGTAGCACCAGCAGGTGATAGATCAAGTCTGCTGCTTCATTGGTCAGTTCTTCACGGTTATTCACTGTGGCAGCCAGAGCGGTTTCTACTCCTTCTTCCCCTACCTTTTGTGCAATGCGTTTGGTGCCGCTGGCATACAGTTTGGCGGTGTAAGAGCTGTCTGGGCTGGCGTTTTTGCGCTCGGCCAGTAATTGCTCAAGCTGATACAGGAACCCCCAGTCACTGCTTGCCGGGTGGAAGCAGCTATTATTGCCCAAGTGGCAGGTGGGGCCGATGGGGCTAGCCAGGATCAGCAGGGTATCGTTATCGCAATCGGGCGTGATGCTCACCACGTTGAGGAAGTGGCCGGAGCTTTCACCTTTGGTCCATAGGCGCTGTTTGGTGCGTGAAAAAAAGGTGACTTTGCCGCTGTGTTCGGTCTCTGCCAGTGCTTGTGGGTCCATATAACCCAGCATCAGCACTTCGCCAGAAACCGCATGTTGAACGATCACCGGCATCAGGTTATCGGTTTTTTCCCAATCCAGTTTATTTCTCTGTTGTTCTGTTAACACAGGCGAATCTCCACACCATTCTTTGCCAGGAACTTTTTCAGCTCCCCGATATTGATAATTTGTTTATGGAACACCGAAGCAGCCAGTGCGCCGTCTACATTGGCATCACGGAAGGCCGCCAGGAAGTGTTCCATAGTACCGGCGCCGCCAGAGGCAATCAGTGGTACCTGGCACACTTCCCGTACTCGTTGCAGTTGCTCCAGGTCATAGCCATTGCGCACGCCGTCCTGGTTCATCATATTAAGCACAATTTCCCCAGCACCACGGCGTTGCACTTCCTGTACCCAATCAAGGGTTTGCCACTGCGTCACCCGGGTGCGGGTTTCGTCGCCGGTATACTGGTTAACATGATATGTGCCGGTGGTGGCTTCAAACCAGGTGTCTATTCCCACCACAATGCACTGTACGCCAAAGCGCTCCGCCAGGCGGCTGATAAGCGTCGGGTCTGCCAGTGCTGGTGAGTTGATGGAAATTTTGTCCGCACCAAAGGAAAGGATCTGGCTGGCATCTTCCTCGCTTTTAATCCCTCCGGCGACACAGAACGGAATATCGATCACTTCTGCTACCCGCGATACCCAGCTTTTATCCACCACCCGGCCATCGCTAGAGGCGGTGATATCGTAAAATACCAGTTCGTCGGCGCCTTCTTGGGCATAGCGTTGAGCCAGCGGAACGATGTCACCAATAATTTCGTGGTTGCGGAACTGAACGCCTTTCACCACTTGTCCATCTTTAACGTCCAGGCAAGGTATTATCCGTTTTGCCAACATGCGATAGCCTCCTCAACACTGAATTTACCGTCTAACAGGGCACGCCCAACAATCACCCCTTCAACACCGCTACCACGTAATTGAGCGATATCATCCAAGTTACCGATGCCACCGGATGCCTGGAAGGCGATTTGTGGGTAGCGTTGGCACACTTCCTGATACAGCGCCACGTTGGAGCCTTTCAACGTGCCATCCCGTGAAATATCGGTACAAAGCACGTGTTTCAGGCCGAAAGGCAGGTACTGTTCAATAACTTGTTCCAGTGTGGCGTCAGAGTTCTCTTGCCAGCCACTGATGGCGACCTGTTTACGGCCTTGGGCGTCAATGCGCACATCCAGCGCCAGTACCATGGCATCGGCACCGTAACGCTCAAACCAACCCTGTACCATCTCCGGTTGTTTTACTGCTGTTGAGCCGATCACCACGCGGCTGGCACCAGCGGCCAGTAGGGCAGCAACATCTTGCTCGTTACGGATACCGCCCCCCACTTGTACCGGGACATTGATGCCTGCCAATAGTTTGCGCAGTAAGGGAATTTGCCGGGCCGCGGGATCTTTAGCCCCGGTCAGGTCCACCAGGTGCAGCACCTGTGCCCCTTGTTGCTGATAGTCTTGCAAGCGCAGTAGCGGATCGTTGCCATAATCACGTTGTTGGCCATAGTCACCCTGGTGCAGGCGCACTACATTGCCGTCGATTAAATCTAAAGCGGGAATAATCATGCTAGCTACATCTCCAGAAAGTTTTTCAACAGTTGGGCCCCAGCGCTGCCAGATCGCTCTGGATGAAACTGCACGCCAAAGAAGTTGTCTTTTTGTACGGCGGCGGTGAAGGGCTCGCCGTAGTTCGCCTGAGCGATGGTGTTTGCACATATTGGCAGCGCGTAGCTATGAACAAAGTAGAAGTAGGCACCATTGTCGATGCCACGGAACAGCGGATTACCCGCGTGCGAAACGATCTGGTTCCAACCCATATGGGGCAGGGGCAGGCCGAAGTCGGTCATCTGTTTTACTGGGGTATCAATCAGCCCTAGGGTTTTAATCCCGCCACTTTCTTCGCTGCTTTCTGCCAAGAGTTGCATCCCCAGGCAGATGCCCAACACCGGTTGGGTGCAGGCTTTGATCAGGTCGATTAACTGGCGCTGTTTTAATTGTTCCATGGCGGCTTGCGCTGTCCCTACACCAGGCAGGAACAGTTTATCAGCACCTAGTACCACTTCGGGTGTGCGGCTGACTTCTGGCTGGTAACCCAGCCGTTTTACTGCGTAAGCGACGGAGGCCAGGTTGGCACAGCCGGTGTCGAGGATCACCACTTTCATCACAGCACCCCTTTCGAACTGGGCAAGGTGTTGCCATCCACGCGGATCGCCTGGCGCAGGGTGCGGCCAAAGGCTTTAAACAGGCTCTCAACCCGGTGATGGTCATTGCGGCCTTTGGTTTTCAGGTGCAAGGTGCAAGCCATGGCATAAGACAATGAACGGAAGAAGTGTTCCACCATCTCGGTGCTGAGATCACCCACACGCTGATAGTTGAAATCAGCTTTGTATTCCAGGTGCGGGCGACCAGAAATATCCATCGCGCAACGGGCCAGGCACTCATCCATCGGCAGCACAAAGCCAAAGCGGGCAATCCCACGCTTGTCGCCTAACGCTTTATTCAGGGCTTCACCCAGTGCCAGCGCGGTATCTTCCACGGTGTGGTGGTCATCAATATGCAGGTCGCCACTCACCTGGACATCCATGCGGATGCCGCCATGGGTAGCAATCTGATCCAGCATATGGTCGAAGAAGCCAAGACCGGTTTTAATCTTGCTGTTACCTTCGCGGTCCAGCCAGACATTGACCTCAATCTGGGTCTCTTTGGTCACTCGCGTCACTTGAGCATGGCGGTCGCGTTTGGTCAGCTGTTGGGTAATGGCCGCCCAGCCCAAACTTTGGCGCTGATACAGCAACCCTTGAATGCCCATATTGTTGGCTAATTGGATATCGGTTTGGCGGTCACCAATCACATAGCAGTTGGCGATATCCATCACGCCCGGCTCCAGGTAACCTTTAACCATGGCAATTTTCGGTTTACGGCATTCGCACTGATCGTCTGGCTTATGCGGGCAGATCAGGGTCTGTGCGAATTTAATCCCCTGAGAATCGAAGATCTGCATCATCAGGTTGTGTGGGGGATCAAAAGTTTCCTGTGGGAAACTGGCCGTCCCCAGTCCATCCTGATTGGTGATCATCACCAGGGTAAACCCCGCTTGTTGCAGTGCCAGCAGGGAAGGGATCACCTCCGGCTCCAGCGCCAGTTTATCCAGGCGGTCAACCTGAAAATCTTCCGGTGGTTCAGCAATCAGCGTGCCATCGCGGTCAATAAAAAGAATTTTCTGGCTCACATCGGCTCCTTAGGCTGTGGGCAAACAATTGAGGGCATCAACAACACGCTGGCATTCACTACGGGTACCGATGGTGATGCGTATGCAGTTAGCCAGGCTCGGCTGTTTATTTTGGTCTCGCAGGATAATGCCTTGATCCCACAAACTTTTAAACGCATTACTGGCGGCAGTGACTCGGACCAGCAGGTAATTGCTTTCGCTGGGGAACACCTGCTCCACACAAGCACACTCCGGCAATACCTGTTGTAACCAACTACGGTTGGCAGCAAGTTCGCTCACGCGTTGGCGCATAACCGCAATACCTTCACTACTTAGCGCCTGGGCGGCGATATCTGCCACCGGGGCAGAAAGGGGATACGGGGCAATCACTTTTAACAACAGGTTGATGACGTCTGGGTTCGCCAAGGCAAAACCACAGCGCAAACCGGCCAGCGCAAAGGCTTTTGACAGGGTGCGAAGTATCACCAGGTGTGGGTAATCCTTTAACCAGCCAGCAACGGAAGCCTGCGGGCAAAATTCAATATAGGCTTCATCCACGGCCACCAGCGCTTTGCCTTGTGCCATTTCCAGCAGTTGGCGCAAGTCGTCAGGGTTCAGCAGGTTACCGGTTGGGTTATTCGGGCTGCAGGCATAAATCAGTTTGACGTTATCCAGGTTGGCGGCAATGGCTGGCAGGTCCAGTTGCCAATCTTGCTTGGCTGGCACGGTGCGGCGTTCCACGCCAAAGGTTTCCGCGCTGACGCCATACATGCCATAGGTAGGCGGGCAATAAAGAATGGCGTCTTTGCCTGGTTCACAGAAAGCACGGATCAGCAGTTCGATGGCTTCATCTGCACCACGGCACACCACTACCTGCTCTTTATTCACCCCGGCATACGCGGCATAACGCTCAATCACCTGTGCGGGTTGGCATTCTGGGTAGCGGTTTAAGCTCTGGCTGGTCAGTTGGAACTCTGGTGCCAGTGGGTATTCATTGGCATTCAGCCACACATCCCCTTTGCCCCCTAAACGGCGAGCAGACAGGTAAGGGGTGAGTTCACGCACGTTTTTACGCGCTAATGCTTCAATATTCATGCTTGCTCCTTCAGCGCAGCGACACGCAAGGTCACGGCATTTTTGTGGGCGATAAGTTGCTCGGCGGCCGCTAACGTTTCAATGGTAGGGGCCAGCGTCATAAAGCCTTGCGGTGTCAGTTCCTGTACCGTCATGCGTTTTTGGAAATCCGCCAGCCCCAGGCTTGAGCAGGTGGCGGTATAGCCGTAGGTGGGTAGCACGTGGTTGGTGCCCGAGGCGTAATCACCGGCCGACTCTGGTGACCAGTCGCCAAGGAAGATCGAACCCGCACTGGTGATGCTATCTACCAAAGCGCGTGCATCACGGGTCTGGATAATCAAGTGCTCAGGCCCATACTGGTTGCTGATAGCGATACATTCCGCCAAATCTTTGGTGACGATCAAGCGGCTGCTGGCCAATGCCTGGCGCGCCGTGGCGGCCCGTGGCAATTGTGTCAGTTGTTGTTCAACCGCCACTACCACCGCTTCGGCCAAGGCTTGCTCAGGCGTCAGTAGAATCACTTGTGAATCTGGGCCATGCTCCGCTTGTGATAACAGGTCAGCGGCGATAAATGCCGGCGTGGCACCCGCGTCAGCAATCACTAATACTTCGGAAGGGCCCGCTGGCATATCGATGGCGGCACCATCCAGGCGTTGGCTGATCTGGCGTTTGGCTTCGGTAACAAACGCATTGCCCGGGCCAAATATTTTATCTACTTGAGGAATGGAATCGGTGCCGAAAGCCAAGGCGGCAATGGCTTGAGCGCCACCCACCTGAAACACTTCCTGCACCCCACAAAGCTGTGCTGCGTAGAGAATTTCATCAGCGATGGGGGGCGGTGAGCAGAGCACCACGCGGCGGCAACCCGCAATACGTGCTGGGGTGGCCAGCATCAATACGGTGGAGAATAACGGGGCAGAACCGCCGGGAATATATAACCCGACCGAATCGATAGGGCGGGTTACCTGTTGGCAACGCACGCCGGGCAAGGTTTCGATATCCACCGGGGGTAACTGTTGCGCATTATGGAATGTTTCCACATTGGCGACAGCCACCGCCATCGCCTGTTTGATTTCCTCCCCCAAGCGGGCACTGGCTTGCGCTATTTGCTCGGCGGTAACACGCAGTGCAGTCACTTCGGTGTGGTCAAACTTGGCGCTATATTCACGCAGGGCGCTGTCACCACGGGTTTTTACATTCTCCAGTATTTCACGCACGGTGCGGGTGATGCTGTCAGAGGCGGAAATAGCCGGGCGCATCAGCAATTCAGCCTGTTGCTCGGCATTACAACTGCCCCAATTGACCACCGTATTGAAGTTCTGCATGGTGTTACTCCATCATCTTCTCAATGGGCAGTACCAGAATGGAGCTGGCACCCAGGGTTTTCAGTTTTTCCATGGTTTCCCAGAACAGGGTTTCACTGCTCACCATATGCATGGCAACACGGCTGTCCGCACCGGCTAATGGCAGAATAGTGGGGCGTTCGGCACCGGGCAGCAGGGCGATGATTTCATCCAGGCGATCACTCGGGGCGTGCAGCATAATGTATTTGGATTCACGCGCCTGAATCACCCCTTGAATACGGGTCATCAAACGGTCAATCAACTGCTGCTTCGGCTCAGACATGGCGCCATCACGTTGGATCAGGCAGGCTTTGGAGCGGTAAATCACTTCTACTTCACGCAGGCCGTTGGCTTCTAGCGTGGCACCGGTGGAAACCAGGTCACAAATGGCATCCGCCAAGCCAGCGCGTGGGGCGACTTCCACAGAACCGTTCAATAGGCAGGATTTGAAATTAACCCCTTGCTTATCGAGATATTGCTTAAGCAGGTGTGGGTAGGAGGTAGCGATGCGGGAATTTTGCAAACATTGTGGGCCGCTATATTCGCTATCCAATGGGGCTGCCAGTGACAGGCGGCAAGTACCAAAGTCCAGACGGCGCAGCATTAAGTAACGCGGGTCTTCCCCTTGAGCACGGCGATTGAGCAGCTCTTCTTCCAGCACGTTTTCGCCAATGATACCGAGATCAACCACGCCATCCATCACCAACCCGGGGATGTCATCATCACGCACCCGCAGGATATCAATCGGCATATTTTCGGCGAAGGCGATCAGGCGTTGTTGTTGCAGGTTGATCTTGATACCACAGCGGGCCAGCAGTTTTTGCGAATCTTCACTCAAGCGACCTGACTTCTGCATGGCGATGCGTAAACGTGTTTTATCCAACATAGTGACCTCTGTATAAATCTTAATGAATTGAATTTGTTGTAAAAAAATAATTTATGTCAGTCTGAAACCAAAAAAAAACCCTCGGAAGATATCTTCCGAGGGCTTTCTCCTGCGTTTTTTACGTTCTACGCGCCACTGGAAGATTCAAGAACCGTCTCCCAGCACACATCGCCTGAAAGACTAGTCAGGATGATGGTGATGATGGTGGTTGAACTGAACGCGTGTCATGATAATTCTCTTTACATTAAACCAGCCAATGCTGGACTGCTGATTAAGCTAAACTATCTGTGCTATCACATGCAACAGTTTTTTATGAATTTATGCTTGTCATACTGCAAATTGTTCGGTTGTTGACCATAGTTATTCGCCTCTTCCCTGAGGGCCGAGTAACTCTCGCGCAACAACCGCCTGATTTGGCAAAGGCTCGGTTATCTCTGCGGGGAGTTCAGACACGGCTTTCCGCTGGAGCTATGCTAAAATCTACCCGCTAACAGCTATCGCGCCGATAAGCCATACTGAACGCGCCGGTGTCTCCATAAACGGAAAACGTCAACGCTATGATCTTCTTGAGAGGAAGCTGATGAAAAAAGTCGCCATTATTGGTCTGGGTTGGTTAGGTATGCCGCTGGCTTTATCATTGATGAGCCGTGGCTATAAAGTGGTTGGCAGTAAAACCACACCGGACGGGGTCGAAGCCGCAAGGATGAGTGGCGTTGAGTGTTATCAGCTTGAAGTAGTGCCAGAACTGCTTTGTCAGCCCGATGATCTAGAGCAGTTATTGCGTGTGGATGCGTTGGTGATTACCTTGCCAGCTAGCCGTACTGTCGAAGGGAGTCGCGGCTATTTTGATGCGGTGCAGATGCTGGTGGACAGCGCCATCGCTTATGCGGTTCCGCGTATTATTTTTACCAGCTCGACCTCGGTCTATGGCGAGGCCAGCGGTAGTGTGAATGAAGATTCACCGCTGCATCCGGTGACTTCCAGTGGGCGCGTATTGGCAGAACTGGAGCTTTGGCTGCATCAATTACCGCATACGTCGGTAGATATTCTGCGTTTGGCTGGGTTGGTGGGGGCAGATCGCCACCCTGGGCGTTTTCTTGCCGGTAAAGTGGGTGTGAAAGGGGGAGCACAAGGGGTGAATCTGGTACATCAGGATGATGTGATTGCCGCCATTCAACTGTTGCTCCAGCAGCCTACCGGGGGGCACGTTTATAATATTTGTGCGCCAATCCATCCCACCAAGCGTGAGTTCTACCCGCTGCTGGCTAAGCAATTGCACCTGCAACCACCACAGTTTGCAGATGAGGGGGAGCAGGAAGGGCGGCTGGTGGACGGTAGCCGTATCTGCCGTGAGTTGGGTTTTGCCTACCAACATCCTGACCCGATACGGATGCCAATCAGTTAAGCGCATTCAAAAGTGAAGAGTATGATAAAGGGGCTCTGATGCCCCTTTAGTGTTAAAAGCACTTAAAATGCGAACCGCGCTGATACCCAAAGAATCACCTTGGGCAGTTGGTCATGTCCGTCAGACTTTAGAGCCCCACAGGTCATACTCGTCAGCGTTTTCAATCTTCACTTTGACAATATCACCCACCTTAACGTTACTTTCACCGTTAAGGTAAACCGCACCATCAATTTCCGGCGCATCTGCCATACTGCGGCCAATTGCGCCTTCTTCATCCACTTCGTCAATCAGCACCAATACTTCGCGGCCAATTTTATCTTGCAAACGTTGCGCAGAAATTTGCTGTTGCAACTGCATAAAACGGTGGAAGCGCTGCTCTTTGACCTCTTCCGGCACTTGATCCGCCAGCTCATTGGCTGCAGCACCCTCTACCGGACTGTACTTGAAGCAACCGACGCGATCCAATTTCGCCTCTTTCAGGAAATCGAGCAGCATCTGGAAGTCTTCTTCGCTTTCCCCAGGGAAGCCAACGATAAAGGTGGAACGTAGCGTCAGGTCCGGGCAGATTTCGCGCCAGCGTTTGATTCGCTCCAGTGTGCGTTCTACCGCGCCAGGGCGTTTCATCAGCTTGAGAATTTTGGGGCTGGCATGTTGCAGCGGAATATCCAGATAAGGCAGGATTTTACCTTCCGCCATCAGTGGGATCACTTCATCGACATGAGGATAAGGGTAAACATAGTGCAGACGTACCCAAGCACCCAAACTAGAAAGTTGCTCACACAGGCTAACCATACTGGTCTTCACCGGTTGACCGTTCCAGAAGCCGGTGCGGTGCTTGATATCGACACCATAGGCCGAGGTATCTTGTGAAATCACCAGTAACTCTTTTACCCCGGATTCAACCAGGCGTTTGGCTTCATCCAACACGCTACCAATCGGGCGGCTATCAAGATCCCCGCGCATGGAAGGGATGATGCAGAAAGTACAACGGTGGTTGCACCCTTCGGAGATCTTCAGGTAGGCATAGTGTTTCGGTGTCAGTTTGACCCCTTGAGCCGGGATCAGGCTGGTAAAGGGGTTATGCACGGGCTTCGGTACATATTGGTGAACATGGGATAAAACCTGTTCATAACTGTGCGGGCCGGAAATTTCCAGCACTTTGGGGTGCACTTCGCGGATCTGATTTTCCTTGGCGCCCAGGCAGCCAGTCACAATCACCTTGCCGTTTTCGTGCAATGCTTCACCGATGGCTTCCAGTGATTCCTGTACGGCACTATCAATAAATCCGCAGGTGTTGACGATCACCAGTTCCGCATCATCATAACGCGGTACGACTTGGTAACCTTCGTTACGCAGTTCGGTTAAGATGCGTTCAGAATCAACCAGATTCTTTGGGCAACCGAGGCTAACAAAGCCGATTCTGGGCTGTTGGGTGACATTATTCATAGGTTAAAAAGTATTCGGTTTGGGTGTGTTCAGGGCAGGGATTCTACAGAGATTGACAGGGAATTTGTACTGCTATCTCTGTTTGCGCGCTTATACCGCGCCCAAGGGGAGTAGATACTGGTTGTTTGCAAGATGAACTGGCGTCGTCACCCAACGGCTAGCGTTTATTTTTTTCATCGTCTAATAATGCCTGGCACATATATTCCACACCGGGCTCTGCGGGCTCACTTTCTTGACCCAGTTTACAATCAACGACTTTTATCTGGGTTTGGTTATCTCGACAGCTATTTTTCTGATTTTTGATAAAAGGCGGGTAATTCCCCTCGTTCTTATCAATAAAAACCCCTTCACCAGAACCTTTGATGCCTTGCCATAAAATTGAATTGCTGAAAACAAATGGGCGAGTCTGACCTTTTTCATCAGTAAACTCCCCGCAGACATAAATCGCCTTACTCATCAGCTTGCCATCTAGGTAAGCAACCTGGGTATAGGCGGCCAGGTTTTCAAAGGTAAATGATTGAACATATTTTGAATATGACTGTTTGATGTAGTCCTGGCTTTCCTGTATGGCCGCTTTTTCTTCTTCCGTTTTGCAACCGGATAATGTGGCAGTCAAAGCCACTGTTATCGCTAATGCCAAGATATTTTTAAACATTTAGCTACCCTTGCTGGAGGAAATAATTTCAGTTCCTGCTAAATCAGTCTTTACCAAATCAGTCTTTACCAAACAAGTCGGATACTGCGCGCAACACAGGGCTCGGTCATCCATAGCCCTGTGTGGGCAGGCCGGAACCGGCTATAGCCAACCTGCTCGTTTCAGTTTCCGGTAAAGGAAAATGCAGCCAACTGCAGTGACACCTAATGTTGCGTGATATGCCCAGGGGAATTTCAGTTCTGGCATATCGGCAAAGTTCATCCCATATAAGCTGAAAATCACCGTCGGAATAGCCAAAATTGCCCCCCAGCCCGCCAGTCTTTTCACCACTTCGTTCTGTTTTACCGTCACCAGTGCCAAGTTAACGTGCATGGCGTTGGTCAGCATTTCACGCATATCGTCTGAAGTAATAACCACTTGCCGGGCATGGTCCTGCACATCGCGAACGTAAGCACGTAGTTCTTTGGGGATCACATCTTCATGCAGATGGATAAGCTGGTTGCAGATCTCATCCATGGGGAGGGCTGCATTACGCAGACCGAGCAGATGGCGGCGCAGGGTGTAGACGTTCTCAATGGCGGTTTCATCAAAATCAGAACGGAACATACTGGACTCGATATCTTCGATCATCTCTTCAAATTTACCAACAATATGGCGGTAATTGTCGACGATAAAATCCAGTACCGAGTACAGGGCAAAACCCGGTCCTAGGCTGAGGTGTTTCGGGTTCTCCTCCACTTTGGCACGGATAGGAACATAGCTGGAAGATGCACCATGGCGTACACTAATCAGGAAATGTTTACCCACAAAGAAATGTGTTTCACCGTATTCCACTTCATCGTTTATCCATTGTGCGGTTTTCACCACAATAAATAGGGAATCACCATAGGTTTCTATTTTGGGGCGCTGGTGGGCATGTAACGCATCGTCAATCGCCAGCTCGTGTAGGCCAAATTCCTCCTGGACTTTGCGCATAAAGCTATCTTCGGGTTGCCATAACCCGAGCCAGACAAAGGTATCCGGTTCTTTCACCACTTCACTGATATCATCGATCGTAATATCTTTCAGGCGTTTACCCGCTCGGTAAGCGACGCTGTTGACAACCATTTTTGGGGCTTCCATTTCATTACCTATTGATCAGTGATGGAGCAATCAGTTGAATTATTTAGAGTATACTCCTCCATACCCTATTCACTTAACTGAGTGGCAGCATCACCGTACTTTGGTAAGCAGGTCGGGCACATAGTTGCTGATACCAGCGCTCCATATGTGGCCGCGGCTGGCGCTTGATGGGCATTTCAAACCAGGCATAAATAAAGGCGCCTAACGGAATATCGCCGATGCCGAAGGTTTCACCTGAAAGATAGGGTTGATTTGCCAGCGTTTGTTCCACGATATCGAGGTGGTGTTCCATTTCCTTAATGGCGGCTTCGATTTGTTGATTATCACGTTGCGCCGGCTCGGTACGAACGATGCCCCAAAATAGGGTACGGAACGGGGTCGTAATCGGGGCAATTTGCCAATCCATCCACTTTTCTGCAGCGGCGCGGGCTTGCAGATCTTGCGGGTAAAAGGGGGGCTGACCAAATTTTGCTGCCAGATAGCGAACAATGGTATTCGACTCCCACAGCACAAAATCGTCGTCCTGCAACAAGGGTACCAGCCCATTAGGGTTGAGGGCTCGATAGGCGGCTTCATTAACTTTACCGTAAGCGCCCCCGGCATTGATATGGGTGAAATTCAGTCCCAGCTCGCCAGCACACCAAAGTACTTTTTTGACATTGTTTGAGTTTTTTCGGCCCCAAATGGTTAGCATAACGTGCTCCTGCATCAATTTTATAAAATAGACTCTTATCTACGCTAGAAAATGTGGTTTGTCACCTGTCAGCCTGATGGCGCTAACCATTTTAGCCTTATCCCACGGCAAATTGTACAAACTGAGAATATCAACCCAGGTTCGGGTGATTGTGTACAGTTATGTAAAAACTAAGAAAATTTGACCGACCCCTGCCAGAATAAAATCAATTGCCGCTGCCCATTGCCATTCAAGTTGGCGGGGGCTACAACAGGTACATAGATGATGAGGGTTGGCATTCGGTCGTTCTCGTCGGTTGATAGAACGGATAGCTTTATTTGAAAATTAAAGTTATTTCATGAGTTTAATGGGTACTCTGGCAACATTATGAGAAATAAAATCTTATCTGTCTCTTTTTATAAACTGGCCTTCAGTGTAGGTGCCATCTTATTGGCAGCTCCCACTGCCTATGCGGCAGAATCTGCTGAAATTCCACAAATTAATGCTAAAGCTTATGTGCTGATGGATTATAGCAGTGGCAAGATTCTGGCAGAGGGTAATGCCGATACCCGGCTGGACCCCGCGAGCCTGACTAAAATCATGTCCAGCTATGTGATTGGTCAGGCGATGAAAGCCGGTAAAATCAAACCGGACGCTCTGGTTACTGTGGGGAAAGATGCCTGGGCCACGGGGAACCCGACCTTACGTGGCTCATCGTTAATGTTTATCAAGCCGGGTGACCGGGTGCCGGTCTCTGAATTGAATAAAGGGATTGTTATCCAATCCGGTAATGATGCCAGCATTGCCTTGGCAGATTTTGTTGCGGGTAGCCAGGATGCCTTTGTTAGCTTGATGAATAATTATGCCAAATCCTTAGGTTTACAAAATACGCACTTTCTAACGGTACATGGCCTGGATGCGGAGGGGCAATACAGTACAGCGCGCGATATGGCATTGTTGAGTCAGGCGCTGATCCGTGATGTACCGGACGAGTATGCATTGCATAAAGAGAAAGAGTTCACATTTAACAAAATTCGCCAAGTAAACCGTAACCGACTGTTGTGGAATAGCAATCTGGCAGTTGATGGTATCAAGACGGGTTATACCAGTGGTGCCGGGCATAACTTGGTGGCCTCGGCGGTCGATGGCCCAATGCGCCTGATTTCAGTGGTATTGGGGGCACCGAATGACAGTGTTCGCTTTAGTGAAAGTGAAAAATTATTGACCTGGGGCTTCCGTTTCTATGAAACGGCGATACCTATCAAGGCGGATAAAGCATTTGTAACGCAAAAGGTATGGTTTGGTGATGTGAATGAAGTACCACTCGGTGTGGCGACAGATGCTGCTGTTACTCTGCCTAAAGGGCAGATGAAAAACCTGAAAGCCAGCTACAAACTTGACCCGCCGACACTGGAAGCGCCGTTGGCGAAAAATCAGGTTGTTGGCACCATCGATTACCAACTGGATGGTAAAACCATTGCACAGTACCCGCTGGTGGTGATGCAGGAAGTCAAAGAAGGGAATTTCTTCAACCGTATATGGGATTTTGTCATGATGAAACTGAGCCAGTGGTTTGGCGGCATCTTTGGCTGAATCAGCTAGCGAGGCGAGTTAGCAAAAAAGGGCAGACAGTTTGGTCTGCCCTTTTCGTTGTTAATGACAGGAAATGTTAATGACAGGAAAGATTAAAGACTGGCAAGGTTAATAATCGGCAAGATTAATTACAGGCCACCACTTTGATTGCCAAACCGCCTTGTGATGTTTCACGGTATTTAGCATTCATATCTTTACCGGTTTCGTACATGGTTTCGATCACTTTATCCAGGCAGACGCGCGGTTCACTGGTACGGCGTAGTGCCATGCGGGCCGCATTAACCGCCTTTACGGCAGAAATGGCGTTACGCTCAATACAAGGCACCTGAACCTGTCCAGCCAGAGGGTCGCAGGTCAAACCCAGGTGATGTTCCATGGCTATTTCTGCCGCGATACACACCTGTGCCGGGCTGCCGCCCATCAATTCAGCCAGCCCAGCAGCGGCCATAGAACAGGCAACGCCCACTTCACCTTGGCAACCCACTTCGGCACCAGAAATGGAGGCATTCATTTTATACAAGGTACCAATGACACCAGCAGTGAGGAAGAAACGGCTGTAGGAGTTGGTGTTCACAGGGCGGATAAACTGATCATAGTAGGCCAGCACTGCCGGAATAATGCCACAAGCCCCATTGGTAGGCGCGGTCACCACTCGTCCCCCTGCGGCATTTTCTTCATTAACCGCAAAGGCAAACATATTGATCCAATCCACCACGTTCATCGGGTCGATATTGTTTTTATCGCCTGTGACCAGAATACGGCGTAATGAGGCGGCCCGGCGCTGAATCTTCATTGGGCCAGGCAGTAGACCTTCTGTATTCATACCTCGCTCAATCGCGGTGCGCATCACCTGCCAGACATTGGCAAAATGTTCCTCGATCTCTTCTTTGCTACGCAATGCCAGTTCGTTCTGCATCACCAGGCCGGAAAGGGAAAGCCCGTTCTCTTTGCAGTGCTGTTGTAGCTCTTGTGCCGAGCGGTATGGGTAGGGGATAGTTTGGTTATCACTGGCGGGTTGACCAAAATGCTCTTCGTCAACAATAAAGCCACCACCGATGGAGTAGTAGGTTTTGCTATACAGTAACTGCTCACCGGCGTAAGCGCTGATGCGCATCCCATTCTCGTGCAGTGGCAGATTGCTGTTGTGGAAGTTCATCCCTCCAGAAGGGGGGAAATCAACTTCATGTGTGCCGTTAGCCAGCAACAGACGGCCGCTCTGTTCCACATTGTGGATAAAACTGCTAATGCTATCGATATCCACATTGTGCGGTAGATTACCCGCCAGCCCCATGATAATAGCAATATCGGTATGGTGGCCTTTACCTGTCAGTGACAGTGAACCATAAACATCAACCACCACTCTGGTGGTGGTGTGGAGTTGCCCGGCATTAATCAAATCATCGACAAACTGTTTGCCTGCCTTCATCGGGCCAACGGTATGGGAACTGGATGGGCCGATACCAATTTTAAAAATATCGAAAACGCTGACCATAGTTTCGCTACCTTCTTCAAGTTAATACCCTTTTATCCGTCACTGCCTGGAACATAGGGCGTTGCAGTGGTTAGGTGAGGAAAGGGGAAATGATTCGAGAATGCCGATGCCCCTTAGGGCACCGGCTGAATGTGATTAACTAAACAAGGTGTAGAGAATGGCAGACATCGCAACCAACCCCATCACGACCACAAAGATGTTGCTGATAGGGCCGCTGTACTTGCGCATGGCCGGCACTTTACGGATTGCATACATCGGCATCAGGAACAACAGCATGGCGATAATTGGGCCACCGAGGTTTTCAATCATCCCCAAAATACTTGGATTCATGGTGGCAACGATCCAGGTAGTCACCAGCATAAAGATTGCTGTAATGCGATTCAGTTTCTGGGTACTGATGGTTTTGCCACGGCTCTTCATCGATTTGCTGATCATGCCATTAAAGCCTTCACGGGCACCCAGGTAGTGGCCCAAGAACGATTTGGTAATGGCGATAAAGGCGATCACCGGTGCAATGTAGGCGATCATCGGGTTGTTAAAGTGGTTGGCCAGATAAGAGAGAATAGAAATGTTCTGCGCTTTGGCTTCTGCTAGATCCGCTGGGGAGAGGCTCAGCACGCAACTGAAGACGAAGAACATCACGGTCAGCACCATCATGATGTGGGAATAAGCCAGGATGCGTGAACATTTCTTCTCAGCATCTACGCCGTATTCTTCACGTTTGGCGACGGCAAACGCAGAGATAATCGGCGAGTGGTTGAATGAGAATACCATTACTGGGATAGCTAACCACAGGGTGATCACAAAACCATGGCTTAAGCCATCGCCAGAGCCAGCCAGTGAGACATTTTCGAAAATGGCCCCACTCCAGTTTGGGATCAGGTACAACGCCAGTAACATCAGTACGCCGACAAACGGGAACACCAAAATACTCATGGTTTTAACAATGGCTTCTTCACCGAAGCGGACAATCGTCATTAGCCCGGCGATCAGGATCAGTGACAGAATGGCGCGCGGTGGCGGTGTCATGCCTAATTGGTGGGTGATAAAACTGTCAACGGTATTGGTGATGGCAACACTGTAAACCAGTAGAATTGGGTAGATAGCGAAGAAGTAAAGCAACGTGATCAGCTTACCGGCACTGATACCAAAATGTTCCTCAACCACTTTAGTGATATCTTCCCCGGGGTTTTTGCCGGACAGCACGAAACGGCACAGGCCCCGGTGAGCAAAGAAGGTCATTGGGAAGGCGATAATCGCCATAATAATCAAAGGGATCAAGCCACCAATACCAGCATTGATCGGTAGGAAAAGCACACCCGCACCAATAGCGGTACCATAAAGACCCAGCATCCACATGGTGTCAGTTTTGCGCCAGGTTTTGCTGGAAGGCGATGCCGCAGAGGCTACAGTGCCAATTTCTACAGAATCCATAAATATCTCCGAGGTGAAGCAATTAATTTAAAATTTGCAATAAAACGTAAGGTTAAATCCATGGGCGAAATAATAGACATGACATCCACAATAAGTTGGGATGTTCTGGAACGTCGTCATGGGTTTAGCTGCATGTTTGTTTGCACCAGTTACATCGTTAATCTCTATGTCCCTGGCGAATTATTAATCTTATGCCTGATGTGTCCGTGCGGGGCGGTGCCTAGCTGTGAGATGAACCCTGAATTTATTGAAAGTCGTTAGAGTCAAATTTCCCCTTGGTTATTTGTTAGGATGATAATGATTAGGTATAAATAGCGGTATCAGCTAAATGAAACTTGGTCGCTATATGGCTGCGAGATATTATTATCACTGTTAGGCGGCTACCCATCGATTTTTGCTGGCGGCAAGATAACGCTTGTTAGTATTTTCTACCGTGATCTCACTCTCAAATGCATGAATTGTGCTATTAATTGTTTTATGTCTCATGATTTGTGCGATTATTGTGATAATTAATAACATTGTGTGCGTTTTGTTTAATTTTTGTTATTTTAATGTTTGTGTTGCTTTGTGGTGATTTTACAAGATAAACGTCTGCCTCAGTGATTAGGGGCGGCAATATATTTTATCTTTATGGATTGATCTAGCTAAAAAATCGAAATAATTTAATTTGATGACTTGGATCACGTTTTATATTTTATGCATTATTAATAACATATTGTTTTTAAGGTATTTTTTGTTGAATTAGAGAAGGTGAGGTTGAACTGTTTGATGTGAAGATAGTCATCTTGCTATCTGATAAAAATAGTCTTGCTTATTTTTCAACAGAATCATACTGATATCGAAGAGGGCAAAAATGAGATTTATCGGTAAATAAATTATTGATTGTGCAGCAAAAGCAGGATGTCATTTCTATGAATCAATGACATGTTTGCTTATCATTATTAATAAGATCTTAATTCTTGTTATTCAGAGACATGACAAGTCTATTTGTTAATTTGCCTGATGCAATTAATGGGCGCCATCAATTCGATAAAGGAAATTTAAAACCGCAAGCTAATCCCCTGTTCAGTGAAGTAATGGATAAATTCAGGCTCTGGCTGGCGGTCGGTGATGACACGATCAAACAGCGTGAGCGGCCCAATGCAGGCAGGTTTGGTATCGGCAAATTTGCTGTGATCTGCCACCAGAATTTTTTGCTGTGCCTTGGCTAATGCTTTGTGCTTCATTTGTAATTCATCAAAGTTGTAACAGGTGGCACCTTGCTGCAAGCTAACACCTGCGGCAGAGATAAAGGCGATATTGGGGCAGATAAGGTCCAGCTCATTATGCTGGCCTACGGCGGTAAAAATAGCGTTATTGGGTTTGAATTCACCACTGCACAGGATCACTTTGCAATGGGGTTTCTGCTGCAGTACCAGAAAGGTATTGAGTGAGTAACAGATGGCGGTAAAGGGCAGGGCATCGTCAATGGTGTTGATGATCGCTGGGATCGTGGTGCCGCAATCAAAGAACACGGTGTCATTTTCGTTGATCAGCGGGGCAGCCAACATACCAATGCGTTGCTTTTCGGTTACCTGCCGGTTTTGTTGGTCAGAAACCAGATATTGGCTGACGTTATTGATCCGTGGGTCGGCAACGATATAGCCCCCCAACAAGACGATTGCCGCAGGTTCACTGCTCAGGTCACGACGGATGGTCATTTCCGAAACGCCTAGCAGTATGGCGGCCTCTTTCAAATGGATTTTGTCTGCACGCTTTAACGTTTGCGTTAATTGGTTAATGCGTGTTTCCCGTGGTGTTTCCATCAGTGATATCCATCGCTACTTAAAGCCACAGCCTATTGAGTAAGTTGTTCTGCCCATCCTTGGGCTTCATTCCGCTTCGGGGCACGGTAAGCTGCGTTCCCACGGGGGCGAAAATTAGTAACTCCCGCCCTTGGCACTGTCGCCGGAGACAATGGCAACCCCGGAGCTGGTACCAATGCGTGTAGCTCCTGCGGCAATCATTTTCTCTGCGGTAGCCCGATCACGCACCGCGCCCGAAGCTTTAACCCCCATTTCACTGCCCACCGTGGCGCGCATCAGTTTGACGTGCTCTTCACGCGCACCGCCAGTGCTAAAACCCGTAGAGGTTTTAACAAAAGCGACATCAAGCTGGCGACATATTTCACACACTTGAACGATTTCAGCATCACTGAGTAGGCAAGTTTCTAATATGACTTTCAATGGGATGGCGGCACAAACTTCACGTACGGCGGCAATATCGGCGCTGACCTGATCCAGCAAGCCACTTTTCAGCCAGCCGACGTTGATAACCATATCAATTTCTTGTGCACCAGCAGCAATAGCCGCTTTGGCTTCATAAGCTTTGGCGACGCTCAAACCGGCACCCAGTGGGAAACCGATGACTGAGCATACTTTAACTTCGCAGTCTTGTAACAGGTGGGCTGCTAGCGGTACATAACCTGAGTTCACGCAGACAGCATAAAAATTATGTTGTTGTGCTTCTTCACACAATTTGGCGATCTGGCTTTCGGTCGCGTCCATCGCCAGTAAAGTATGGTCAATATAACGAGCATAATCAGTCATGTTGGTTCCTCAAAGGAAGTGATATAGCCAGGTTTTTTCCGGCAGTTGGTGGCCGCAATAACCCTGTTTGGCTCAGGTTTAAGCAATGAAACAATCAGTAATGTTATTATTCTAACATTGAGGGGTGATGATTAATAGTGCTTTAATCGCCATATTTCGGCTTATTAGGGTGGTTTTCTATCAGTTGATTTCATGGTTCGTTCTTTAATGTTATTTAAATAACATTGGCGAAGTGAGTGCATCCGAGTGGGGTGTCATGTTGCTTTGGCGGGGTAATGATTTGTATTGTTGTTGATGATTGATTCAAGTGAGACTCGGTGACGGTCGCTGAGACGACCAGATGCTCCTCTATGACGAGCTTCGTGGGGGAGAAGACAACAATCTGTCAGTTTCAGGCTATTATGATATAAATTACGTTAATCGAACGCATGTGACACCCTGTTTTAAAAGGATAACAAATGAACAAAATCTCTTTGCTTGTTAGCAGCTTGCTGATGGCTGCTTCTGCTAATGCTCTCGCTGCAACAACTATTGCCGCAACAACCACACAGGAAGATCTTCAGCAGCAACCGCTGGAAAAAGTAGCGCCATTCCCTAAAGCTGAGAAAGGCATGACTCGGCAGGTCATCTATTTACCCCAGAAGGAGAATGAAGAAAACTTTAAGGTTGAATTACTGATTGGTAAAACGCTGGAAGTGGATTGTAACCGCCATATGATGGGGGGAGCGCTGGATAGCAAAACATTGGAGGGATGGGGTTATAACTATTTTGTCCTGACCAAACTTTCGCCGCTGGCGTCCACCATGATGGCCTGTGCCGATGACACCAAGCGCCAGGAGTTTATTGCCGCCAATTTAGGTGAACAGGCCATGCAGCGTTATAACAGCCGCCTACCTATCGTGGTTTATGTCCCCAAAGACGTTGAAGTGCGCTACCGCATATGGTCAGCCAGTGAAACGATGGGTCGTGCAGTAATAAAATAATGCTCGCTGGATAAAGCCAACCTGCCCATAAGGCATGGGCAGGTTGGTGAGGTATCTAATCAGATTTCTTCGCCATCCATAGACTTTTGGTCGTTCTTATCGTTAACCGCGTGTGGGTCGTGATTTAAAACCGGTTAATGGGAAATCGTATTTCTCATGACTATTCAATCAATTCCATATATTACCGCTTAGATTTAGCTCAAAATGCTAGTTTTTACACTGAACCTTCAACCACAGCACCATAGTAGCGTACTGATTAGTAACGCTGTGGGATTAAATTCTGCATATCAGGGTGACATTGGAGTGATTATTGTTTTGAGATGTAAATCCAGTATAAAAATGCGGTTACTACACGCGATATCACAGTTTTTTTAGGGAAAGATCACTTCTCATGTCGTTTCAAGCTGGATAAATTCAAGATAGGCGTTACTAACTGTTTTCTTATGGAGAAGCATATGGTTGCGCTGCTTGCCTTGCCCATAGTGTTTGGTGCGGGATACTTAATTATAAAGAAATATAACACCCAAGCGGTATTATTTGGGACTGGTCTCTTAATGATGATGATCGGTGTCGTTTTTTCTGAGCCTGATTTTTTGCCAAAAGGGACAAAGCCAACGGGTTCGGTATTGGTAGATTTTTTCTTTGTTATTCAGACGATCACTTCTTCAACATTGGCCAACTTAGGTCTGATTATTATGGCCGTTGGTGGTTTTTCTAAGTATATGGGGCACATCGGTGCGGCCAATGCTTTGGTAAAAGTGACCACTAAGCCGCTTTCTACAATTAAAAACCCCTATATAGTTCTTGCCTTGGGGTACATCTTAGGTCAGTTTTTAAACGTTTTCATACCAAGTGCCGTTGGATTAGCGATGTTATTGCTGGTTGCATTATATCCAGTATTGGTCGGTATCGGTTGCACTCCCGCCTCTGTTGCTGCGGTATTGGCGACAACAGCATGTTTAGATTTAGGCCCAGCTTCTGGTGCTGCGAACAAAGCGGCAGAAGTGATTGGCATTGATGCCGCTTCATATTTTATTGAACACCAATTATTTGTTGGCATCTGCTCGGCACTTGTTATTGCTCTGCTGCATTTTGTTTGTCAGAAGTGGTTCGATAAACGAGATCAGGTTAAAGGTGTCTCTTACGAGCTGCAAGCCAAAGAGGATAACGCGCGCGAAGCACCACAGTGGTTTGCAATCTTACCGGTTTTGCCACTGGTATTGCTGTTAACATTCAGTAAATTTGCGATTACCTCGATTAAAATTGACGTGGTCACCGCGATGTTTATTAGCCTTGCGGTCGCAATGGTCTGTGACTTTATTTATTCTCGAAACGGCAAGGCAGTAGCCGATTCGTTGAAAGTCTACCTACAAGGGATGGGGGATGTCTTCGCTAGCGTTGTATCGTTAATCATTGCTGCACAAACTTTTGTGGTTGGTCTTGATGCGATAGGCTTTATTTCTGGCATGTTGGGTGTCTCCGCCCACCTTGGATTTGGCTACATCATGATGGTTATCGTGCTTGTGGCAATTATTGGTATCACAACGCTTATGTCAGGTTCTGGCAATGCGGCCTTCTTTAGTTTTTCTAACTTAGCACCTGATGTTGCTGCTCACGTTGGTGTTTCCACCGCTGCGTTAGCGTTACCGATGCAACTTTCTGCTGGTATTTTCCGCTCTTTCTCTCCTGTGGCTGGGGTGGTGATTGCTTGTGCAGGGGTGGCAGGTATTTCGCCATTCGAACTGGTAAAACGCACCGCGATTCCGATGATAGGCGGGTTGCTGACGGTACTTATCATTACTTTTATCGGGGCGTAAGGCGACTAATAGGCCGGACTAACATGCATCTTGGATTGAAGATTCATTTGCAGTAGTCACTTGGCTAGAGCGGGCAGCGCGGTTGCTTGCTCATCAAATCGTTGATGCTGAAAGAATGCATGCTAATTCTTCAGCATCACCTCAGGTGCTTATGTCGCAAGCGGTGATGATAAAGTCCGCAGAAAAATTTGCTGTAGAGAAGTGCGGCCTATTATCAAGTAAAAGCCCCATTGAAAAGGCCACTGAGTAAGATGATTTGAGACGAATTTGACCACAACATCCTGCAGTTTTAGCAAGATTAGCCGCAGATGAGCTTAATACAGCTGGTGAACCTAATCATTGTCTTGGTGGTAATCATGCGTTACTCAATGAAACTGTAGAGCCATATCGCACCGTGACAGCTCGTATCTAGGATTTTGGAGTGAATAATGAAATTTAATCTAGCGGAGTATCTTGAAGAGTTACGGCCGCTGATCAACGTCGATTGCGGTACCTATACCCTTGAAGGCATTGAATGTGTCGCCAGTCAATTTGAACAAAAATTTCAAGCTATGACTGGTTGGTATGTTAAACGTGTCGATTGTGCTAAAGCGGGTGTTGGTCTGGAAATTCGCAACAAGCCAGATACTGAACAAATTGATATCATGTTGGTTGGTCACCTTGACACGGTGTTTGCAAAAGGCACGGCGGCGCAGCGCCCTATGTCTTATGATAATGAGAAAGCGTATGGCCCTGGCGTCGCTGATATGAAATCAGGGCTACTAAATATTGTATATGCGCTACGCCATCTTGAGCCTGATCTGATCGATAAGTGTTCTATTTGCGTGTGTATGAATCCTGATGAAGAAGTCGGTTCTGCAGATTCGGTTGCTTGGCTTCAGTCAGTGGCTAAACATGCCAAGCATGCATTGGTGGTTGAAGCGGCACGAGCGGATGGCGGTTTAGTAAAGGCACGCAAAGGGCGAGCTTGCTATCAACTGAATTTTCATGGCGTTGCTGTCCATGCCGGTAATGAACCGCAAAATGGGCGTAGTGCGATTACAGAATTGGCACATTGGATTGTCGCCATCAATGGGATGACCAACTTTGACTCGGGTACAACGTTAAACGTTGGGGTTGTGTCAGGTGGCACAAATAGTAATACGGTAGCTGAGTATGCCGATGCTGCTGTTGAAGTCCGCTTTTGGAGTAACGAAGAATATCAACACGTTGATGCAGCGCTGAAGCGCATGCAAGCCAACCCGTTTATTGATGGGGTATCGGTGGTAGTAGAGCGGGAAGTGTATAAGCCAGCGATGATGCCCTCTGAGCGTACCGAATCATTGATGAAACTGGTTGAAACACTGGCACAAGAGCTCGAAATTGATATCAAGTGGCATTCTGCTGGCGGTGGATCCGATGCCAACCACATGGCGATTTTAGGGATACCTACCATAGATGGTTTGGGGGCAATAGGTGGCCATTTTCACAGTGATAAAGAGTACCTGTTACTCGAATCGATCGAGCCGCGAATTCGATTACTAATGCGGATATTGCAGCAACTGGCGGCTTAAAGCATTTACCCTGGTGATGAGCCGAATTTGGCTCATCACCAGACAATCAGTAAGCATCGGTACGACCATTGAGTAAGGGTATATTTAAGCTATTCGGTGCATGAGTAAGTACCAAAAAATTTAAATAACGTTTCTAAATCCTCGAAATTATCATCATCTCGACACTCTTTTTGCAGTAAATACAGCAATAACTCAATAAACAAAAAGCCAATCGTACGGCTATGGAAGATTGAATCAACATCACTTGGCAAAATAAACTGCATATCGCTATAGATACCATAAGGATTGGAGTGGGTATTGCTTATCACCACTACATTGGATTTTATACTATTGAAATATTTAGTGATTTCCAAAACCACTGGATTAAAGCGATAGTAAGAAAAAGCCACTAAAATATCCTGTTGCGACACGCCAAGTAACGCTTTAGGGAGTTCTGCTTTGTCTAAAGGAAGCAGCACCACTTCAGTACGGCTGTATTTTAGCAATGTTGAAAAATGTGTGGCTAGCGCCCGTGATGAGGCTGAGCCGACAACGTAAATAGTACGCTGCTTTTCTGCAATCATCTTAGCCAGTTTTTTCAGAGCATCGCCATCCAACTCATCGGAGAATTGTTGAATCAGCTGAGTGACATTACTGATATAACGGAGCGCCGTCTCTTGGATACTGTCATCCTGGCTTTGATTCTTCACTCTGCTGGCTTCAATCGGCGCAATCATGATGTTATGAGTGCGCAAATTATTCTTTAATGCAGTTTTAAATTCAGCATAGCCGGTAAAGCCGAGCTTATTCAGATAGCGACCAATTGTCGCTTTACTGACTTTGGCTTTTTGCGCCAGATCAATGATGCCGTAATAAGCGAGCTCTTCAAAGTGCTTGATAATAAAAGCATTTAAGGCGGTTTCAGATTCGGTTAATGATTGAAGTTGCTTGGCTAACTGTATATACCCAGCCAAATCTATATGCTCTTTCATAAAGGTTAAATTATCGTATTGGCCCATAGAGGCAAGATTAGCACAGAGAGTGGTTGCGTTTATTGCTTAGAAGCAGAACTTAAACGGTTAGGTGCATTTAGTTTACATGTGGATGGTAGTTTATCAATTACTATCAATGTGTTAACCGGGGTTATTGGCGGATGTAAGTGACTAGGTGAGTTGGATTTATGCCAGAGAAGGGGCGTCAGCATCAGCATAGTTAACCTGAGATCTGGTTAAGCCATTATCAGCGACGTCATTTCTGAACGGGTCACTTTGATTGATGGATTATCCTCCTTCAGACAGTACGCGACCAGTTCGCACACCTAATCGACGCAAAAGAGCTACATAAGGGCACCATGACCGACGACATGACGCCTAAAAAGCGGGTGTAACTGAGGAGCTCAGGTAATCTAAATCGGGCTGATTGGAACGATGAATTTAGGGCTGAATGGCTATTTGATTAATATTTAAACACAATAGAATTCAACCCTAGAGTGACAGTTGCACAAGAAAGCTCTTATGCTTTTTTGTTGTTGCGGTTAAATTATTGGCGGTGTTCCTTCTTCGTTGCCGAGCACAACATCAATTTGGATCAATGCATCTTCTGGTAAAGCAGATACGCCCACAGTTCTTCGTGCTGGAATACCTTTAGGGAAGAAAGTAGTGTAAACTTCATCCACATCAGCAATATCTGCTATATTCTTTAGAAAAATATTGACTTTCACTACATCTTCCAAAGCATGATCAATGCTCTCAACGATTTCTTTAATATTCGTTAAACATTGTTCGGCTTGTTTTTTTATATCGCCCTCAACTTTTTTTCCGGTGACAGGATTAAGAGGTAATTGGGCGGAAAGATGATTGTAGTGAGAAAATGCAACAGTTTGGGTAGAAAAACCACTTATAGGTGCCTTTTCTGTGTTATTTGCTTCAATGATTAGCCCATGTCGATCTTCAATCGCTTGTGGCGGTGTGCCATCTCCATGGGAAACCACGGCTTCAATTTGCACTAAAGCATCCATCGGTAACGCACAAGAGGCTATGATTGTTCGTGCTGGCAGATAAGCGACAGTTCGGGCAATAGCTGAATCTGGGAAAAAGGTACTATAAACCTGATTGACATAATCAATATCGGAAATATTTTTAAGGAATATATTAACTTTAACAATATCATCAAAGGGAACATCAATACTTGCTAAAATTGCCTTAATATTTTTTAAACATTGTGCCGTTTGCTCTTTCACACCACCAATGACTAATCTACCGGTTTTAGGATCAATAGGTAATTGTGCTGAAATATTATTGTAATGAGAAAAAGATACGGATTGGGTAGATAATAAACTCATGGGTGCATGAGCTGTGTTATTACAAAGTTTAATAAGATCGCCTGCTTGTGGAGCATTAGGAATGGTACCTTCACCATTAGAAATAAGTGCTTCAACTTGCACTAAAGCCTCCATAGGCAAAGCGGCGACAACGGTTGTAGTAAGAGTAGGAACATAAGTTGGGAAAAAACTTTTATAAATGCCTTCTACAACATCCAGGTCTTTAATGTTTTTGATAAATATAGTGATCCGAACAACATCGCTCATCAGATGATCAATGCCTTCTACAATGGCTTTTATGTTTTTAAAGCATTGTTCTGCCTGTTGCGTTATTCCACCAGTAACTATCTGGCCTGTTTTTGCATCAATAGGCAATTGTGCGGAAATATTATTATAATGTGAAAAAGCAACTGTTTGTGAATATGGACCTATACTTTTTGGTGCGTGCTCTATATTCCTTGGTAATACAGCATTGTAACTTGCCATGATCATATTTCCTTTTGAATGTATCCGTCCCCATTCAAACCGCAGGGTTGTTGGCTGTGTACTCGTCCCTTACAGGATCGCTGCAGGCAGCGTTCAAACCAACCTTTGACCTATTTGTCGTCACCCTGGCGCATAATTGGCTATGCTTTTAGAGATCCGCTTAGTTGTCGCTTACCTGCAACTTGCATGAACACTCAGACTAATAGCTAATAGAACGGAAGTTATAGCAAATAATCCATACATACTCTATGGTTTTTATCGGTTTTTTAAGCAGTTTTTTGCTTAAAAGATACAGAGTAAATAACCTAATTCCAGGGCAAACGATTGCTGTTTATAACTGGGTTATGTTGAACCCCCTTAAAACAATATGCGGTCAATCTAAACATCATATTCAGCATAAAAATATGCACACGCCGCTGACGTCACCATGACAGATGACAACATACCTAAAAAACGGGTATCGCTGAGCTATGCCAAAATACTGATTGTGGTAAAAATGATAGTTAACCTGAGATCTGGTTAAGCCATTATCAGCGACGTCATTTCTGAACGGGTCACTTTGATTGATGGCTTATCCTCCTTCAGATAGTACGCGACCAGTCCGCACACCATATTCAGCATAAAACCGTGCAAGCTCCGGTGCCGTGTGTGCTCTATCTGTGAGATGTTTTTCAACTGATCATTGATAGTCTCTATGATAAAGCGTTTTGATAACATCAGCTTGTCCCATAAAGATAGGGCTTTTGCCTTCATGTTCTTGCGTATGCCAGTGATCAGGTTTATGAAAAGCGATAAGGATGGTCATTATCTCACTGGGACTCATCCGGCAAGAGCGCCGACGTTTGCGGCTACCGTTCTCCAGACACTGCTGCTCCCATAATGGGATGAAGACCCTGCAAAAATCATCGAGATCACAGAAGAGTTCTATTAATTTGTTCATGCCTGTTCCCCGCTCGATTGGTCCGTTTGTTTTTTTCATCAAAAGATCGGATCTGGGAACAGGCACTTAGTTCAATTTTTTATCCAGAGCTCAGGTTAGTTACCCTGCTAAACAGGGATCCAGAGGGCGATGGAGTGTCGAGTTTATTGATAGCTATGGCGATAAATTTTAGGCAATAAAAAACCCGATAATCTTGAACCTAAAAAGGCGGGATTAACGGGCTCCACAAATTGGGGACATCAAAGAAAAGCAGTGGCACTAACTCAGACTATCAGTATTTGGAAAAGTTCTGCTTAATAATCGAAATATCATAAATATTTTATCTTAGGGGTGTTTTCTGGTGCGTGCTTTACCCCATTATCCCCGGCCATATCACTACGATGAGTGAACCGGCCAAGGTTAACAACACGTTAGCGATGGCGTAGGTGCCCGCGTAACCCAGAGCGGGAATATTACTACGGGCAGTATCGCTGATGATGTCCATCGCCGGGGCGCAGGTGCGAGCACCCATAATGGCACCAAACAGTAAGGCGCGGTTCATACGTAGAATATAGGCACCGAATAAAAAACAGATCACCACAGGTAGCAAGCTGACAATTAACCCGGCAATCAGCATCTGCCCACCAATGGCACCCAGGCTGTGACCAATACTGGCTCCGGCACTTAGGCCAACACCCGCCATAAACACCATCAGGCCAAACTCTTTCACCATATTCAGTGCCCCCTGGGGGATGTAACCGAAAGTAGGGTGGTTGGCACGCAGAAAGCCTAGCATAATGCCAGACATCAATAGCCCAGCGGCATTACCAATACCAAACGAGAAATTACTGAATTGGATAGTGATCTGGCCAATTAATAGCCCGATGATAAAAAAGGCACAGAATGCCAGCAGATCGGTGACTTGGCTGTGAATCGAGATAAAACCAATCTTCTCGGCCACACTTTTCACCCGGCGAGCATCGCCACTGACTTGCAGCACATCACCTTTATTGAGCACGATGCTGTCATCAATCGGCATTTCAATCTGGCTGCGGATCACGCGGTTCAAGAAACAACCGTTATCAGTCAGTTTCAGTTGACTCAGGCGTTTACCGACCGCATTGCTGTTTTTTACTACAATTTCTTCGGTCACGATGCGCATGTTGAGCAGGTCACGATCGAAGACTTCTTTACCATTACGAAAGCTGGGATCCAACCGGGCATGGGCATCAGGGTAACCAACCAGTGAGATTTCATCCCCTATTTGCAGGACGGCATCACCGTCTGGGGTAGCCAGAATACCGTTACGACGAATGAGTTCGATATAACAGCCAGTTTGCCGGTAAATGCCCAGTTCACGCAGATTTTTGCCATCAGCCCAGGCCACCAACTCTTGGCCAACCCGATAGGCGCGGATCACTGGCAGGTAAACTTTGCGCTGGCTGTCGGTATCAAGGCCACGCTCATGGGTGATTTGTTGGGCGGAGGTCGAAAGGTCCTGGTGCTGCAGTTTGGGCAGATAGCGAGCGCCAAAAATCAGGCTGACGAGGCCAATCAGATAAGTCAGGGCGTAGCCCAGGCTGAGATGATCTTGAGCGGCCAACAGTGTGGGGCCATCGCTAATGGTATTACGTAGCGTATCTCCCGCACCGACCAATACCGGGGTGGAGGTCATGGAACCTGCCAGCATACCGGCAGTCAGGCCGATATCCCAATCGAACAATTTACCGAGCCCGATGGCTGTCAGCATGGCGGTACCGACCATCACCAGTGCCAGCATAAAATAGTTTTTGCCATCACGGAAAAAGATGGAGAAAAAATTGGGCCCAGCTTCGACACCAACACAAAAAATAAACAACATAAAGCCGAGGCTTAATGCTTCAGTATTGATGTTGAAGTGTTGCTGGCCCAGCAACAGTGAAACCACCAAAACACCAATCGCATTACCTAATTGAATGGAGCCCAAGCGGATTTTTCCAAGGCAGAGCCCTAGAGCGAGAACCACAAACAGTAACAGAATATAGTTACCGTTTAACAAACTAGCGACGTTTATATTCACGGAGGATAACTTATTGTTTACCAGTAAATTATTGATATAGAAAACTTTAAGGTATAGATTTAACCCTATAATATAGGGATAAAACCGATACCGACCCAGATTGATGCAAAGGCTAGCCAATATAGCTGCCACTCGATTAGTGACGAGTATAACTATTGAACAGCGGGGCTTATTCTAGCTGGTATGATGAGTAACAGCCAGCGTATAGCCGAGTTGTTTCAATAAGAGCACGCTAAGTGGTAAAGCCAGGGGATAAGTAGTCCATTTTAACGGCTAATGTATTTCACTTTTTTTTACCAGGGAAAAGTTTCAGCTAGTGCTGCCAGCCCACGCCGGCGGCATATGACTTGATGGGTGGTCAGGCTGTTTTTCTGCAGTGTAGTGACTGGTTCAAAGGGGAGAAGGGCATGGCAAATTATCGCTATTGGCTGGGGATTGTGAGTAGTTTCTTGCTGTTTAGTCTGGTTTTTCTTAGCCAGAAAAGTGTTACGGTCAACCATTCTGCTGTTGAGCATCAAAGCGAGATCGGCTTGTTGCTGTTTGTTATACCAGGGCTGATTGCCAGTTATCTTTCAATCAAAAAGCACATTTTGTGCCCGCTGCTGGGTGCATTGATTGCATTGCCGCTCTGTTTGATCATCCGTTATATCGGGTTGTTGCCTGGCTATTCACTCTGGCAGGAACTGGCTTATGCCGTTAGTGCCGTATTCTGGTGCGTGCTGGGTGCCATGCTATACCTGTTTATCCGGATGATTTCGCAAACGTTGGATCAGTTGCGTAAGCGAAAGCGGCAATAAGTATAAAAGAGTCTTTTGGGTCAGATCAGCCGATTACTTAAACAAGCCCAGATGTTCTTTGGCATAGGCTTCGAAGTCGGTGCAGCCGCCAATGTGCTGTTCATCAAGAAAAATCTGCGGCACGGTTTCAACTGGCTTACCGACGGTTTTTTCCAAATCGGCTTTGGTGATACCTTCTGCATGGATATCAACGTAACGGAAATTAAAATCGTCACGCTCTTCAGTCAACTTCTCTGCCAACTCTTTAGCACGGACACAATAAGGACAGTTCGGACGCCCGAAGATTACAGCAAACATATGATACTCCTGGTTTGTTAGGGTAATAACTGAGATCTAGCAAAGTAAACTGCCGTTTACTATGCCTGTTGTCAGTGGCAAAAAAAAGCGGCTTCTGCCTGTTAATTCGATTTATCGAACCGATTAATCAGTGGGGCTATTGCCAAGAGGGTAAATTCACTACACTGAGTGCAACCATTCAGGAGACGATATATGCGTTCAATCCGCAAGTTACCGCGTACTGTTTTATTGCTTGAAGCGCTAGGCATGGTGTTGCTGGTGCTCTCTTATATGAGCATCCATGATTGGGTGCATTTACCGGGTATGCTGGCATCGCAGCAAGCGGCGGTAGGGATGATTTTTCTTGGTGTGGCCCTGATGGTGCCTGCGGCGGTATTTTTGGTCTGGCGTGTGGTACATGGTGGGAGCTTCCTGCTGCTGGGTGATAAGCCGCCCAAGCATGATCAGCGCTCTTTGCCCAATGACGATAAAAAAGATCAGGGTAACTGACCAACGTTTCCAGGAGTGATCCGTGAAAATTGCCATTCTTTCCCGTGATGGTTCGCTGTATTCATGCAAAAGATTGCGCCAAGCGGCGGAGCAACGTGGGCATCAGATCGATATCATTGACCCACTTTCTTGCTATATGAACGTCAACCCCGCAGCGCCAGCCATCCATTATCGTGGCCGTAAGCTGGAACATTATGATGCCGTTATTCCACGCATCGGTTCTGCTATTACGTTCTACGGTACGGCGGTGCTGCGTCAGTTTGAGTTATTGGGGAGTTACCCATTGAACGAGTCGGTGGCCATCACCCGCGCGCGCGATAAACTGCGTTCGTTACAATTGTTGGCCAGCCAAGGCATTGATCTGCCGATTACCGGTTTTGCCCATTCTCCAGATGATACCGGGGATTTGATTGAATTGGTGGGGGGCGCACCGTTGGTGGTCAAACTGGTGGAAGGCACGCAGGGGATCGGCGTGGTTTTGGCTGAAACCCGCCAAGCGGCAGAGAGCGTGATTGATGCGTTCCGTGGCTTGAATGCCCATATCTTGGTGCAAGAATATATTCACGAAGCCCAGGGGCGTGATATTCGTTGTTTAGTGGTCGGTGGGCGGGTGATCGCCGCGATTGAACGGCAGGCAAAACCCGGCGATTTTCGTTCAAATTTGCACCGTGGCGGTACCGCTCGCAGAGTGCAGATCACCAGCAAAGAACGTGCTACGGCGATCAAGGCTATCGCCGCACTGGGGCTAGATGTGGCTGGCGTTGATATTCTGCGTGCTGATCGTGGCCCGCTAGTGATGGAGGTCAATGCCTCGCCGGGGTTGGAAGGTATTGAAAATACCACCAGATTGGATATCGCCGGGATCATGGTCGAATATATTGAGCAGTGTGGCCGCCCGGGCTTTTGCCTGAAGTCAGGCGGTTGAAATATAGTGAATTTAGTGGTTTTAAAGGAAATTAAAGCACGTTTGGCTCAAGCTACCGCAGCGGCGAGTTGGGCGTGTTGGCGTAGAAAAATGATCAAATCCGTGAATTTATCGCCTTTGGGCGTGCATATCGATTGAATATTCCGTAAGCTATGCGCCGTTTATGTTTTTAAAGCTTGTGAGGCTGGTAATTTATGGATTCGCTCATTGTCCCCGATTTGGCGTTGTTACGACGTTGGCTGGATCAATTGGGTGTCTCTTTTTTTGAGTGTGACTCTTGTCAGGCCTTACACTTGCCACATATGCAAAATTTTGATGGTGTCTTTGATGCCAAGATTGATCTGATTGATGGTGTGATTCTGTTTTCTGCCTTGGCAGAGGTCAAGCCCACCGCGTTGATCCCCTTGGTGGCTGATCTGAGCCAGATTAATGCCAGCTCATTGACCATTAAGGCATTCGTTGATATTCAGGACGACAACCTGCCTAAGCTGATTGTTTGCCAAGTGTTGAGCATTGCTGTCGGGGTAACTTATGAACAGTTTGCCCATTTTATGCAGCAGGGAGAAGAGCAGATTTCCATGCTGATCCTGGAAGCCCGAGCCAACGATCTGCTGTTTATGGGCGATGAAGAAGAAGCCGCGCCAGTGGTCACCCGTCAGCCGATGTTGCATTAAATCGTGTTCACTGATTGATCAGCAGGTTTACCCCCCCAATTTCCTGTTTCCGTTTACCACCACGAAAAGTTCTTTATCCTAGCGCTAACGGCAGCTTGAATAGCGACGGTGTGCGGTAAAGTGTTACAATCTGCCCCCTTATCGTGTTGCGGATTTGATGGTTACCCTTTATGCATTGCGCGTTGTATCAGGCGAATATCTGCCGTTCCTGTCAGTGGTTGGAAAAGCCCTATCCGCAGCAGTTGGCTGAGAAACAGCATCACTTACAATCCTTGTTAGCGGCACACCAGCAGGTCGATTGGTTAGCGCCGGTAGCGAGTGAACCACGCGCATTTCGCAACAAGGCAAAAATGGTGGTTAGCGGCAGCGTTGAACGCCCATTGCTTGGCATGTTGCACCGGGATGGAACCCCGGTTGATTTATGTGCTTGCCCACTGTACCCCGCCAGCTTTGCTGAGGTCTTTGCTGTACTTAAGCAATTTATCCCTCGTGCCGGGTTGACCCCTTATCACGTTGCCCGCAAACGGGGTGAACTGAAGTATCTGTTATTAACCGAAAGTACCCACAGCGCCGGTTTTATGCTGCGTTTTGTGCTCCGTTCTGAGAAGAAATTAGCTCAATTACGTGCGGCATTACCCTGGTTGCAGCAGCAATTACCCCAGTTGACCGTCATTTCTGCCAATATTCAGCCAGTGCATATGGCAATTATGGAGAGCGATTGTGAAATCCCGCTCACCGAACAGCAGGTATTGGAGGAACGATTTAATCAGGTACCGCTGTATATTCGCCCCCAGAGTTTCTTCCAGACCAATCCACAGCTAGCGGGGCAGTTGTACGCTACCGCACGGGATTGGGTGCAGGCATTGGGCATCAGTAGTATGTGGGATCTTTTCTGTGGTGTCGGGGGGTTTGGTCTGCACTGTGCGCAACCGCAAACACGGTTGACCGGGATTGAAATTAACCCAGAAGCGATCGCTTGTGCTAAGTTGTCAGCCCAAAAACTGGGTTTACAACAGGTTGATTTTCAAGCGCTGGATTCCACCGGTTTTGCTCTTGCTGAAGGGGCGGTACCACAACTGGTGCTGGTTAACCCACCACGCCGGGGGATTGGCAAAGAACTTTGTGAGTACCTTAATGCAATGGCACCGGGCTATATTCTCTATTCAAGCTGTAATGCGGTGACTATGGCGCAGGATATCACCCAGTTGCCTGACTATCGCGTTGAGCGTGTGCAGTTGTTTGATATGTTCCCGCATACGGCACATTATGAAGTGTTGACGCTATTGGTACGTAAATAAATAGCACGAAAATAGTCAGGGCTTGAACTGCCCATCACACTCAAGTGGTAACTTGAATGGGTCTGGGCAGGGTTCAGGCCCTAAGTACTGATCACTGACGGGTCACTTATTGCGGGAACCACTTGTCGTTAATGGCTTTATAAGTGCCATCAGCCTTGATGGCATCTAGCGCAGCGTTCAACTTGGCTAACAGCGCCTGGTTATCTTGGCGTACGGCAATACCTAAACCTGTGCCAAAGTACTGGGCATCGGTAACATGCTCACCCACAGGGGCCAGATCCGGGTTGTTTTTCAGCCATTCATTCACCACCGCGGTATCCCCAAACACACCATCAATACGGCCATTTTTCACTTCCAGAATGGCGTTTTGATAGCTGTCATAAGCCACCGTATTAATCTCTGGGTGTTTATCCTGCATATATTTTTGGTGAGTAGTGCCATTCTCCATACCGATTTTCTTACCTTTTAAATCAGCCAGTGAGGTGAATTTGCCTTTTGGGGCAATCACGATAGCGGAGTTGGCATAATAAGGCTGGGTAAAAGAGACCTGCTTGCTACGTTCTGCGGTGATATCCATACCGGAGATCACAGCATCATATTTTTTGAATTTCAGTGCGGCGATCAGGCTATCAAAAGCATGGTTGGAGAAAGTACACTCGGCCTGCATCTGTTTGCATAAGGCTTTGGCCAAATCGATATCAAAGCCGACGATTTGGTTGTTGGCATCCAGGGATTCAAAAGGGGGATAGGTGGCAGAAGAGGCAAAACGGATACTCTCTGCCGCTGCGGCGTTAAAGGTCATCCCGGCGAGAAGGGTGGCGGCAAGTAACAGCTTTTTCATGCGTAATACTCCTGTCAAAAATGAGATTCTTTATTTCGCCACCTTTGATTTTACTGCCAATAACGCCGGCATGGTGAGTGGCTGGGACGCTAAACATGCCATTTAGTGAATTAATATGCAATATGAATGATTAAAAATTTATTTGGTGGAATAAAAAAGCCCTGCAGGGCAGGGCTTAAAGCAAGCAGTTTCGCTAGCCAGCTTAGTTGCGGCGTTCAAACGCCAGCGCACGGCGTTCAATCAGGCGCATCATCAATGTCAGTAACCCGTTAACACACAGGTAAACAAGACCTGCAGCACCAAACACCATCACATCATAAGTTCGGCCATACATCAGTTGGCTGTACCCCATCACTTCCATCAGCGTGATGGTGTAAGCCAGCGAGGTACTCTTGAAGACCAAGACCACTTCGTTGGAATAGGAGGACAAGGCGCGTTTAAAGGCGAACGGTAATAGAATGCGCAATGTTTGCTTGCGCGACATGCCTAGGGCTTCACAAGATTGCCACTGACCTTCCGGGATAGCACGCACCGCACCGTGGAACAATAAGGTGGTATAAGCCGCACTGTTTAACGCCAAGGCGATCATGGCGCAGAGCCAAGGTTGTGATAACAGACTCCACAACCAGGGATACTCACGGATGGCGGGGAACTGGCCTGGGCCATAGTAAATCAGGAAGATTTGTACCAGCAGGGGGGTGCCGGTGAACAGCGTAATATAGCCCTTTACCAACGGCGTCAATACCGGCGTTTTTAGCGTCAGTACCACCGTCAGGAACAATGACAGGAATAGGGAAACCACCAATGCCGCCACCGTCAGCGTCAAGCTGGTATGTAATCCTTTAAGAATGACAGGTAAGAACTCAAGCATCAGGATGGCCTCCGTTCAAAACGTGTGGCACGGAGTTCAATCCGTTTAAGGATGTACTGGCTGAGTAATGTCACCAGCAGATAAATGGCTGCGGCAATGACATACCAGTTAAACGGTTCCTGAGTACGGGTGGCGATACTTTTGGTTTGCAGCATCAAGTCATTAACGCTGATCAGGGAAACCAGTGCGGTATCTTTCAATAATACCAACCATTGGTTACCTAGCCCCGGCAAGGCATGGCGCCACATTTGCGGCATGATTAAACGGAAAAATATTGCCGCTTTGCTCAACCCCAATGCCTGGCCCGATTCCCACTGGCCTTGCGGCACGGCTTTCAGCGCCCCACGCAAGGTTTGCGAGGCGTAAGCAGCATACAGCAGGGCGAGGGCAATGACGCCACACATGAAGGGGCTGATCTCGAAATTATCGATAGCCAACTGTACCGGTAGTTGGAACAGGCCAAAGTTTAGGGTAAAGCCGTCCGATAGCAGCAGTAACAGCTGTGATGAGCCGAAATAAATGAACAGCACCACCAGGATCTCCGGCAAGCCACGCAATAGCGTCACCCAAGCGGTTCCGAGCCAACTGACCACTTTCCAACGGGAGGTTTCCCAGACGGCAAACAGCATCGCCAGGATTAACCCGAGCACCAAGGCACAAACGGCAAGGCCGACGGTCATGCCGGCGGCGCTTGCTAGAGGTTGAATTTCATTCATGGGTGATGATTACTGTTGGAACCATTTTTTGTAGATGGTTTCGTAGGTGCCATCTTGCTTGATTTTATCCAGAGCTGCGTTGAATTTCCCTTGTAGCTCGGTATTTTGCTGGCGAACCGCAATCCCCAGACCGGTGCCGAAATAGCCTTTATCGGTCACTTTGTCACCCACGGCGGCCAGTGCAGCATTCTGCTTCAACCATTCGTTAACCACGGCAGTATCTCCGAACACCGCATCAACACGGCCATTCTTCAGATCCAGAATTGCATTCTGGTAGCTGTCGTAAGGCACGGTGGTGATTTCCGGGTGTTTATCGGTCAGGTATTTCTGGTGAGTGGTGCCATTTTGTACACCTACTTTTTTCCCTTTCAGTGCGGCAACGTCAGCCAGCTTACCTTTCTCAGCAATGAATAGCGCTGAGTTATCATAATAAGGCTTGCTGAACAGCACTTGTTTCTCACGCTCAGGGGTAATATCCATACCTGCAATTACGGCATCGAAGCGTTTGAACTTCAGGCTTGGGATTAAACTGTCGAAGGCTTGATTGGTAAAAGTACATTCGGCCTGGATCTCTTTACACAGGGCATTAGCCAGATCGATATCAAAACCTTGGATCTGATTATCTGCCGCGACAAACTCGAACGGAGGATAGGACGCTTCGGTAGCGAAACGAATAGTTTCAGCGGCAGTGGCAGAAACGCTGATGCCAGCCAGAACGGCGGCGATAAGTAGTTTTTTCATCGCAAATTCCCCTAAAACAGCAAATAAAAGTATTAGTGTGACAGGTAGTTAGCAAACTCTGTGGTTTGCGGTTGAGCAAAATGAAGCGCAGACCCCTGTTCAACGACGCGGCCATTTTCCATATAGACCACTCGGCTGGCGGTTTTACGTGCCACTTCAACTTCATGGGTAACGATCACCTGAGTGATGCCAGTACCTGCCAGTTCATTGATGATACTGACTATTTGTGCAGTAATTTCCGGGTCTAGTGCGGCAGTCGGTTCATCGAACAACAACACTTGCGGTTCCATCATGAGTGCACGGGCGATAGCAACACGCTGTTGTTGACCACCGGAAAGATGCAGCGGAAAACGATCAGCAAAATCAGTCAAGCGCAGTCGCGTTAACAGCTTATCGGCCCGGTCCATTGCCTGAGCCTTGGTTAGGCCAAGTACACGGCAAGGGGCTTCTATCAGGTTTTGCAGTACGTTAAGATGCGGCCAGAGATTGTATTGCTGAAATACCATGCCGACATTCTGGCGCAGTTCGCGGATGGCTTTTTCACCGGGTGCCTGTTTGAAATCAAACTGGTTGCCAGCGATGTTCAGTACCCCCGAACGTGGCATCTCAAGCAGGTTAAGTACCCGTAGCAAGGAGCTTTTCCCGGCACCACTTGGTCCAAGCAATACTAACGTTTCCCCTGCAGGGCAATCCAAAGTGATGTTAAACAGCGCCTGGTGTGCGCCGTAAAAGCAATTGATATCTTTTAGTTGAATACTCATGCGTAGGAGTTGAATAGACATTGATGCGGCGAATGTTAACTTCCATAGAATACTTATGCAATCTTTGTGAGTTAAAATTTATCACTGAGCAGGATAACGCGATGCAGGTAGCACAATATAGTGAGATTGATATTCTTATCGGTTGTTTCCCTCGTCGTATGTGATATTGATAGATATTCTTTTTAAATCGAGGGTGTTTGGGGGGAAGGTATGCGAGGTGAGGGATTCTTGGCATGTGTTCGCCAGTCATCAAACATCGATTATGGCCCCAGCAGTTTGAATGGCGAAGGGTATATTGGAGGGATGGTGAGTATCAGAGCAGCGGTGATATTAGCAAGTGTACTATTGGCCGGGTGCCAAACCCAGCAGCACAGTACCAGTGCCAGTACCATTATGGAGCAGGGCAGCTATCGCTTGGAAACCTTGCATCAGGCCCGGGGGGCAGATCAGCGAATTCGTTTTTTGGTGATGCATTATACTGCGTCGGATTTTAACGCGTCGTTGAAGACACTGACAGATGAAAATGTTAGTGCTCATTATTTGTTGCCTGAGCAGCCGTCATTGCAAAAGGGCAAACCCGTGGCTTACCAATTGGTGCCGGAAGAGATGCGCGCTTGGCACGCCGGCGTCAGCTATTGGCGTGGGCGCAATAATCTCAATGATACTTCGATCGGTATTGAGCTCGTCAACCCGGGGTTTAGTCACCTGTTGCAGGCCAAGCATTGGCCCCCGTATTCCCCAGCACAGATCGAGCTATTGATTCTACTGAGCCGCGATATCATAAAGCGTTACGATATTCAGCCGATGGATATCGTTGGCCATAGTGATATTGCTCCGCAGCGCAAGCTGGATCCGGGGCCGCTGTTCCCTTGGCAGCAATTGGCGCAGGCGGGTATTGGCGCTTGGCCGGATAAGCAACAGGTTGAATACTATCTGGCGGGTCGTGATAAGCAGGCCCCGGTAGCGATGGCGCCGTTTTTGGCCAAACTGCAACGCTATGGTTACGGTGTTGATCCCACGTGGGATAGAAATCAGCAGCAGCACTTGGTGGCGGCGTTTCAGATGCATTTCCGACCTGGCGATCATCGCGGTAAGCCGGATGCCGAAAGTGAAGCGATTATTGATGCCTTGCTCAGCAAATATGGTCAGGGGCGCTAATCATAGGCCGTGCAGTTTGCCGTGTTCTGCCAGCCAGCGAGCAGTATGAGTAATGCCCTCTTCCAGTGAGATCAGCGGTTGATAACCCAGTTCTTGTTGTGCCCGCGTGTTATCCAACGTGAGGTCAAAATTGAGTTTAGCAACACCATAATGCGTGAACAGTGGCTCTTTGTTGTTGTTGCTGTTCAGCTTTTCCATGGCTCTGGCGATAAGATCCAATAGCGGATAAGGCACTGAACGGATACGGCATTTTATATCGAGCTGATCAATGAATTGCTGTATCACATGCTTCAGCGGGCACACTTGTTGATTGGTGATATTGTAGGTACGCCCTGATGGGGTGTCTGTTTTCAGGGTTGCCAGCCACATCGCATGTACCGCGTTTTCTTGATAGGTCATATCCACCAGCGCGTCACCGCCACGGGGCAACGGCAGGTTGCCGCACTGCTTAATCATCTGCAGCAGGCGCGGTAACAATATTTTATCGTGTGGGCCAAACAACCCTTGGGGCCGCAAAATAGTAAAGTGAGTTTGCGGGTTGGATAACGCCAGGTGCTGTACCACTTGTTCGCTTGCTGCTTTGCTGCGGGCAAATTCATTGGCATAGCGCTGTGGGCGGAAATCTTCCTGCAGATGGTGATGATGGCGGTAGTCAAAATAAATCGCCGGTGAGGAAATATGGATAAACTGTGAGACGCCATAAGCAGCCGCCCACTCCCCCAAACGACGCGTAGCGCGGACGTTAGCCAGTTCAAAGGCTTGTTCAGTCCCCCACGGAGAGGTAAAACCAGAGCAGTGCCATAGCACATCCACCCCCGCTAACATGGCTTTAGCTTGCGTAGAAACCAGGTTGCTAAGGTCGGCATGAATAAACTCCGCGCCTATTTTTTCCAGCAGAGAACCCAACGCCTGATTACGGCTGGTGGCGCGTACCGCGATGCCTTGACGGCAAAGATATTCAATGGCGCTACGGCCTAACCCACTGCTTGCACCAGTGACCAATACCTTCATAACGAACTCTATTTTTACCCAAAATCAAGCGGCTGGCTTGCTTGCCGGAGGAGATTACCCAATGTGCGCCATTGTTCCGTGATTTGAAGCGCTATGCAATCGGAAAGGGCCCAACTGTATCAGCAAATTGTGCGCTCAGGCAGAGCAGACGCCACTTGTTTTTCATTTTTGCACCAATAAAAACTAAACTCATCTCAATCTCAGTGAGATAAATTATCTTTTTGTTCTGCCAGCTTAATAATGCGTTTGGCCATGCCACGAAAAATAAACAGATGGGCTGGCATCATGACAAACCAGTAAAGCAACCCGCGAAAACCAGCAGGATGCCACCAGGCACGGACATCAAGTTGGCGACGATCACCCAGATCTTTGATGGTGAAGGTTAAGCGCCCAAGCCCTGGAGCCTTCATGCCGAACAACAAGGCTAATTGTTGCAACGGTTTTAGCGTGATCACTTTCCAACCATTCACCACATCGCCGAGCGCTAAGGTTTCCCGCTGTGGTCGACCATAGACGACACCGTTGCCCAGCATATCGTCCATCCGGGCGCGGATTTCCCATAAGATATTGGCATAGAAATAGCCTTCTTTGCCGCCCAATTGTTGAACCACATGCCATAAGGCTTCACTGGAGGCGGCGGTTTCCACTGCGCAGCCAGCCTGTTTGGGGTAGAAGCCGTAGCCTGGGCGCCAGCGGGCTCTGGCTTCAGGGGCGTAACCCCAGTCTGCAGAGTCGGTAACTTCTTCTTCGCGGCGTAGGGTGAGGGTGACTGCCTGATCAAAGGTTTGTAGTGGCTGCGGGATTAACGTTTGCAGCGGTTGACCATTAGCGGGTAAGTCATGGTTAAGGCCCTGAATCAAGGCCTTGGCAATGGACGGCGGCACCGAGGTAATCATGCTGATAAACCAGACTGAGATAAAACGCGTCGGCAAAGGGACTGGGATCAACCAACGTTTTTTACCGCTGATGGCAATAAAACGTTCAAACATGGTTTGGTAGCTGATGTACTCCGGGCCAGCAACGTCGAAAATCCGGCTTTCTGTTGCAGGGTGTTGTAATAACTCGGTCAGGTAGGTGAGCAGATTATCCAAGGCGACCGGCGAGGATTTAGAACGTACCCAACGTGGTGGGGTCAGGACCGGCATGTTGTAAACCATATCGCGCATAATCTCGAAAGCCGCGGAACCTGGGCCGATAATAATACCGGCGCGCAGTTCTGTTATCGGTATCCCGCTTTGCCGCAGGATCTCACCGGTCAGTTTACGTGCCACCAGGTGCGGGGAGCTTTCCCCTGTTGGTTGCAGAGCACCGAGGAAAATAACTTGCTTGACCTGAGAATCTCGCAGCGCATTACGCAGATTTTCTGCGGCTTGACGCTCTTTTTCGATAAAATGCTCGCCATCACCCATTCCGTGGATCAGGTAATAGACGGTATCGATTTGCCATAAAGCGTCGGGCAGGGTGGCAGGGCGATAAACATCAACATAGCGGCAGTTCACCTGCGGCCAGTTTTGTTGCTCCAACCATTCGATGCGACGTGCGGCAGCGGTGACTTCATGACCCTGTTGAGCCAAGCAGGGGATCAGATGCTGACCGATATAGCCACTAGCACCAAGAACCAAAATACGTTGGGGAGTCATTATTGCTGCCTTGTCGTCAATTTGTCAGTAATATAAGCGGTCGTTACAGAATGCCAAATTTGCTGATGAATTGCAGCAGTTATACTTGCTATCATTTCAATGTGTTCCTTATTACACCTTACATCCATTTGAGCCTATACCAATGAAAATCAATTATTTTTGTTATTTGATGCTGTTGCTGATTTTTATTGGCTGCCAGTTTATTCCCCATCCATTATGGGGGTGGTTGTTGCTGGTCAATGTGTTGACCCTGTTGCTCTATGGTGGCGACAAACTGGCTGCCAGCAAGGGGTGGCAACGGTTGCCAGAGTTCACCCTGTTACTGTTTGGGATACTGGGGGGCTGGATAGGCGGCTTTCTTGGGCAACAGCTTTTCCGGCATAAAACGCAAAAACAGCCCTTTAAAACGTATTTTATTCTCAGTGTGGTGGTTAATCTGCTGGCGATGTTGGCCGCAGGATATTGGCTTTATGGCCGTATGGTGGTGTGAGTTTATAACAGCAATGGGAAGGTGGCACGGGCGGTATTTTCAATGGACTGGTTATAGCCCGCAGCCTGTTTGGTCAGTTCTGCCACCATAAACTCCACCAATAACATCGCCCCCACTTTGGCTGGCAATGTGCCCGCGTTGAGTGGGCCTTCCGGTTTGGCAGCTACCAGTAAAATATCCGCCAGTTTAGCCAAAGGGCTGCGTTGGGTGTTGCTGATAACAATCACCTGGGCCTGTTGCTGTTTGGCTAAGGTGACCGCATGTAAAATATCTTTGGTGGAGCCTGAACTGGAAATGGCAATCAGTACATCCTGCTGGCCCAGTGAGGTGGCATTCATTGCGGCACGATGCATATCGCTAAAAAGCAGTGCCGGTTTACCCACGCGTAATAACTTGTATTGCAGGAAATCACCAATGATCGCACTGGCGGCGACGCCATAAATTTGCACGGCTTTTGCCTGGTGCAAAGCTTGGGCTGCCAGTTGTAATGCCTGATGGTCAAGTAGCGCCCCGGTATCACGCAGCGCTTGTACGCTTTCTTCGATCAAACTTTCTGTTGAGCTGAGGTCTGACGCCACTTCCGGTTGATTTTGCTGCACACACAGTGCCAGCGCCATTTTAAACTCGGTGTAGCCTTTGCAGCCCAGATGACGGCAGAGGCGGGTAACACTGGCTTCGCTGGCTCCACTCTCACGGGCCAACTCAGTGATGGTAAAGTAGAGCACCCTGGAAGACTCTTCGATAACAAAATTGCCGAGTTTTTGCAGTGTAGGACTGTAACTCGTCAAATTCTGCTTAAGACGTAATAACAAATTTCCAGTATTCATCACGTTACCTTGTTGGCTATCTCTGCCCTATTGTGACGGAAGATCTTCCCTTCCCGCCAGCAAAATCCGCAGCCTGTGAAGCACATCATTATTTTGAATTTTATTTTCATATTTACGTTTTATTTGTGGTAATAGTTTTTATCTAAAATAAATATTAAAGGAGAAAATTTATGTCAAAGCCAGGAGGAAAAACATCAGGAAGTTGGTTTGAAAAAGCCCAACTTTTTGGTAAGTCATTTATGTTACCCATCGCCGTACTACCGGCGGCCGGGTTACTGTTAGGGATCGGTGGGGCGCTTTCCAACCCGAACACCGTGGAAGCTTACCCTTTTCTGAATATCGGTTGGTTACAGGGGCTCTTCACGGTAATGGCCAGTGCCGGTGCGACGGTATTTGCTAATTTGGCGGTGCTGTTTGCTGTTGGCGTGGCGGTTGGCTTAGCCAAAAGTGATAAAGGTACTGCCGGGTTGGCATCGTTAATTGCCTATTTGGTGATGAATGCCACGATTAATGCGTTGCTGAAGATCAGTGGCACCCTGGCCATTGATAACCCGAGTGCCGTAGGTCAAGGCATGATCCTCGGGGTTCAGACGCTGGAAACCGGGGTTTTTGGTGGTGTCATCATTGGATTGGTGACTTGGTATCTGCATAACCGCTATAACAAAATTGCTTTGCCGCAGTTTCTCGGGTTCTTTGGCGGTTCACGTTTTATTCCTATCATCAGTTCCTTTGCGGCCATTGGTGTCGGCGCGGTGATGACTCTAATTTGGCCGCACTTCCAGAAAGTGATTTTCAGTCTCGGCGGGTTAGTGGATGCCACCGGCTATCTGGGGACGTTCATCTATGGGTTTGTCCTGCGTATGCTGGGCCCATTTGGTTTGCACCATATCTTTTATCTGCCTTTCTGGACCACTGCCCTTGGGGGAAGTGAAGTAGTTAATGGGCAACTGGTTGAGGGCACGCAGCGTATTTTCTTCGCTCAGTTAGCGGATCCCAACACCCAACAGTTCTACATTGGTACTGCACGTTTTATGTCGGGCCGTTTTATTACCATGATGTTCGGGTTGGTAGGGGCTTGCCTGGCGATGTATCAAAGTGCCAAGCCTGAAAACCGCAAACGTGTTGGCGGGTTGCTGCTTTCTGCGGCGTTAACCTCCTTTCTGACCGGGATTACTGAACCTATTGAATTTTCGTTCCTGTTTGTTGCCCCGGCATTGTATGTAGTTCATGCCATCTTTGATGGTTTGGCGTTTATGTTGGCGCATATTCTGCACATTACTATCGGCCAGACGTTTTCTGGTGGTTTTATCGATTTTATCCTGTTCGGTGTTTTGCAAGGGGAAGCCAAAACCCATTGGATGTACGTCCCCTTGGTCGGCATCCCTTGGTTCTTCCTCTATTACTTCACCTTCCGCTTCCTGATTGCTCGCTTTAATTTCAAAACCCCAGGGCGCGGTGATGAGTTGGAAACGGAAACCCTTCAACCCGCCAGTGACCGTTCACAACAGGTAGTGACTGCGTTAGGGGGCAAAGAGAATATCGTCGAATTGGATTGTTGTGCCACGCGCTTGCGTATCACGCTTAAACAGAGTGATCACATTGATGAAGCGGCTTTAAAAGCCTCGGGTGCCCGCGGGGTGATTATCCGTGGCAATGGGGTACAGGTGATTTATGGGCCCCATGTCACCATTATTAAAAATGAAGTAGAGGAGTTATTGGGGTTATGACCGTATCGATTTTGCAGCAGATTAAAGGGAAGCTAGTGGTATCTTGCCAGGCTTTGCCAGATGAACCTCTACACAGTGATTTTATTATGTCGCGTATGGCGCTGGCTGCCGAGCAGGGCGGGGCGGCAGCGATCCGCGCCAACAGCGTAGTAGATGTCAAAGCGATTATGCAGGCGGTGGCGTTACCGGTGATTGCCATTATCAAACAGGATTACCCGGGTAGTGAGGTCTATATTACGCCAACCCTGGCGGAGATTGACCAATTGATGACGGTGGCGCCACAGATGATTGCCTTGGATGCCACACTCTATCCACGCCCGGGGGCGTTGCAGTTACCGGCCTTGATAGCCGCCATTCGTGCTAAATATCCGGCGCTATTACTGATGGCGGATATTGCCACCTTGGAAGAGGCAATAATTGCCAGTGAGTTAGGCTTCGATTGTGTGGGAACCACACTGCATGGTTATACCCAAGAAACTGCCGGGCAAAAGCTGGCGCAAGAGGATTTCCGTTTTCTGCGCGAGGTGGTGGCGGTGGTGAACTTGCCGGTGATTGCCGAAGGGAATGTTGAAACGCCGGAAATGGCCGCTCGTTGTCTGGCATTAGGGGCTCATGCGGTGGTGGTTGGGGGGGCGATCACCCGCCCTCAGCAAATTACCCGCCGCTTTGTGGCGGCGATAACTGGCTGAATAGCACGCCCTGATAGTTTATCAGGGCGTCTTAGCTCAGTTGGCAACCAGTTACTGCAATTATGCGGTAACTGGCCGGGTTGAGGCGATTTTAGGCATGTTGCTGCAAGAATTCCTGCCACAGATTGACCACTTTTTGCAGGTCTTGGCGGCTGACGTTGAGGTGAGTGAGGATACGGGTCAATGGCCCAGCACTGATCAGCACACCACGCTCTTGCATCCATGGCCCTAGTTTGGCTGCCAGATCCGGCGATTGGCGCAGGTATAATACGTTGGTCTGAGCGCCGGGTTCGGCAATATCCAATCCAATAGCACGTAACTGCTGTTCCAGCCATTTGGCGTTATCGTGATCTTCTTTTAGCCGTTCAACATTGTGTTCTAAAGCATACAACCCAGCCGCTGCCAGGATACCGGCTTGACGCATACCGCCACCGGTCATTTTGCGCCAACGAATCGCGCGCTGGATAAACTCCTGGCTACCGCAAAGTAACGACCCAACCGGTGCACCTAAGCCTTTTGACAGACAGATGGTGAAGGTATCGCAATATTGGGTGATAGTTTTTAGCGGTACATTCAGTGCCACGGCGGCGTTGAAGATGCGCGCACCGTCAATGTGCAGGGCTAACTGCCGTTCACGGGTGAATTGCCAGGCTTGTTGCAGATAGGCTAACGGCAGCACTCTGCCACTGATGGTATTTTCCAGACTCAATAAACGGGTTCTGGCAAAGTGAATATCGTCGGGCTTGATGGCGGCTGCGACTTTGTCCAATGGTAGAGTACCATCCGGCGCGGCTTCTACAGGTTGTGGCTGAATACTGCCGAGGACTGCGGCACCACCGGCTTCATATTTATAGTTATGTGCCTGCTGGCCGACAATATATTCCTCACCGCGTTGGCAATGGCTCAATAAAGCCACCAGATTAGCCTGGGTTCCGGTGGGCAGGAACAGCGCGGCTTCTTTGCCTGAAAGCCTGACGGCTTCGGCTTGTAGAGCATTAACGGTAGGATCGTCACCATACACATCATCGCCAACATCGGCACGAGCCATGGCGCTACGCATCTCTGCGCTGGGTTGGGTAACGGTATCACTGCGTAAATCGATTAACATAGGGAACCTTGAACGTTTGATGACGGGTGAGTTGTTATAATAACCCGATTGCAGGGTGGGAAAAGCAGAAAATAAAATGGTTTTTTCTTGTTTGGCGTGAAGAAAATGTCGGCAAGCACGCCAGTAGCCCGTTTGATTCAACCTGTTGTCTAGCCGTCATCAATCAAGCTACCGCGGCCCTGATGCGCTAAGCCTCAGTGATGAGCAGAGTAACCGCCGTCAACAGCCAAGCCACTTGAAGTATAAAGGGTGTGGTTGCATCCTGACCCTGCTCATCAAATCGCCTGACGACGGATACGCATTAGGCCAGAGTGGTATCACTCTCCAATAGGCAACTGCAGGCTAACACATAACCTGCTTCGATCTCTTTGGGCGTTAGCGTGATCGTACTGGTGGTGCTGTATTTGCCGTTGAGAATGCGGATTTTGCAAGCACCGCATACCCCAGCGCGGCAGGCTGCATTGACCGGTAGTTGGTGCATCTCCAAGGCGGCCAACAGGGTGCTGCCAACGGGAATACGGAATTCACGGAGTGGCTGGTTGATACGCAGTATCAATTGATCAGCCAGTGGGTCAGTGTGTGCTGATGGAGTATGGAACTGTTCCTGATGAAATTGAGCCGGCGGAACCCCCAGTTGCTGACACAGTTGCGCCACTTGTTGCATATAAGGCTCGGGGCCACAGGTCATCACGGTACGTGAAGCAATATCCGGTGCCACTTGTCGCAGCACCTGCTCATTGATGCGGCCGGTGAGAAAACCCGGAGTTGCCTCTTGCTCAGCCATCAGCGTTAACTGCAATTGTGGGTGTTGAGCCGCTAATTTCTGCCACTCATCGGCAAAAATGACCTCAGCTGGGCTCCGAACATTAAAGATCACGCAGATATCGCATTGCGCGCGGTTGCTGACTAACCAGCGGCACATAGAGATTATTGGTGTAACGCCACAACCAGCAGCGAGCATCAGGTAATGGTCACTGGGATACAGCGCACAACTGAAGTCCCCTTGAGCATCTGATAGCCAGAGCTGATCACCCGGTTTGACCTCCTGAGTCAGCCAGCGGGAAGCGGTACCGTCTGGCAGGCAGCGGACACTGATACTGATAAAACGGCTTAAACCAGGGGAGGAAGAGAGCGTATAGGCGCGCAATATTTCTTCACTATTACGGATACTGACTAAGGCATATTGGCCGGGAAGATAGGAGTAAACGCCGGGAGTGATCAGATTCAGTGTCCAAACGTCAGCAGTTTCCTGTTGCAGGGAGTGTACTTGCATCTGATTAGGGCAAAATGGGCTGGGTTGGGTCACTTCAATCACCTTAAAAATAGAGGGGCCGCAACTGGCAGCCCCGGGGAAGCAGCATTAGCCGAGAATACCTTGCAAATCTTGTTCAACGCTGGTGATTGGGCGCATGGCGAATTTTTCGTTGAGGATCGCCAACAGGTTATCGGTCAAGAACGCCGGGGCGGTGGGGCCGGTCAGGATATTTTTAACCCCCAGTGACAGTAGCGTCAGCAGGATAACAATCGCCTTTTGCTCAAACCAGGAGAGCACTAGACTGAGTGGCAGATCATTGACGCTGCAACCGAGTTTTTCTGACAGCTTCACCGCCAACATCACCGCTGAATAGGCATCGTTGCACTGGCCCACATCCAGCAGGCGCGGCAAACCTTCCAACGTACCGAACTCCAGCTTGTTGAAGCGATATTTGCCACAACCCAAGGTCATAATCAGGCAATCTTGCGGAATATTACGGGCAAAATCGGTAAAGTAGCTGCGGTCATCACGGCTACCATCACAGCCGCCAACCAGGAAGACATGGCGCAGTTTTTTCTGTGCCACCAGGTCAATAACGGTATCCGCCGCATTGAGGAGCACCTGACGACCAAAGCCGATGGTGATCTGCTGTTCAATCTCACTGTAGGGAAAACCCGCAAGCTGTTGTGCCTGGCTGATAACGGTACTGAAGTCGTCACCATCCAGGTGATTAACGCCCGGCCAGCCGACCATGCTGCGCGTCCAGATACGATCCGCGTAATTACCGACATTGGGATCGATAATACAGTTGGAGGTCATGACGATTGGGCCAGGGAATTTGGCGAACTCAACTTGTTGATTCTGCCAACCGCCACCGTAGTTCCCCACCAAATGGGGATATTTACTGAGTTCTGGATAGCTATGGGCGGGCAGCATTTCACCATGGGTGTAGACGTTGATGCCAGAACCTGCGGTTTGTTCCAGTAACAGTTGCAGGTCTTTCAGGTCGTGACCAGAAATCAGAATCGCTTTGCCGGCAACCGGGCGAACATTGACCGAACTGGGTTGTGGATGACCAAACGCCAGGGTTTCCCCCTGATCCAGCATCTCCATCACCTTAAAGTTCATTTTGCCGATGCCCATGGCGTTGTTTAGCAAGGTATCAACATCGGTCGGCAGTGCGCCCAGCCAAGCCATGTAAGCATGATAATCGGCATAGATTTGGCTATCCGACTGCCCCAATACATGAGCGTGTTCCATATAAGCGGCGGCGCCTTTCAGCCCATACAGACACAGCATGCGCAGCCCATGAATATCGTCACCGACGCCAGCTTTATCGCTATTGAGGGCAAACTGTGCCGCCTGCTGTAGCAGAGCGGACATATCGTCTCCCGCTAGTTGCAGTGCTGCCAGCGGGTGATCAACCCGGACACTGGGATCAAGCAGACGACAACGTGCCGCCAGTGATTCGCGCAACGCAACAGCCTCACGAGCGTAGCCGATAATGCGCTGAGAATCGAAGTTGACGTTGGTCAGTGTCGAGAAGAAGGCATGGGGTGAAAAATGGTCGATGTCATGATCGATAATCCCTAACGCCCGCGCTTGTAAAGCCCATGCAGATAGCCCTTGTAACACGGCAACCAACAGATCTTGCAGATCAGAGGTTTCAGCTGTTTTTCCACATACACCTTGAGCGTAAGAACAGCCATTGCCTGCAGATGTCCGGATGGTTTGTTCACATTGCACACAAAACATGATCGCTTCCTTTTTAAAGTTGCATTTTATATACCTGTTTATGAGCATAGATCGGCAGGCGTGGCTTAAAAAGGGATTTTTAATGCAATATTAACTTAATTTGATTTAGAACAAATTAACCTGAAAACAGCAATCATTCTCTTTTAGCGTCGGCAGCGCTGAACGGCATCATTAAGAGAACAACGCGATAAGTATCGGGGCTAACAAGCTTAACAGGAACCCGTGTACGATTGCCGGAGGCACCATGTCCAGCCCGGCACTGCGTTGTAGCACCGGTAAGGTGAAGTCCATGGATGTCGCGCCACATAATCCCAAGGCGGTAGAACCGCTGCGGCGAGCCAGTGTCGGGATCAGCATAATGGCCACCAGTTCCCGCGCCAGATCGTTAAAGAAAGCGGCGCTGCCCATCACCGGGCCGTAGGCATCGCTGATCAAAATACCGGAAAGTGAATACCAGCCAAACCCTGATGCCATTGCTAAACCGGTTTTTAGCGAAAGCCCCAGCAATTGTGCCGCTAACGCGCCACCAGCCAATGAACTGACTACCACCACCACAGCCACCACCAGACCACGACGGTTTAGCACTATCTGGCGCAGGGTCATACCATTATTGCGTAGTTGGATCCCCACCAGTAATAGCAGGAAAATCAAGGCATACTCACTGCCTTTACCCGCCAGTTGCAGCCAGTGCCACTGGGTTAACCCTAGCGCAAAACCCGCGAGAACCACGCCACCAAGCTTCAGTGATTCCAGTGCCATATGCAGGCGAGAGGGGGGTTTTAACTGTTTGTTGGTGTGCCGCCATGGACGATAGCGTTCCAACACAGAAAGTAACAGGAGATTGGCGCAGCAGATACACAGGAAAAACACCGCAGTGTATTGAAAGATCAAAACCAGATTAATGGCCAGGTTTTCCAGAAACGCCAGGCTGATCCCCATAAAAAACAGAATAACGTACACCATCCACCCGAGCAGACGGTTAATAACCTGAATCAGGGCGTTGCTGCGTAGTGGGACAAGGTAACCGACGATCAGCGGTAATAAAATAATCAGCAGTCCTGAATACATAATTAAATACGAGCCTGGTAATTTTGATAGGAGTTTATCAGAGGCTGGCGGATTATACCCAAGTTCATTCAATTTGCCGCTTATCTGCAACTCGCATAGACTGGGTCAGTAAGGTGCAGGTAGGTCACCAACGCGTCAACCTTGGCAGTATTGGCAATAACCATGGTGTGCACAGGAGCCGCTAGATGTTCTTAGAACGAGTTGAAATTGTAGGATTTCGAGGCATAAATCGGCTTTCATTGCAGTTGAATGATAACACGGTATTAATCGGTGAGAATGCCTGGGGTAAGTCCAGCCTGTTGGATGCCATGACCTTTTTACTGGCACCGGAGCAGACGCTTTATCACTTTGAAGCGAGAGATTTTTATTTTCCACCCGGCGATGAAGCGGCAAAAGAGCGTCATTTGCAGGTTATCTTTACCTTTTGTGAAAAAGATATCGGTCATGCCCACCTGCCACGTTATCGCCAACTTGCACCACTCTGGTCGAAAGGGGACGATAACCTCAACCGTATTTACTTCAGTTGTGCCGGCGAGTTGGCGGACGATGGCACGGTGTGTACCTGGCGTCGTTTCCTCGACACCCGTGGTAATGCTTTGCATTTGCATCATATCAACCAGTTGGTTCATGCGCTGATCCGTATTCACCCGGTATTGCGTTTGCGTGATGCCCGCTTTATTCGACGTTTGCGCCCCAGCCCGCTGAATGAACATCTTGCTGCCGATAATAGCGCTTTGATGCAACAACTAGAGCAACTCACACGGGAACTGGTGCGTAATCCGCAAAAATTGACCAATTCAGAGCTGCGTCAGGGATTGACTGCCATGCAGCAACTACTTGAGCACTATTTTGCTGAACTGGGCTCGCAGGCGGTTGGAACGCATCGCCATCGGCAACGGTCTGAACAGCAAGCATGGCGCTCGCTGGATAGCATTAACCGCATGATTGGAGAACCCAATAGCCGTAGCATGCGGCTGATCTTGTTAGGGATGTTCTCTACACTGGTGCAAGCCAAAGGTAACTTAAAACTCGATCCGCATACCCGGCCACTGTTATTGGTGGAGGATCCGGAAACGCGTCTGCACCCCATTATGCTGTCAGTGGCCTGGAATCTGCTTAACCTGATGCCATTGCAACGTATTACCACCACCAACTCCAGCGCGCTGGTTTCACTGGTACCGGTAGAAAACATATGCCGGCTGGTGCGTGAATCTGCGCGTGTGGCAACCTACCGCCTTGGGCCGCAGGGGTTAAGTGTGGAAGACGGGCGGCGTATTGCCTTCCATATCCGTTTTAATCGCCCGGCGTCGTTGTTTGCCCGTTGCTGGCTGTTGGTGGAGGGGGAAACGGAAGTTTGGTTGCTCAATGAATTAGCACGTCAGTGTGGTTATCACTTTGAAGCTGAAGGCATCAGAGTTATTGAATTCGCCCAATGTGGCTTAAAACCCCTGCTGAAATTTGCCCGGCGCATGGGTATTGAATGGCATGCCTTAGTTGACGGTGATGATGCGGGTAAGAAATATGCCAATACCGTGCGCAGCTTGCTGGATAGCCATGAAGATAGTGAGCGTGACCGTTTGACGCCGCTGCCAGCGCTGGATATGGAGCATTTTATGTATCGTGAGGGGTTCAGTGCCGTTTATCATCGGGTGGCCTCGGTACCGTTAAAAGTTCAGATGCCAGCACGCAAAGTGATCCTCAAAGCAGTGCATCACTCATCAAAACCCGATCTGGCGCTTGAAGTGGCGATGCAGGCGGGGGAATGGGGTACCGGTTCAATACCGCCGCTGTTGAAAAAGTTGTTTTCCCGTGTCATTTGGTTGGCTAGGGGGCGGGCAGATTAAGTTTGGGGAGGGGGTACAATGGTGCTTTCAGCAAGCTGCTAATCAAACGGCAAGGTGCTAGCACCTTGCCGTTTGCATAACTGATAAACCTACACTTGTTTAGTCACAGCGGCGGTCATAATTCCAGTCAGTTTTCTCCAGTTCCTGGATGTTCTCTACGACGATATCCACCAGTGCCGCCAGCATTTTCTGGCCTTTTTCGATACTGGCAAACGTTGGGTCGCCTGTCGCACCGGTGGCTGAAACTTCAGCGATATCCCAGATTAGCTGGATATGTTTACTGTAGCGCAGCGCATCTTCAGGCATTTGGCGCACTGCTTTAGACAGGTCGCATAACTCAGGGCAAACGGCAGCGGTAATGGACGATTCCCCTTCACCACCATGGCCCAAGCCATCCCAACCGGCGAAAAAGTCTGGCCCCAGACGATCACCAAGGATAGACCACCAAGCCGGTAAAAAGGCAAATACCACCTCTTTATGGCGCGCCTTGACTTTACGCTGGGCAATTTCAAGGGCGGCAATATTGCCATCATGACCATTGAGGACAAAGATATGCTTGATGCCATATTGAATCAGGCTTTCAAACATATCTTCCGCCAGGGCGATAACCGTTTCAAAACGGAGCGTGATGGCCATCGGGTTGGCGTTATAGTGCATGGAGGTTCCATAGGGAACCCCTGGCAACACCAGAGTGCGCCCCAGGCGTTGTGCCGCTTGCTTGGCCACTTCGGTTGGCACAAACAGATCGGGGCCGAGGGGCAGATGCCCACCATGGCTTTCACAACTACCGAAAATAGCAATTACACTGTCAATTTGCTTTTGCTGAAATAATGTTTCCAACTCCGCGGTGCTGAACTCATTGAGCATGACTTTTTTCATCTTTTTTCCCTTCTGTTCAATTGGTGGCGCACTGTTTTTGACCAAATACTGCCTGGATGAGTGTATAGGTGACGATAGTGATCAGTAGCGCCAATAATCCGGTAGGCCAGTTTGCCAAGATATTAAGCAGTGAAAAGGCTAACCCGATGCCCATACCTAAAACCGCACTGAACACCCCAGCCCAGTTAAAGCGAGGCTGCTGGTGCAACTGATCAAGGGCGTAGTTACCGCGACGATGCAGATAGTAATCCGCCAATAATGGACCAGCCAGTGGTGGCGCCATAACGCCCAGATAGTTGATAAACTGGGAGAACAGGATTTGATAAAAGCCCAGAGAACCCAGCAGCGTACCCAGGATCCCGGCAATCAATATCAGTGTTTTCTTATTCACTTTAATCCCGCAAGAATCCAGCACCGGGCCAGTATAAAGTGAATTGCAGTAGAGTTCGGCATCGTTGGTCGTCCACAGGGACAATGTCCAGGTGAGTACCCCGATACTGGCTAATATCACACTTTTACCCAGCATCCAGGTGACATAGTTAGGCATACCCACGGTGACCGTGCCGATATAACCCACAATGTTCAATAGCGGATTGGTGAAGATAAAGCAGGCGGCGGCTCCCCATAACACGGCTCCGACTGATTTATTGAAACGAAACAGATCCACGCCCATCACGGCACCAGCAATCCAGCTACCGATCACCATGGTAATCGCGGTGGAGAGAGGTAATCCGCTATTTTGATCTGAACGGGTAATAAACTCAGTTAATCCTCCCCCTTCATTCAGCATGGCGATACCGGTGGTCACTGCAATCAACATGATGATCGGTGAAACCGGTATGGCGATGATCTCCAACCCTTTCATGCCATAGAGTGACGTGAGGGTAAACAGCAGACCGGAAATGAGACAGGCTAAAAAGACTTCTAATGTAATGACACTGCCTTGAAAACCATGAAGCGCGGGATCAAAAACAGTGATCCCGGAAGGGTTACCGAGGAAAGAGCCCCAGATATCACCAACCATACCGGTAATGGCGGCAAACCAGCCCAAGGTTAATAACCCCATGGCAATCATCGGTAAATTAGCCCCTAACCGACCGTAAGAGTAACGGCTGATCAACGCCAGGCTTAACCCGGTTTTTTGCGCCATAATGCCCAGCAGCGAGGTTAGGACGAATAAAATACTCATCCCAATGGCAATGGCCATTAACGCTTGGGGAAAGGGTAAGCCGGGTTTACCGCCGACACCGGCTAATGCACCACCAATAAATAACCCGGTGGCAACATAACCAAAGCCAACCCAGACCAGCACCTGTTTCCAGGTGGGGCGGCGGGCAGAGAGTGGAATAGGGGAAAACATAAAATCCGCATCTGTCGGCGGAGTGGTGCTTGGTGTGTGTTTGCTCATTCAATAACCTATCTATTATTTTTATGTACCATGTGTAGCTCTCCATACCCGTTACCCCCTGATGGTAACTTGATTTAACTTGGGTATAGCGGCACAAAAGCACGGTAAGTTAAAAAACGCCCTAAAAATGAGTAGATCAAAAGCATTTTCATTACGTTTCGACGGTCCAGAAGCGTTAGCAGCGTAAGGCTAACCAATCCCAGATGAACAAAATTGTCGAGCATACTCACGGCCTGCCAGGTTGCAGAGAGCTTGGCGTGATGAGCAGGCCTATGCATGGACTTTGCTCACTGGCCTTCTGACTGCAGACAGGATGGACCGAGGTATGCTTTGCCACTACAGCGTCAAGTTGCAGTAGCAAAATGTAGTATAGGGGATAAGGAGAGAGGCAAAAAAGTCAAAAATTATGTTTTTTCCGCTTTGTTCCCAACAAATCTCTGTTGGCCCAATATATGCGTGTTTGCTGTTTTAATAACCTTAAAGAGAAGTAACATCCCTTTTAAGAGTAAGTTAATGTTCTGTTTTAAATTTTACACTTCACACATTGTCGGCCTGATAAGCATGGATTAGGCAATTAAAAATCAACAGTGATAATTTCGTTACGTTACTATAGAGTGCACTCAGTCATTGCAGGTCATCTGGATGGGAATAAGTATTGATGCGGTTAATTAGGCGTAACAAGTATTGGTGGGGCGCAGGGGTTAGTTTGCTGATGATCATTTGGGGTTATTGGTATTTCTCACACTCTGAGCCAGTGGATTTTAAAACCGTTAAGGTGGTGAAGCGCGATCTGCAACCAAGCGTCTTGGCGACCGGTCAATTGGATGCAATGCGCAAGGTGGATGTTGGGGCGCAGGTCAATGGGCAGTTGCAAAGCCTAAAGGTTGAAATTGGCGATAAAGTAAAGAAGGGCCAGTTGCTGGCCATCATTGACCCACAGCAAGCGCAAAACAGCATTCGTGAAGGTGAAGCAACGTTGCAGCAGTTGCACGCTCAGTTGCAGCAGACGCAAGCAGAACTGCAATTGGCGACACTTACCCTGCAGCGTAACCAGCAGTTGGCCAAAGTCCAGGCGATATCACGCCAGGATTTGGATAAGCTCACTACTGAACTGGCGGTGAAAAAGGCGCAAGTTGCAACCACTCAGGCTCAAATAGCTAAAAATCAAGCCAGTCTGGACACTGCCAGAATTAATTTAGCCTATACGCGCATTGAGGCGCCGATGGATGGCGATGTGGTACAGATCACCACGTTACAGGGGCAAACGGTGATTGCCGCGCAGCAGGCTCCCAATATCCTGACGCTGGCAGATATGAGCACCATGTTGGTTAAAGCGCAGGTTTCAGAAGCAGATGTGATTCACCTGAAACCCGGTCTGAAAGCGTGGTTCACCATATTAGGTGACCCCGGCAAACGCTTTGAAGGTGTGTTGAAAGATATTCAACCCACACCCGAGAAAATCAACAATGCCATTTTCTACTATGCGCGTTTTGCAGTGCCTAACCCGCAAGGCTTACTTCGTCTGCAAATGACCGCACTGGTTCATATATTACTTGATGAAGTCAGCGATGCCTTGGTGATACCCCTTGCCGCGCTGGGGGAACAAATTGACGAAAACCGCTATTACGTTTCGATATTGCAGCATAACCAAGACGTGAAACGGGAAGTGACGATCGGCATACGTAATAACCTGGAGGTGCAGATTCTCAGCGGATTGCAAGCAGGCGAGGAGGTGATTGTCAGCCGTGGCACTGTGGAGGGCAACAACTGATGGCGGTATTGCTAGAGCTGAGTGATATTCGGCGTAGCTATCTTTCTGCGGGGCAATCGGTAGATGTGCTGAAAAGTATCAGTTTACGTATCGACGCGGGGGAGATGGTGGCCATTATGGGGGCTTCTGGTTCAGGCAAATCAACCCTGATGAACATTCTCGGTTGCCTGGATAAACCTTCTGGTGGCACTTACCGTATCGCCGGGAAAGATGTGGCAACACTGGATAGTAATGCACTGGCGGAATTGCGGCGTGAGCATTTCGGTTTTATTTTTCAGCGTTATCATTTACTGCCCTATCTGAGTGCGGCACAGAACGTTGAAGTACCCGCAGTGTACGCTGGGTTGGGTAAGGCGGCGCGCAGTGCCAGAGCCATCGCTTTGTTGACGCGGCTGGGTTTGGCGGAACGCGTTACTTATCGGCCTAACCAACTTTCCGGTGGGCAGCAGCAGCGTGTCAGTATCGCCCGGGCACTGATGAATGGCGGTCAGGTGATCCTGGCTGATGAACCTACCGGGGCACTGGACAGCCAATCCGGGGAAGAGGTGATGCTGGTGCTCAAGCAACTGCGCGAGCAGGGGCACACGGTGATTATTGTTACGCATGATTTGGCTGTCGCCCAACAAGCTGAAAGAATTATTGAGCTCCGTGATGGAGAAATCATTGCTGATTCTGGTTCGCGGCTTCAAGGTAAGCGGCCAGTTAAAACGCTTGAGTTGACCACCTCCGTTGCTTCTTGGCGGCAGATGGCCGGGCGTTGGCGTGAGGCGCTGATGATGGCTTGGCGCTCTATGGCGACTAACAAGATGCGTAGCGCATTGACCATGTTAGGGATCATCATCGGTATTGCATCGGTAGCCTCAATCCAGGTGATAGGTGATGCGGCGCAACAGCAGGTGCTGGCAGATATCAAATCAATTGGTACCAATACGCTGAATATCTTTCCCGGCAAGGATTTTGGTGACGATGACCCTATCTATCGGCAAGCATTGAAATATGACGACCTTGATGCACTGCGTGAACAGCCTTATGTCCGTGCACTTTCACCCAATATTAGCAGTAGCATGCGCGTGCGTTTTGGCAAGACAGACGTGGCAGCCAATGTTGCTGGCGTCAGTGAGCAGTATTTCCGGGTTCACGGGATGGCTTTTTCTCAAGGCTCAGGTATAGATGCTGTACAAGTGCAATCGCAAGCACAGGTGGTGGTGATTGACGCCAATACGCAACGCCGCTTGTTTCCCTATCAAGATAATGTGGTGGGTGAGGTGATTTTGGTGGGCAATATGCCTGCGACGGTGATTGGTGTCACGCAGGAAAAGCAGTCAATGTTTAGTGGTAGCAGTTCGCTGAAAGTGTGGCTTCCTTATACCACCATGAGCAATCGGATCATCGGCAACAACTATTTTGATTCGATTACGGTGCGTATCCGCGATGGCTATAATAGCCAAGAGGCGGAGCAGCAGCTTACGCGACTGCTGACATTGCGCCATGGCAAGAAAGATTTCTTTACTGATAACATGGACAGCCTGGTACAAGCGGTGGAGAAAACCACCTATACGATGCAATTATTCCTTACCTTGGTGGCGGTGATCTCGCTGGTGGTTGGCGGGATTGGAGTGATGAATATCATGTTGGTTTCGGTAACAGAACGCACCCGTGAAATTGGCATCCGTATGGCGGTAGGGGCGCGTTCTGGTGACATCATGCAGCAGTTTTTAATCGAGGCGGTATTGGTGTGCCTGATCGGGGGTGGACTGGGGATGTTGTTGTCCTTCTCTATCTGCTTGCTGGCACAAGGGTTGCTACCCGGCTGGCAGTTCAGTTTTTCAATGGCGGCTCTGCTGAGCGCTTTTTTCTGCTCTACAGCGATTGGCGTGATATTCGGTTATTTACCTGCACAGCGGGCTGCCAAACTGAACCCGATTGATGCGTTGGCGCGTGAGTAAACGAGACCTAAGTTTATTAAGTAAAATGCCAGCCGAATAACCGCTGGCATTTGCATTTAGTTTGACAGTGCAGGGTGGGATTGGTGGCGCAATCAGGCCAATGCCTCGTTTTCCACAGGCATAATAACGCTGGCATGATTCCCTTTCGGCCCTTGATGCACATCGAATCTGACTTGTTGACCTGCTTTCAACGTTCGATAACCATCCATTTTGATCGTTGAATAATGAGCAAAAATATCTTCACCACCGCTTTCAGGGCAGATGAAACCGAACCCTTTGGTGTTGTTGAACCATTTAACCGTACCGGTTTCCATGCTTTTACATCCCTCGCAACATAATTATTTTTCAGATGAGATGAATAACTGATTCTGGTGAGTGTTATTTGGTCAAAAGAGCAGCAACTCACGAATTTACACTCTAGAGCAAATGGTCGTCACGTCAAGATATCGGCTTTGACAGCAGGCAGTGGTTTACTAAAATTTGATCTGGTTAACATTGCCGACATTATTTAGTAACAAATAAGTTGCGAAATAATTCGGTAGGTGATGCAGCAGCTTCAGTATGATGATGATAAAATAGAAGTATCAAGGGATACTACTTTGAACAACCTTAAGATGTCTCCATATAGACTCAAGTTCGTGTCAATTGCTGTCACCAGGCCATGGCGCGAAGCCTCAGGCAGCCAAACGAGGAGGAACGATGGAGCACCAGAGAAGATGATCAGCAATGGGCAATAGTAATGGTTGGCTGGATCTTGAACATTTAGCCGAACAAAAACAGATTGATGCGGTAAAGCCGCCATCAATGTATAAAGTGATACTTAACAACGACGATTACACGCCGATGGAATTTGTGATTGACGTTCTGCGAAAGTTCTTTTCTTATGATACTGAACGTGCAACACAATTGATGCTCACGGTTCACTATCATGGCAAAGCTATCTGTGGTGTTTTTACCGCTGAAGTGGCGGAGACCAAAGTGGCTCAGGTGAACCGTTATGCAAGGGAGAATGAGTTTCCGTTGCTTTGTACGAAAGAAAAAGCCTGAACAGGCGATCTATTGGGGAGGTGCTTATGCTCAATCAAGAACTGGAACTCAGTCTCAACATGGCTTTCGCCAGAGCGCGTGAGCACAGACATGAGTTTATGACCGTGGAGCACCTGTTGCTGGCGTTACTCAGCAACCCTGCCGCGCGAGAAGCCCTTGAGGCTTGTACGGTGGATCTGGCGGCATTACGTCAGGAACTGGAAGCCTTTATTGAACAGACCACGCCAACGTTGCCTGCTAACGAAGAGGAGCGTGATACACAGCCAACACTCAGCTTCCAGCGCGTATTGCAGCGTGCCGTATTCCATGTGCAATCTTCTGGCCGTAGTGAAGTCACTGGCGCTAATGTCCTGGTGGCTATTTTCAGCGAACAGGAATCTCAGGCCGCTTACCTGTTGCGTAAACATGATGTCAGCCGCTTGGATGTGGTGAACTTCATTTCACATGGTATGCGTAAAGATCAGCCCGACCAGGCGCCGAATGAAGAGAATTCGGCCAGTAATGAAGATCAGTCAGGGGGGGAAGACCGTATGGAAAACTTCACCACTAACCTGAATCAACTGGCTCGTGTCGGTGGCATCGACCCACTGATTGGCCGAGACAGTGAGCTGGAGCGGACGATTCAAGTCCTGTGTCGTCGCCGTAAAAACAACCCACTCTTGGTGGGGGAGTCGGGGGTGGGCAAAACCGCGATTGCCGAAGGGTTGGCCTGGCGGATTGTTCAGGGCGATGTGCCAGAGGTGATGGCAGAATGCACACTTTACTCGTTAGATATCGGTTCACTACTGGCGGGTACCAAATACCGTGGCGACTTTGAAAAGCGTTTCAAAGCGCTGCTGAAACAGCTTGAACAGGATAAAAAAAGTATCCTGTTTATTGATGAGATACATACCATCATCGGTGCTGGTGCGGCATCTGGCGGGCAGGTGGATGCCGCCAACCTGATTAAGCCATTACTTTCCAGTGGCAAGATCCGGGTGATTGGCTCCACCACCTATCAGGAGTTCAGCAGTATTTTCGAAAAAGATCGCGCGTTGGCGCGTCGCTTCCAGAAAATAGATATTACTGAGCCGACGCCAGAACAGACAATTCAGATCATCAATGGCCTGAAAAGTAAATATGAAGCGCACCATGATGTGCGTTACACGGCGAAAGCGGTCCGCGCAGCGGTTGAGCTGTCAGTGAAATATATCAATGATCGTCATCTGCCTGATAAAGCGATCGACGTGATTGACGAAGCCGGCGCTCGTAGCCGCTTACTGCCGGCCAATAAACGCAAGAAGACCGTTAATGTGTCAGATATCGAGTCTGTGGTTGCGCGCATTGCTCGTATCCCAGAGAAAACAGTTTCAGCCAGTGATCGAGACGTATTGAGAAACTTGAGCGATCGCCTGAAAATGTTGGTATTTGGTCAGGATCCTGCCATTGAAGCGCTGAGCGAAGCCATTAAAATGAGTCGTGCCGGTTTGGGGCAGGATCATAAACCCGTTGGGTCTTTCCTGTTCGCAGGGCCAACCGGCGTCGGGAAAACTGAGGTGACGGTACAACTGGCCAAGGCACTGGATATTGAATTACTGAGGTTTGATATGTCCGAATATATGGAACGTCATACCGTCAGTCGTTTGATCGGTGCGCCTCCGGGTTATGTCGGTTACGACCAAGGGGGGTTGTTGACGGATGCGGTGATCAAGCATCCCCATGCGGTGGTGTTACTCGATGAAATTGAGAAAGCACACCCGGATGTGTTCAACTTGCTATTGCAGGTGATGGATAACGGCACGCTGACTGACAACAATGGCCGTAAAGCGGATTTCCGTAATATTATTCTGGTGATGACCACTAACGCCGGTGTGCGTGAAACAGAACGTAAATCTATTGGTTTGATCGCCCAGGACAACAGCATTGATGCTATGGAAGAGATCAAGAAAGTGTTTACGCCAGAATTCCGTAACCGTCTGGATAACATTATCTGGTTCAACCATTTGTCTACCGCGGTGATCCAGCAGGTGGTCGACAAGTTTATCGTCGAACTACAAGCGCAATTGGATGCCAAGGGGGTATCGCTGGAAGTGAGTGCCGAAGCCCGTGACTGGCTGTCAGTGAAAGGCTATGATCGTGCGATGGGGGCTCGTCCAATGGCGCGTGTCATGCAGGAAAGCCTGAAGAAACCGTTGGCCAATGAATTGCTGTTTGGTTCCTTGGTTGATGGTGGTTCGGTGAAAGTCGAACTGGATAAAGAGAATAACAAGCTCACTTACGGCTTCCTCAGTGCTCAGAAGCGTAAAGCGGATGAAAGTGCCATGCACTAAGTGATAGGTAGGCATAAAACACAAAAAAGCGATGTTTAGACATCGCTTTTTTTACGTCTGAATTTAATCAGTGCTGGGAATGGAAAAGCCCCCTCTCAGTTTACCCGCACCAAGAGAACTTGATACTGAACCTTGCTGCTTAGGTAAACAGAATTATCGCTAAGAGGGATCACATCCTCGCAATCACCACTGGCAGGTGATGGATGAACCGATTAACGGCTACGGAAGACAATGCGGCCTTTGCTCAGGTCGTACGGGGTCAGCTCTACAGTGACTTTGTCACCCGTCAGGATGCGGATATAGTTTTTACGCATTTTACCGGAGATATGAGCGGTTACCACGTGCCCGTTTTCCAATTCAACGCGGAACATGGTGTTTGGCAGCGTATCAAGAACGGTGCCTTGCATTTCAATATTGTCTTCTTTGGCCATTGAGTCCTCTAGGTGTTACTACCTTAGTTTTTAACCGGCAAGATAATGCCGAAAAACCTACATTATGTAAAGAAATGCCGCTGAATAATGCAGCGTTTCCGTAAAATTAGTGATTGAAAGAGGTCATTAACCTACTGTGAGGCCATATTCATCACCATTTGATTTAAGGAGGTGCTTACATAAATCAGGGTTGATATCTTGTGGCAACCAACATTCTGGCGCTAAAACCCGGCGCTGAAGTATAGCAAGTTGCTGCAAAAAATGGTTGCGCGGGATTTCTTTCGCTCCAAGCCCGGCAGTGTGAGGGTTAAGTACCTGGCAGTCAATCAATTCTCCACCATATGCCACAAAATGGCGGCAAAAAGCCAATAAGGCACATTTTGATGCATTGGTCACCAGGCTAAACATCGACTCGCCACAAAACAGTGCCCCTTGTGCGACACCATACAACCCCCCAACCAATTTATCGCCTAACCACACTTCAATTGAGTGTGCGTAGCCCATTTGATGCAGTTGCAAATAAGCCTGCTGGACTTCATCACCTATCCAGGTACCTTCATCAGGACGTTGCGCACAGGCGGTGATGACCTGAGCAAAAGCCTGATTAAGCGTGATACGGAACGGATTACTGCGCAGAAAACGCTTAAAACTGCGGCTAAGATGGTATTCCGTGGGAAACAGCACTGCCCGAGGGTCTGGTGACCACCAGAGAATCGGCTCCCCTGGCGAGTACCAGGGGAAGATGCCCTGCTGGTAGGCGGCGATCAACCGAGGCGGTGCCAGGTCACCACCAATAGCTAGCAGGCCATTAGGGTCACGCAGTGCGTGCTCCGGGGATGGAAACAGTATGGATTGCGGTGACAGAGTAAAAAGTTGCATAAATCTCGGTTTATTCAAGTAACAGCTAGGTTGCTGAGTGTCATTAAGGACAGATCCAGTCAGTATCAGGCCGTATCAAAGGGGCAGATTCCCCAGCCGCTGTTGAAATTGTGCATAGCGCCCCTGCTGGCTCATTAGCTCAACATGATTTCCTTGCTCGACGATTTGTCCACCATCCATCACACAAATACGGTCGAAATACTCCAATCCAGAGAGACGGTGGGTAATCAAAATCAAGGTTTTGCCAGCACAATGCTGGCGTAACAGAGCCAGGATTTGTTGCTCGGTCTCGGCATCTAACCCCTCGGTAGGTTCATCGAGTAGCAATAACGGGGCTTGATGCAGTAACGCGCGGGCAAGCCCTAAACGGCGTTGTTCACCTCCAGAGAGTTGGCGCCCCCCGTCACCCAGCCAGGCATTCAACCCTTCGTTAGCCAGTAGCTTACCCAGCCCGACCTGTTGCAGCATATCACTCAGAACCTCATCGCTGGCATCAGGGGCGGCAATGCGCAGATTGTCACGCAATGTGCTGCTGAAAATATGAACTCGCTGGCTAACCACGCTGGTCATGGCACGCAGGGTGGGCTCATCATAAGCGCTCAGCGGTTGACCATTGAGTTGGATCTGTCCACTGTCTGGATCCCAGGCACGGGTAAGGAGTTGCAACAAGGTAGATTTGCCGCAGCCCGTGCGTCCCAGCAAGGCAATTTGTTCGCCCGCAGCCACATTCAAGGTCACTTTGTTCAACACGGCTATCGGTTGATTGGGATAGGTAAAGGTGATTTCACTCAGTTGCAGTGAGGCTTGGGTTTGCCGCTCTGGCCCCGATACCGACTGCGTTGGAAAGGTGACTTCAGGTTGTTGATCGATGAGCTGCTTGACCCGAGTGGCTGAGGCGATCACTTGGCCCAGGTGTTGGAACGCGCCAGCTACAGGGAGCATGGCTTCAAAAGAGGCCAAGGCAGCAAAAACAAACAGGGCAATGAGTGCACCGGGCTGAGTATTGTTGCCAATACCTGCAGCGGCAAGCCACAACAACAAGGTGACAGTCAGACCACTGGCCAGGATCATTAATGCTTGTGAGAGCCCCCCTAGAGAGACTTGCTGCCATTGGCGCCGCTGCCAACGCTGTTCAGTGTCATTGAGTTGCTGGCGGAAATTTTCGAGTGCGCCAAAGACCACCAGTTCTGCTTGCCCTTGTAACCAGGCAGTAAGGCCGGTGCGGTATTGACTGCGCAATTGGGTCAGTTCTGCCCCGATGGGCTGCCCCGCGCGATAAAAGACCGGGGGGATGATCAGCAACAGGAACAGCAAAATTGCGCCCAGGGTGAACGCCAGTTGACCATCGATGAAACTTAGGCCAACGGTGACCACTAAAATCACCACGGCGGCGCTGACCAGCGGGGAAATCACACGCAGATAGAGGTGATCGAGCGTATCGACGTCCGCGACCAATCGATTTAGCAATTCGGCCTGACGAAAACGGGCAATCCCCCCTGGGGAGAGTGGTAGAATTTTTTTAAAGCTGAATACGCGAAGCTGCGATAGAACGCGGAATGTCGCATCATGGCTCACTACCCGTTCAGCATAACGCCCGGCAGTGCGGAAAATGGCTGCACCACGCACACCGGCTGCAGGTAGCATGTAATTGAAATTAGACAACCCCGCCAGGCCCGCCAGTGAGGAAGCGGCTAGAAACCAGCCAGATAGCGATAACAAGCCGATGCTGGCCAGTAATGTGACTATTGCCAGGACTATGCCTAGCATAATCATCCCTAAGTGGCGGCGATATAACGCCAGGAATGGTAATAAAACGCGCATGATTATAGCTCCCTGCGACGGTGGGCTATCAGGTTGGCAAACAGACCGGGTTGCGTACTGAGTGTGGCGTAATTGCCTTGCTGGACAATTTTACCGCTATCCATCACCCAAATCTGATCGTAATTTACCGTCTCTTCCAACTGGTGTGTGACCAACACCGTAGTCTGCTGATGGGAGGCAACACTCAATGCCTGCATCACTAAACGCTCGCTGTGGGCATCCAGGCTAGCGGCTGGCTCATCCAACAATAACAAGCTGCGTGGGCTTAGCAGCGCTCGCGCCACGGCCACGCGCTGAGCCTGCCCCACAGAGAGGCGAGCTGCACTATCGCCCAGTTCTGTTTCCAACCCATCTGGCAACTGTGGCAGAAATTCACTGATGTAGGCCTGATCAATGGCTTGTTGTAGTTGACGTTCATCGGCTTGTGGGTTGCCGAGTAGAATATTATCGCGCAGTGTTGCTGCTGGCAGGTGGGGGTTCTGCCCAACCCAACCTAATTGCTGACGCCAACTTTCCGCTGACAATTCACGGAATTCAATGCCATTGACCTGTAATGAACCTCGATAGGGAAGAAAACCGAGCAACAGATTCAACAGTGAACTTTTCCCGGCACCACTGAGGCCAACCAAGGCGATGCGTTGGTTGCCAGGCAAAGTAAAGTTAAGTGGCCCGGCAAGTAACACCCCATTGGGGGTGAGAATTTCCAAATTCTGTGCTTGCAAGGTCAGTGGGGTGCGGTTGTCCACGCGTTGCGTGCCATTACCCATCGATTCCCCTTCGGCAGCAAGAAAACTTTCCAGCGCTTCCGCCGCGCCCACTGCCTGAGCCTTGGCATGGTAAAAGGCACCCAGATCACGCAACGGCTGGAAAAACTCGGGTGCCAGGATCAGCACCAGAAAACCAGCAAACAGCGTGACACTTGTCCCATAGTTGCCAAAATTCAACTCACCCAGGTAAGAGAAGCCAAAATAGACGGCTACCACGGCGATAGAGACAGAGGCGAAGAACTCCAACACCGCCGAGGAGAGAAACGCCATGCGCAGGACTTCCATGGTGCGCTGACGAAAATCTTCCGAAGCACGGGCAATGTGAGCGGTTTCTGCCTGACCACGGTTGAACAGGCGCAAGGTATCGAGCCCACGCAGACGATCAAGAAAATTGCCACTCAGGCGTGCCAGGGCAACAAAATTACGGCGGTTGGCATCTGCCGCACCCATACCGACCAACGCCATAAACAGCGGGATGAGCGGGGCGGTTACCAATAGGATAAGACCTGCCGCCCAGTTAATCGGGAAGACGGTGATCAGGATCAGCACCGGGATAAGCACGGCTAAATACATTTGCGGCAGGTAACGCGCATAGTAATCCTGCATATCTTCGATTTGTTCAATAATGATGCTGGCCCAACTGCCTGCCGGTTTGCCCTGTATCCAGGCTGGACCGAGCTGTTGCAGTTTATCTAACACCTGAGCGCGTATCCGTTGGCGTATTACCTGCCCACAAATGAAACCAACCCGTTCACGTAACCCACTGAGCACGGCACGCAGTGCAAAAGTCGCCGCCAACCAGATAAATGATGAAACAAGTTCACTCCGTGGCTGATGGATAATTATCAGAGCATGGAGTAAGGAGGCTGACAGCCAGGCTTGTGCGACGATTAAAATACCGTTTGCCAAGCCGAGCAGCATAGAAATACGCAACCAACGCCGTGCCAAAGTACTCTGGGTCTTGAGCCAACGGGTCAACTGCTGCTGTCTGGTTTTTTTCATCGGAAAAGTCTGTGCCGCCAATGCCCGTAGCAACAGGCTAGGTTAACGTACTGTTGAAATGTTCGCTTAAGTCACAAGCAAGACAAATAAACGCCATGGTTTGAACACTATTGTTTGGATGCCAATGGTTGAATGCCATTATTTTAACACCAATGGATTGAACACTGTGGTTTGAACGCTCAGGTTACTTTTCTACTCAGCTGTCAGCAAAATAGCACAGCCGCTACGCAAACTGCCGGAATAATGGCTAAACGGCTGCTATTCCCGGGTTGATAAACCTCATCCTTGAGGTCACCTGCGGGCCAACCACTACGCAGTATGCCATCGTTATAACATGCTTACTGACCTGTTTGCGTCGCAAGGCTGTCAAGATAGCGTTCGGCATCCAGTGCGGCCATACAGCCAGTCCCTGCAGAGGTAATTGCCTGACGATAGATGTGATCCATAACATCACCAGCGGCAAATATCCCGGGAATAGAGGTTTGTGTTGCGTTGCCGTGAATACCGGATTGCACTTTGATATAACCATTTTCCAGCTCAAGCTGGTCACCAAAGATGGCCGTATTTGGGCTATGGCCAATCGCGATAAACACACCTGCCACCGCCAGTTCTTCGGTTTTATCCTCAGCTTGAGTACTGCGCAGGCGAACACCTGTCACCCCCATCTGATCACCCAGCACTTCATCCAATGTGCTGTTGGTGTGTAGAATAATGTTGCCGTTCTTTACTTTTTCCATCAGGCGATTGATGAGGATCTTTTCACTGCGGAAACTGTCACGACGATGGATCAGGTGCACCTCTGCAGCAATGTTAGACAGGTAGAGTGCCTCTTCTACGGCAGTATTGCCACCGCCAACTACCGCGACTTTCTGGTTACGATAGAAAAAACCATCACAGGTCGCACAGGCGGAAACGCCTTTCCCCTTGAACTGTTGCTCTGACGGTAGCCCTAAATAACGTGCTGATGCGCCGGTAGCGATAATCAGGGCATCGCAGGTGTACTCATTATCGTCGTCACCAAATAGGCGAAAAGGCGCTTTTTGCAATTCGACACGGGTGATATGGTCGAAAATAATGTTGGTATCGAACTTTGCCGCATGTTCACGCATACGTTCCATTAGGGCTGGGCCGGTCAGCCCTTCAGCATCCCCCGGCCAATTCTCCACTTCGGTGGTGGTGGTCAATTGGCCACCTTGCTCCATACCGGTGATCAACACGGGGTTCAGGTTGGCGCGTGCGGCATAAACTGCGGCGGTATAGCCCGCAGGGCCGGAGCCTAGGATCAATAACTTGCTGTGTTTAGCGTTGCCCATTTCAATAACCTCTTTTTGCACAATGGCAGATAATGATGCTGATTGTAGGGAAAATGCCCGCGTAAAAAAAGTGTTAAGGCGCGTTGTTAATGATTTGTTGAATGGCAAAAAATGAGTCGGTATCTTTGATGCGAAATGAATCGGGCAAAATAGCGACGGATTGCAGAATAGGGCTATCCACGTGGCTTTTCCGCTTCTGTTGGGGATGAATTTCCATCAGGCAAGTGGCACGTTCTACTGATTTTAGTTCTTTTACTTTGACAATCGGCTGTGCATTTGCGAAAACATCAGAGGAAGGAGAAATTTTTTCCGGACTGACAGCGAATTTTAGTATTAACATCCAGACTGATTCAAATTGCAGCCAGGTGGCAGACGGGTAAATCCGCATCAGCGTCGCTTATTATTGCCTTAGGGTGACTAAGTATAGCCAAACCCCCGCTGTTTGAATGAGAATGGGTATCAAGAACGAACTCTCCTGATTAACCAAGGAGGGGGACGCTTACCACTGGCATCGAGTCTTCGCTTGGAACAAACCCTGCCTTGGTACATTGTTTTGGCTTAGGGTGTAAGTGCAGGGAAGAACATAAGAGAGACAACAATAATGGCAGAGAATAAAAAACGACCAGGTAAAGACCTGGACCGCATCGACCGCAACATTCTTAATGAGCTACAAAAAGATGGGCGGATTTCTAACGTCGAGCTTTCGAAACGTGTCGGTTTATCCCCAACACCTTGTTTAGAGCGTGTGCGCCGTCTTGAGCGTCAGGGCTTTATCAATGGTTATACCGCATTGCTTAACCCCCATTATCTGGATGCTTCCTTACTGGTTTTCGTGGAAATTACCTTGAACCGCGGTGCGCCAGATGTGTTTGAACAGTTCAATGCTGCGGTGCAGAAATTGGAAGAGATCCAGGAGTGTCACTTGGTTTCAGGTGATTTCGACTATCTGTTGAAAACCCGTGTACCGGATATGTCAGCTTACCGTCGGTTGCTGGGTGAAACGCTATTGCGTTTACCAGGGGTTAATGACACCCGCACTTATGTGGTTATGGAAGAAGTTAAGCAAACCAATCGTCTGGTTATCAAAACACGGTAACACGCAGGTGCAAAACCTGATTAAATTCGCTATACTCCTGTTTATTCATACAGTTTTAGCGCCGAGAAAATTTCTCGGCGTTGTTACGCTGTCAGCTAACAGGAACCTGGAGAGCCTTTCTTGAGCCAGGAATACACAGAAGATAAAGACGTTACTCTAAAAAAACTCAGCAGTGGGCGGCGTTTGCTCGAAGCTATGCTGCTGGTGGTGGCGGTTTGCGCCATCTACCTGATGGTTGCCCTGCTCAGTTTCAATCCATCTGATCCTAGTTGGTCACAAACCGCATGGCATGAGCCTATCTACAATTTGGGGGGCAGTGTTGGTGCCTGGTTGGCCGATACCTTGTTCTTCACTTTTGGCGTACTTGCCTACGCGATCCCCCCGATCATGCTGATTCTTTGCTGGGTGAGTTACCGCCAAACTGAGGATGGCGATTATATTGACTATTTTGCGTTGGCATTGCGCCTGATCGGCACTTTAGCGCTGGTACTGACCTCTTGTGGTCTGGCGGCACTGAATGTTGATGACCTCTATTATTTTGCTTCCGGCGGGGTAATTGGCAGCTTATTGAGTAATGCCATGTTGCCTTGGTTCAATGGCATTGGTGCAACGTTGGCGTTACTTTGTGTTTGGGCTGCGGGTTTAACCTTGTTCACCGGTTGGTCATGGCTGACGATTGCTGAGAAAATCGGCTGGGTAGTGTTGAGTGCTGCCACCTTTATGACCAATCGTTCCCGTCGTGAAGAGCATTACCACGATGATGATCTTGAGCTAGATGAAGATATTGAACCCCGCAATGGTATTGAATACCGCGATGGTAATGATGTCCGCGTGTTTGAAGATCGGCCTGAGCTAACGACTCATGAGCCTATGACCGCGGTCTCTGCTGATGCAATTGCGGATGATGGCGATGTGCTGTTTTCTACCCCTTCCGTGGCGGAAATGGCCCAAGAAGTAGCAGAAGAAGTAGCGGAGGATGTTGCTGACCCCTTATTGAGTGGCTTACGAGCCAGCAGCGATGACTATCCGACTGCTGAGTTCGAACCTGCGGGTATGCTGCGCTCTACCCTGCCTGACGCCGCGATACCACCAGCAGGTATCATGGCGCCTGAAGCGTCTGCCGCAGACAATTCTCTGCCCCTAGGGCTGGCTGCAGAGGCTGATATGCCGCCGTTGTATTCATTCGAAATCCCTACCGATAAGGCTGTTGAGTCTAATACAAGCCATTCGGCAACCTCTTATCTGGAAATAGAAAACGATCCCCGGATGGGTAACTGGCAGATAACGGATACGGCACAAGCAGAACTTTCACCACTTGATTTTACTGCAGCTCAACGTGATAGCGATGGTGCGCTTGACCCGGCTGGTAGTGCGGCGTTGGGGGCGGTGAATAACCTGTTTACACCCGCATTCACCGCAACTAATGACGCCAGTTCGCAGATTAAGCAGGGTATTGGCCCTGAACTGCCCCGGCCAAATCGGGTACGGATCCCAACCCGGCGTGAGTTGGCTTCTTATGGTATCAAACTGCCTTCTCAGCGCATGGCTGAGCAACAGCAACAACAGCAACAGCAACAGCAACAGCAACAACAGCAACAACAGCAACAACAGCAACAACAGCAACAAGCACAGCGTGTGGACGACTTTTTGCAGCAGCAACCCCAGGATGATGCTCAGCAGGAAGCCTTATTAGGTCAGGCTTTTGCCGAGCAGCAGAGCCAACGCTATGGCGAAGGGTATCAGCCAGACCAACAAGCGGATGAAGAGGCACAGAACCAGGCTGCACTAGCCCAGGCATTTGCTGCACAACAGCAGGCTCGCTATGGTGAAGAGTACCGGGAATCTGAACCTGTAGAGCTTTCTCCACCTGCTTCTTTCTCTCAACGCGGTTTTGGCATTACGCCAACCACCGATCAGTTTGATGATGGCCCAAAAGAACCGTTATTCAACTTATCGCCTCAGCTTGAAGATCGTATTGAGCTGCAAAGCGAGCAAGAAGATGATGTGCCTTTTGGTCAATATGAATCTGCAGTGCCAGCCTATTCGAGCACACCGGTTTCAGCGCCGCGAGTGCCAGCACCGCAACCTCAATCACCACAAACAGAAGTTGCACCGGCGATGGATAGCTTGATCCATCCATTCCTGATGCGCAATGATCTGCCACTGCAGAAGCCAACAACGCCATTGCCGACATTAGATCTGCTGACGGAAGCGCCAAAAGATATTGAGCCGGTAGATACTTTTGTCTTAGAGCAAAAGGCGCGCTTGGTAGAAGCTAGCCTGGCGGATTATCGGGTAAAAGCGGATGTTGTCGACATTCTGCCTGGCCCAGTTATTACGCGTTTTGAGCTGGATTTGGCACCAGGTGTTAAAGCGGCGCGTATTTCAAGCCTGTCGCGCGATCTGGCTCGCTCCTTGTCTGCACCGGCAGTTCGTGTGGTAGAGGTTATTCCTGGTAAACCTTATGTCGGGCTGGAATTGCCAAATGCCAAACGCCAGACGGTTTATCTGCGAGAAGTGCTTGATTGCCCGGCTTTCCGTGATAATCCTTCACCGTTGGCGATTGTGCTGGGTAAAGATATTGCTGGTCAGCCAGTGGTGGCTGATCTGGCTAAAATGCCCCATTTGTTAGTCGCAGGTACCACCGGGTCCGGTAAGTCGGTAGGGGTCAATGCTATGATCCTGAGCATCTTGTATAAGGCCACACCGAAAGAGGTGCGCTTTATTATGATCGACCCGAAAATGCTTGAACTGTCGGTTTACGAAGGGATTCCGCATCTCCTTACTGATGTGGTTACCGATATGAAAGATGCCGCCAATGCATTGCGCTGGTGTGTCGCCGAGATGGAGCGCCGCTATAAGCTGATGTCCGCATTGGGGGTGCGTAACCTGGCGGGCTATAACGAACGGGTCGATCAGGCGGAAGCAATGGGGCGGCCAATCCCGGATCCATTCTGGAAACCGAGTGACAGCATGGAAGTGAGTATGCCGATGCTGGAAAAAGAGCCCTATATCGTGGTGATGGTAGATGAGTTCGCTGATCTGATCATGACCGTGGGGAAAAAGGTGGAAGAGTTAATCGCTCGCTTGGCACAGAAAGCCCGTGCTGCCGGGATCCACTTAGTGTTGGCAACGCAACGGCCATCGGTTGATGTGATTACCGGGTTGATCAAGGCCAATATCCCGACGCGTATCGCGTTTACGGTGTCCAGCAAAATTGACTCACGCACTATCCTCGATCAAGGTGGAGCGGAATCATTGCTGGGTATGGGGGATATGCTGTACCTAGCACCAAGTTCATCAATTCCGGTGCGTGTTCATGGTGCTTTTGTTCGCGACCAAGAGGTTCATGCGGTGGTCAAAGACTGGAAAGCGCGTGAGCGTCCTCAATATAAAGAGGGCATTCTCAACGAAGCTGACGATGGTGAGGGTACTGCGGGTAGTGGTCAAAGCGATGAAGAACTCGATCCGTTGTTCGACCAGGCGGTGGAGTTTGTGATCGATAAACGCCGTGCGTCGATCTCCGGAGTACAACGTCAGTTCCGTATCGGTTATAACCGTGCCGCGCGCATAATTGAACAGATGGAAGCCCAGGGGATTGTCAGTGAACAAGGGCATAACGGTAACCGTGAGGTACTTGCCCCTCCGCGCCATGAGTAATTAGCCACTGATACCGAAGCGGACTCAGTGAGCAGTTTTTGCTCTATCCGCTTTCGGCAGCATTACAGCTAAAAAGAGTTTCAAAGGCCGCATTTGCGGCCTTTTTGCAAAGATGCGTAAACCCGCGCTGGTTATCGGAATATTGCACTGGTTGCCAACTCAATGTTTCAGGTAAAGTGGTGGGGTTTAGGGTTATTTGATGCGCACAGCGTTGCTTTGCGATAAGAACATTTTATAAGGTACTGAAACAATGAAAAAACTGTTAGTTGCCTGTTGTCTGCTTTCGGGATGGGTGTCTACTGCCGTGTGGGCCGATGCGGCGCAAGATCTACAGAGTCGTTTGGCGAAGGTAAACAGTTTTCATGCCAGCTTCTCTCAAACGGTAACTAGTGCAGATGGTGCCGCGGTACAACAGGGTGAAGGCGAGCTATGGGTAAAACGCCCCAATCTGTTTAATTGGCATATGACTTCCCCAGATGAAAGTGTGTTGGTTTCTGATGGTGAAACACTGTGGTTCTATAACCCCTTTGTTGAGCAAGTGACGGCCAGTTGGTTGAAAAGTGCTACTGGCAACACCCCTTTTATGTTGATCACCCGCAACGATGCTAATGACTGGAAGCAATACAACGTTAAGCAGAAAGGTGATGAATTTGAACTGACGCCGAAAGCGAGCAGTGGCAATCTGAAGCAATTTGCCATTACCGTTACCAATAGCGGTACCATCAAGAGCTTTACTGCGGTTGAGCAAGATGGGCAACGTAGTGCTTATCAGTTGAAAGGCCAGCAGAATAGCCGTGTTGATGCCGCCAAGTTTAAATTCACACTGCCGAAAGGGGTGACGGTGGACGACCAACGGCAGTGAGGTGTTCGTGAGTAACATGTCGCTTGATTTTTCCCATAATGAGTTTCAGCCGTTGGCGGCCCGTATGCGGCCGACAACGCTGGCTCAATACATTGGTCAACAGCATTTGTTGGCGCCGGGCAAGCCTTTACCTCGTGCTATTGAGGCGGGGCAACTGCATTCAATGATTTTGTGGGGGCCGCCAGGAACAGGGAAAACCACCCTGGCGGAGTTGATTGGCCGTTATGGGCAGGCGGATGTTGAGCGGATCTCTGCGGTCACTTCGGGCATTAAAGAGATCCGCGAGGCCATAGAACGAGCACGGCAAAATCGTGATGCCGGGCGCCGTACTATCTTGTTTGTTGATGAAGTTCACCGCTTCAATAAGAGCCAGCAGGATGCCTTTTTGCCGCATATTGAAGATGGAACCATTACTTTTATTGGTGCCACCACTGAAAACCCCTCTTTTGAACTCAATTCGGCACTTCTTTCCCGTGCCCGGGTTTATTTGCTGAAGGCATTGACTGCCGAGGATATTGCTCTGGTCGTGGATCAGGCAATGAAAGACCCTGATCGTGGCTTTGGCGGCCAGAACATCACCCTGCTACCAGAAACCAAACAGATCCTGTCGGAATTGGTGGCGGGGGATGCACGTCGTGCTTTAAACAGCCTTGAAATGATGGCTGATATGGCCGAGATAGACAGCAAAGGCATGCGTGTGCTGACGCCAACCTTGCTGAAGGAAGTTTCGGGGGAGCGTAGCGCGCGTTTTGATAATAAAGGTGACCGTTATTACGACCTGATCTCTGCGCTGCATAAATCGGTACGCGGGTCGGCACCCGATGCAGCGCTCTATTGGTATGCCCGTATCATTACTGCCGGCGGTGATCCGCTGTATGTCGCACGCCGCTTGTTAGCCATCGCCTCTGAAGATGTTGGTAATGCCGATCCCCGGGGGATGCAAGTGGCTATTGCCGCGTGGGATTGCTTTACCCGTGTTGGGCCAGCAGAAGGGGAACGGGCGATTGCTCAGGCGATTGTTTATCTAGCTTGCGCGCCGAAAAGTAACGCCGTTTATAGCGCCTTTAAAGCGGCGATGCATGATGCCAAGGAGTTGGTGGATTATGACGTACCGGAACATTTGCGCAATGCCCCAACCAAATTGATGAAAGAGATGGGATTGGGGGCAGAATATCGTTATGCCCATGATGAAGTTAATGCATATGCTGCTGGGGAGTGTTATTTCCCACCAGAAATGGCTGCTACCCGTTACTATCATCCGACCGCGCGTGGTCTGGAAGGTAAAATTGGTGAAAAGTTGCAATGGCTCGCTGAGCAGGATCAAAATAGCCCGACAAAACGCTACCGCTAGTGCCATTGTTGCGGTAAGGTTAGCGGCATAACGCTTCTTTTAGCGGGGTTTATCCCCGGCTGTAGGTAATGGTTAACCCAGTGCTCTCAGGGGGCTGATAAGCCAAAATCGTAAGTGAAAGAAGCCCATAGTTTTATGACCTAAATACTATACCCAAAATAATTCGAGTTGCTTGCAGGCGGCCAGCGATGGACAAATCGGTCAGGAACCGATTTGAACAGCACTTGTTCTGGCCCGCACAGGGTGAACCTCAGGAATGAGGTTCATTGATCCCCAGGAGCATAGCTGACTATGTGGCTGGGGTGACAGAGTGCAGCTAACACCCAAGCAGCTTGAAGTATGAAGAGTATAAATAGTTTTCTTTCAATAACTACAAGCACAGGATTAGCATGCTCGATCCCAATTTACTGCGTAATGAGCTAGACGCAGTTGCCGTAAAACTGGCTCGCAGAGGTTTTAAACTCGATCTGGATCTGTTGCGTTCACAAGAAGAGCGCCGCAAGGTTCTGCAAGTAGAAACGGAAACATTACAGGCGGAACGCAATTCTCGCTCGAAATCCATCGGTGCGGCTAAAGCGCGTGGTGAAGATATCGAACCTCTACGCCGTGAAGTAAATGAATTGGGTGACAAGTTGGAGTCGGCTAAAGCGGCTCTGGATAAACTGCAGAGTGAGATCCGTGATTACGCGCTGGTTATGCCTAACACGCCTGATGATAGCGTGCCAAATGGTAAAGACGACAGTGAAAATCTGGAAGTGAGCCGTTGGGGGGAACCTGCCCAGTATGATTTCCCTGTGCGTGATCATGTTGAATTAGGTGAAATTTGTGGCGGCCTGGATTTTGCTGCTGCCGTAAAATTGACCGGTGCGCGCTTTGTGGTGATGAAAGGTCAAATCGCGCGTATGCACCGCGCGCTATCACAGTTTATGTTAGACCTACATACAGAACAGCATGGCTATCTGGAAACCTATGTTCCTTACCTGGTAAACCAGGCAACACTGTATGGAACGGGTCAACTACCGAAGTTCGGCGCTGATTTATTCCATACCAAACCGTTGGAAGAAGAGTCAGAAAGCAGCAATTATGCGCTGATCCCAACGGCAGAAGTGCCTGTTACCAACCTGGTACGTGACGAAATCCTCGAAGAAGACGATCTTCCGCTGCGAATGACGGCGCATACGCCTTGCTTCCGTTCTGAAGCAGGTTCATATGGTCGTGATACCCGTGGCCTGATCCGTATGCACCAGTTTGATAAAGTCGAAATGGTGCAGATTGTTCGCCCGGAAGAGTCTATGGATGCACTGGAAGAACTCACCGGTCATGCCGAGAAAGTACTGCAGTTGCTGAACCTGCCTTACCGCAAGGTATTGTTGTGTACCGGGGACATGGGCTTTGGTTCCTGCAAAACTTACGACTTGGAAGTGTGGCTCCCGGCGCAGAATACTTACCGCGAGATCTCCTCTTGCTCCAACATGGGGGATTTCCAGTCGCGTCGTATGCAGGCTCGTTACCGCACCAAGGCTGATAAAAAACCGCGCTTGGTGCATACTCTGAATGGTTCAGGCTTGGCGGTAGGCCGTACTCTGGTGGCCGTGCTGGAAAACTATCAGCAGGCTGATGGCCGTATTCAGGTGCCAGACGTATTACGCCCTTATATGGGTGGGCTGGAGTATATCGGCTAGTTTTAGTTGGATGTTCTTCTCTATTAAAAGCGCCTGCGGGCGCTTTTTGCTTTATATCCTGATCTCTTCTCCCTTCTATAAATAACTTTCCCGGTCTTGATAGCAAACAAAGTTTATTACTCAGTTATGGGCGATATTGGGGGCAATAAATCAATAATGTGAAGCATAGCAATCAGTTAGAGCAAGACGAAACAATCAGTCCTTTACCGATTTATGCCTCAACTTTTGAAGATTGGGACGACCCGTTACGGAAAACTTACCCACTGCAAATGTTTGGTTTCCATTACAAAACCAGAACCCATTCCAGCTACGCTAATATTGATATATTGCAAGGGGCATGTCCGCAGGAGGTGTGGATTAATCCTCTTGATGCACAGCAACGTGGCATTGTCAGTGGCGCAATGGTGCGAATATTCAATGCCCGTGGTGAAGTACGAGTTCTTGCCAAAGTTACCCCACGCATAATGCCCGGTGTGGTCGCGATGGGTCAGGGTGCTTGGCATCAAGCAGATATGAAAGGGGATCGTATCGATCATGGGGGGCCTGTATGAATACCCTGACGACACTGCGTCCCTCGCCATTGGCGAAGGGTAATCCGCAACATACCAACCTGATTCAGATTGAAAAGGTTTGAATTTGGCTTGATGAGTAACAATAAGTGTTTGCTGATGTTACCAAGCCGCAGTTTGGCAATGATTGAATGAGGCCAATGAGGGCTTTTAAATAACCCCCTAATACGTTACGTTAAGCCGATGGACTCATTATTCTCAGCGATTATTTGAGGAGGTATTTGGCCCAAATAATTGAGTGGCCTAACTGAATACTACTATTTTATTGCAAGGCTCTATAATATAGCCAGCGAAC
>NZ_JBXUGO010000021.1:0-79843 GCF_057180565.1 Serratia sp. HNCC26DJ244 | reverse complement strand
AGGTGTGAAGTTCGCCAATGATATGCAGATGGCGGGGGATAAAACGGGCAAGACGGTATTCACCACCTATGCGGCGGTTAATTACATTGGCAATAGCCAGATGTCCGGTGTTTCCATGAATGGTACCACCCTGCAACAGACGGGTAACCGCCATCTGGTCGAAGTGCAAGTGGGGGCTGAAGGCAAGTTAAATAAAGACTTCACTGTTTGGGGTAACTTGACCAATCAAATTGGTGAACATGGTTATGACAATAAAGCGGTGATGGTTGGGGTGAAATACACGTTCTAACGGACTGTTTTTATTGAGATAATACTATTGAGAGAATGTGATCTAGAAAATCAGGGGCGAGGTGACTCGCCCTTGTTATTTTTGTTACCTACCCATTGTTGGAATTATTCAGGTTTGAGGGGCGAAATTGTCACGGAGAGTGAAGACCCTGTAAATGATTCCAACTAGTTGTCACCGACATGCTTATTGATATCTTTAAATGGCAGTTTTTTTAATTGTCGTGTTTGCGGATCGAATGACATATAGGTATAGATGAGCTCGGTGGTCACGACATCGGTATCTTTATCTTTATGGGATGAACCCTCATCGGTCATCAGGTAGATACCGCTGATATCAGTTTGTTCAATTTTGTGAAACTGCGGTTTGATCACCCAATTGCCGCTTTTATCGACCAAACCGAAGGTGTTGCTGGCATCATCTTTGGCAATATAGCGATCTTGCTCAGCCAGTTCATTGGTGAGCGTTTGGTTGAATGTATTGCTTTTTTCCTGCATGGCAAGAAGATAGATCACCACAGATTCAGGTTGTGCCACAAATTTTACTTCCTGCTGGATCTGTTTTTTATTATTTTTTTCCAACGCTTTTTTACGCTCGTCGGTGAGTTTTTCCAGATGCGCCTGTAACGCTTTGCTATCGGTGAATTGGTTAATATCACGACGTGTTTTCACCAAGTCATCACGATACTGTTTAAACTGTTGTAGTTGCTCATCAGAGGGCATCGAAGCGAAACTGCTGCCAGTTCTTGGTAATACCTGTCCGGAAGCAGTCAAGCCCTCCACCAGATAATGTGATGCTTCAGGCAGGGCCAGTTGTAATGACACTTTGCCCCCTTTAATACTGATAAGCTGATAGCTTGAACCATCGTCAGTGGTCATTTTGGGCTGATCTTTATTCAGAACGACTTTTTTAAAAGAGCTGTAAGAGGGATAACGGATTTCGAATTCGATACCTTTTATCGGTTTACTGGTGGGTAATGTAAACGTCGAGCTGGCACTGAGGTAGTAGTAGCCGTCATCTGCCTCAGAAATAATAACCGGTTGCAATTTTTGTTCACTACCATCCCAGAAGGAAACCTGGGTGATTTTATATTGTAGGTCCGGTTCATTATCCTTTGGCCATGCATCAGCAAACAGTTTCTCCAATGGCTTATTGGAAAAACGGATCTCTGAGCCTGTAGAGGTAATAGCTTGCTTGAAACTAGTCGTCTGTGTTTTTTGGCTATTCAACCTGTTGACCAGTTGCTGTGTCGTTAATGGTGTGAAGGTTTTTTCATATCGGATGGGCGATTCAGTTCGATAATCGACTCCTGGTTTACCGGGAGAGACTTCAAACTTTATGTTCTGCACCATCTTAATCGCTTGCTCAAGGGTTTGAATAGTATCGTTGGTTTCGGCTATCAGATAATTCAGACGTTTTTCCGCTTCGGGCATTGATAGCGTGGCGATGTCATCGATCTCGCCTGCATTCATCTCTTGTTGTTGAGCCTGAGCACTACTAACCATCAGCATCAACGCACTAAAAAAAACGGCTATAGGAGATGATACTTTTTCCATTTTCAATTCAAGTTATCCTAACGTTTGGTTATGTAGGGTGGTTACACACTAGCGATATTGCCGCCAGGGGCATGGCGAGTAAATGATCAATCGGTCATTTTCGCAGACTTTACGGTGCGTTCAACTGCCTGCGCTTCAGCTCTTCGATGGGCAATAGCGGCTCCAGAGAGTGCGGTAGGCTGGTAATCAACTGCTCTTTCTGTTTTTTGCTCAATTGTTTAACCCGATATTCCAGCTTGAGTGCGTTGGAGTGGTCGCCGACTTGGCAATGAAATACCAGCGTCAGTGGTCCTTTGCCACGCAGGGCTTTCGCCCCTTTGCCTGCCTGATGTTGTGCCAACCGCCGGGGGATATCGGTGGTGATACCGGTATACAACATACCGCCTGACATACGCAGCATGTAAAGCGACCACACTGTTTTACTGTGCTCGCTCTGTGTCATGCTTTGCACCGAAATGGCTCATCAGTTATCAGGTCTCTGATGATGAATTTACCACTAGACAGCTTGCCTTTAGCGTGGTTATTTCTTGCCAGCTTTTCCGTTGGCTGCATGGTCGACATGGGTAATCCCCGGCTTGTTGAGTGCTTCCCTTATTCTATACCCAAGTTTAATCCAACTCTAAGAGCCTAGCCCTCTATAGTGGCGGAGGCGGCAAGTTTGCCGGCTTCAGGCTTGAACGCGGCTCTTGCAGTATCCCCGTCAGGGGGGGCCTGTGGGCCCTTATCTATCAGCGACGTTCTGACAGCGGCTGAGGCGTTTTCTCTGGGGGTAAGTGCATTATTCCCTATAATTTTTGTGATATTCTCGGCATATTGAATTCCATCTATTAATTATCTGCTGGATCAAAAATGGGCTCCACCAAAAAAGGGATACTGAGCGTCTTAGCTGCTGCCATATTGTGGGGGAGCTCAGGGGTGTGTGCGCAATATATTATTGAGCAGGGGCAGGTTCCCTCGCCATTTTTGACCATGACGCGTTTGTTGCTGGCTGGGCCGATTTTACTGATGATCGCCCTGGTGCACGGTGACAAGGTGTTTGCGATACTGAAAAACCGCAAAGATATCATAAGATTGCTGGTATTTTCTCTGTTCGGCGCAATGATAGTGCAGTTAACCTTTCTTTTGGCGATTGAACACTCGAATGCCGCCACCGCAACGATACTGCAATTTTTATCCCCTTCGATCATCGTCACCTGGTTTGCACTAGTACGCAAGAAACGCCCCGGTGGCGTGCTGCTTGTTGCAATTATCACCTCACTGGCAGGGATGTTCTTGCTGGTCACTCATGGTGATCCCACTTCACTTTCTGTCTCACATGCCGCCCTGTTCTGGGGTATTGCGTCAGCTTTTGCAGCTGCATTTTATGTGACTTATCCACCAAAGTTGATTAGCCGCTATGGCACATTACCGATTGTTGGCTGGAGTATGTTACTGGGGGGGCTGATGATGGTGCCATTTTATGCCGGGAAAACCCCCGATTTTGTGGTCAATCTCCGCTTATCATTAGCCTATCTCTACCTTGTGCTGTTTGGCACTGCCTTGACCTTTAGCCTCTATCTTAAAGGTGCTCAGGTCATTGGCGGCTCGAAAGCCAGTGTGCTCAGTTGTGCTGAACCACTTAGCAGTGCACTGCTGTCATTATTGCTCTTGGGGGTGGTTTTTACCTTCCACGATTGGGTCGGTACCTTCCTGATTTTATCTTCCGTGGTACTGATTTCTATGGATTCACGTCGCAGTCTATCTGCTTAGCCTGTAACAGAACGGTACGCCATGCTACCTGCCTCGCAATACCGGAAAGAGGCGGTAGTAGGTACGGTTTAGCTATGGCATAACCCCATTTAAAGCATCTGGTGACGATATGCTGTTTTTTATTGCTTAATGCGCAATCTATAGTAAATTGCAATAATCAATATTATTAATTGCAGCGCTATATCACCAGAGAGCGATTTTATGGCAACGGAAACTATCGATCATTCTACCCTGCATCACTTGGTTGAGGCGGGAGCCGTCTCTGCGGCTCATGTTGTTGGCACCCAGGGTGGGTGGGTATTGGTCGTCAGATATGGTTTGTTGGAGCGGTCATTAGCCGCACAGCGTAGTCGGCAGGTACGGCTATTTAAGCGATTGGAGACACTTGTGAACTATTTGAAAGATATCGGTATTGTACGGTTTGATGTTGATGCATCTAACTTCACCTCAGAGCGCCTGCCGAGGCATGCTCGCCCAGACCGTTCAATTGCGTTAAAGCGGGCACATGAAGCGGCTGCTTATGATGCTTGGTTCAGAGAGCAGGTGCAGGCATCAATGGATGATCCTCGACCAGCAGTGTCACATGAAGAAGCTAAGCATCAGTTCGCCGCCCGTAAAGCCGCTTTACGTAAGGTGCCTTAATGCGGTTGGGGTTGGAATGGAAACCCATCTCCTTGGTAGACAGGGAAAAGATAATGGATTATATCGCCCGAGGTAATCCCCAGGCTGCAGCGTTACTGGATGATGCGTTTGAGAAAGCCGCAGAGCGAGCCCGTGAGCGGCCTGAGATGTATAAAGTGGGGTCGTATTAATGGCACCAGAGAAGTGGTTGTTCGGCCCAATTACGTTCTGATCTATCAGGTTAATGGTACAACCGTAGAGGTTTTACGCATATTGCATGTTGCGCAACAGTGGTCACTAACTGAGTAAAAAGGTCAGTTGCTGCATCGATCAGTCTAAATTCAAAAATAACAGTGAGATATACCCAAATTTATTCAAGTTGCCAGTTAAAAACGGTCAGCGTTTTGTCTGGCAACTTGAACTTTTTTAGCTATAAAACAGTTATTTACCGGCGGCGATACGGTCGCGAATATGTTGTGCGCGGGCTTCGGAAGCAGGGTGGTCATCAAACATACTGCTCTTGCGCCCGCCTTCCATTTTGGCCAGTTTTTCGAAACTGGTGACAAGACCATTCGGGTCAATCCCGCGTTTTTTCAGCAAATCAAACGAGTAATCATCCGCTTCGCTTTCCTGTTTTTGTGAAAACTGCGCATTAACCAGTTTTTCACCCAAGTCAGCCAACTGTGACTGGGAGAGGGAACCCACTACTCCGCCTGCTGAAGAGGCCGCAGTGCGCAGGGCGACAGTTCCGTAAGCGACCTGTAGCTTCTTGCGAGTATGACCCAGCGCGACGTGGCCCATTTCATGCCCCAGTACGCCTTCCACTTCGTTGTCGGTCATCATATCCATCAGACCGCTGTAAACGCGGATACAGCCATTGGCCATGGCCCAGGCATTCACGTCGTTGGTCATGTAAACTTTGTAGTTAGCTGGCGTGCCGTTGATGTTATCCCCTAATGCAGCGGCGATTTTGTTCAAGCGCTTGGCATAGTCGCTGTTTGCCGGGGCAATTTGCGCTTTACTGTCCATCTCGGCACAAGATTTATCACTCAGTGCTATCACGTCGTTGTCGCTCAGTGTCGCGGCCTGGAAGGCTTGAGCGCCGGATTGCATCAAGGTATTGGTATTCAGGTTTTGGCAACCGCTTAATAGCGCAGTAATACTCAATGCAATTAAAGAAATACGTATCTTCATGAAACTATCTTCCTGTGATGGTAAAAGGGGCTATCCATGCCTGTGGCGCTGATCTGCAACTTTACGTAACCTAGATGAGGCCAGGGGAGCGGAGATACCCTATCAATTGTAAGTACCCTGCGCGTTATATCCCTTTGTTCGGGTGCCAGTCAAATAATCAAGGTGAGTTCCCCGCCAAGAGTGCTGCAATTTGAGCAACAATAGGTATAGTGTTACAGCGAAACACGGCTTACAGCGAAACACGGTACTAATGTGCCGATAAGTTGTGATCTCACTCGCATTTACCATTAGAGATTGCCGTTTTGATGCAGAGTCTGAGAAAATAGAAAAACTGACTGCTTTTTAAATCCGACTTGGAGTAAAACATGTCCTCTCGTAAAGAACTTGCCAACGCTATCCGCGCACTCAGTATGGACGCTGTCCAAAAAGCCAATTCCGGCCATCCGGGTGCCCCGATGGGGATGGCAGATATCGCTGAAGTTCTGTGGCGTGATTACCTCAACCACAACCCGACTAACCCACATTGGGCTGATCGTGACCGTTTTGTCCTATCTAATGGTCATGGCTCCATGCTGATTTACAGCCTGTTGCACCTCACCGGTTATGATTTGCCGATGAGCGAACTGGAAAACTTCCGCCAACTGCACTCCAAAACTCCCGGCCACCCAGAGTACGGCTATACCCCAGGGGTAGAAACTACCACCGGGCCTTTGGGGCAGGGGATAGCCAATGCCGTGGGCTTTGCCATTGCTGAACGCACGCTGGCGGCGCAGTTCAACCGCCCAGGGCATGACATTGTCAACCACCACACCTATGTCTTTATGGGTGATGGTTGCATGATGGAAGGCATCTCACACGAAGCCTGTTCCCTGGCGGGCACCATGAAATTGGGTAAACTCACCGCGTTCTACGACGATAACGGCATCTCCATTGATGGCCACGTAGAGGGTTGGTTTACCGATGATACGGCCAAGCGCTTTGAAGCCTACGGCTGGCACGTGGTGCGCGGCGTAGATGGCCATAACAGCGAATCTATCAAAGCGGCAATTGAAGAAGCACGTAAAGTGACTGACAAGCCTTCACTGCTGATGTGTAAAACCGTGATCGGCTTCGGTTCGCCAAGTAAGGCGGGTACCCACGATTCGCACGGCGCTCCATTGGGTGCGGCGGAAGTGGCGGCTACCCGTGAAGCACTGGGTTGGAAATATCCGGCGTTTGAAATCCCGCAAGAGATTTACGCACAGTGGGATGCCAAAGAAGCTGGTAAAGCCAGAGAGAATGCCTGGGATCAAAAGCTGGCAGCCTACCGCCAAGCCTTCCCAGAATTGGCAGCGGAGTTCCAACGCCGTGTGAATGGTGAGTTGCCTGCTAACTGGAAAGTCGAAGCGCAGAAGTTTGTTGAGCAGTTGCAGGCTAACCCGGCCAATATTGCCAGCCGCAAAGCCTCACAGAACTCATTGGAAGCCTTTGGCAAAATTCTGCCAGAATTCCTCGGTGGCTCTGCTGACCTGGCACCGAGCAACCTGACCATGTGGTCTGGCTCTAAATCACTGAGTGATGATCTGGCGGGTAACTACATCCACTACGGTGTGCGTGAATTCGGTATGACCGCCATCACTAACGGTATTGCGCTGCACGGTGGTTTCCTGCCGTATTCAGCAACGTTCCTGATGTTTGTGGAATATGCCCGTAACGCGGTGCGTATGGCGGCATTAATGAAGCTGCGCAACCTGTTTGTCTACACCCATGACTCCATCGGCCTGGGTGAAGATGGCCCAACCCACCAGCCGGTTGAGCAACTGGCTAGCCTGCGCACCACGCCAAACATGAGCACCTGGCGCCCTTGTGATCAGGTGGAATCCGCTATCGCCTGGCAATATGGTATCGAGCGCAATGACGGCCCAACCACGCTGGTATTCTCGCGCCAGAACCTGACCCAGCAGCCACGTAGTGCTGAGCAATTGGCTAATGTTTACCGTGGTGGTTATGTGCTGAAACAGTGTGCTGGTACTCCGGACGTGATCCTGATTGCTACCGGTTCTGAAGTGGGCATCACCGTGGAAGCGGCAGACAAACTGAGTGCCGAAGGGCATAAAGTACGGGTCGTCTCTCTGCCATCTACCGATGCCTTCGATAAGCAAGATGCTGCTTACCGTGAGTCTGTACTGCCTGCCGCAGTAACGGCCCGTGTGGCGGTGGAAGCAGGCATTGCCGATTACTGGTACAAGTATGTTGGCCTGAACGGTGCCATTGTGGGTATGACCAGCTTCGGTGAGTCAGCTCCGGCAGACCAACTGTTTAAAGAGTTCGGTTTCACCGTGGATAACGTGGTCGCCAAGGCGAAAGCGTTGTTGAAGTAATCGGGTTTTCAGTTGTGCTATCAGGGGCGAATATTTCGCCCCTGATTCTTTGTGGGAGTAGGGCAATTCTCCCGGCGATTTGAATGACGACCCGCTTCTTACAACGGCGTCACTTTTTTCACTTCCAGACTAACCAGTTTCCCTTCTAGTTCAGCCAGAAAAGCACGGAAGTGGTTGGTTTCGGTATGTTCCTGCAGGGCTTGTGCTGAGGCCCAGCGTTCAATAAATACATAAGCGTCGGGGTGGTCCACTTCCTGATGTAAGTCGTACTGCAGGCAACCCGCTTCAGCACGGCTTGGTGCCACCATAGCACGCAGCGCTTGCTCTACGGCGGTACGGTGTTCAGGGGTAGCGGTAATCAAGGCAACGACTTTAACTTCACTCATTTGGGCTCCTAGTCCTATTATTCAGTCATATCCAGTTCTGGGTTGTTAGTAGAAAAATCATCGAACCGTGGTTATTCAGGTGGTAGGTATCTGAATAAACACAGGCTTAGAGTCTATGTCAAACCGGGTGTGAAAATGTGCGCTAGATCATTTTATTTGGGTAAAATCAGCTGAACTTGTCAGGTGGCTTATTGCACCTGTTCCTTTTGGTAAAGCTTTGGTTTATCCTCAGCTGAAGCGTTTCAGTTGGTAGGGTTGCGAGTGGAAACGTCAGGTCAGTGTGAAGGGTTGCGATAGACCGCACAAGTTTGAGGAATAACGAATAGAGTGGTTCACAGTAAGCGGCGCGCTAAAGTACGCTATAGTCGTCATCATTCAGGTTGCTGGGGTTGTCTGCAATTTGCAGTATGGCGAGTATAAATGACGATCACTGGCGTAAAGACGCGTTCCCAAGGAGTAGCATGACCATCCGCATAGCAATCAACGGTTTTGGGCGTATTGGCCGCAGCGTTTTGCGCGCGCTGTATGAATCAGGACGACGCGCTGACATTTCTGTTGTCGCCATCAATGAATTGGCTGAGGCTGAGGGGATGGCGCACCTGCTGAAGTATGACTCCAGCCACGGTCGTTTTGCCTGGGATGTACGCCAGGAGCTTGATGTGCTGAGCGTTGGGGATGATAACATTCGCTTACTGCATCAACCGGTATTGCAACAGTTACCCTGGCGGGAACTGGGGGTTGATGTAGTGCTCGATTGCACCGGGGTATACGGCAGCAAGGCGGATGGTGAAGCTCATTTGCAGGCAGGGGCCAAGAAGGTACTGTTTGCTCACCCGGGCAGCAATGATCTGGATGCCACTATTGTGTTTGGGGTTAACCACCAGACACTACGTAAAGAGCACCGGATTGTGTCCAATGCCTCCTGTACCACCAATTGCATTATTCCGGTGATTAAACTGCTGGATGATGCTTACCACATTGAATCCGGGACTGTCACCACCATCCACTCCTCAATGAACGATCAACCGGTGATAGATGCCTATCACTCGGATTTACGGCGTACCCGTGCGGCGAGCCAATCGATTATTCCGGTGGATACCAAGTTGGCTGCTGGTATTACGCGTATTTTTCCGCAGTTTTGCGATCGTTTTGAAGCTATTTCGGTGCGGGTACCCACGATTAATGTGACCGCCATTGATCTCAGCGTCAGCGTTAGTTCTCCGGTACAGGTGAGCGAGGTCAACCAGCTGTTGCAAAAGGCGGCACAGGGTTCATTTCGTGGTATAGTTGACTACACAGAAGTACCACTGGTTTCCATCGATTTTAACCATGATCCGCACAGTGCCATCGTTGATGGTACGCAAACTCGGGTTAGTGGGCAGCACCTGATCAAAACCCTGGTCTGGTGTGACAATGAATGGGGCTTTGCCAACCGGATGTTGGATACCACACTGGCAATGGCCGCAAGCGGTTTCTAGTAAGGGCTTGTTTTAACAAGTCTAAGGTGGCACCAGCGTTGTGTTGGTGCACCACTCAGGCAACTTTGAAGAGAATCAACCAAGAGGGTTCACCATGTCTGTAATTAAGATGACCGATCTGGATCTGGCCGGTAAACGTGTTTTGATCCGTTCTGATCTCAACGTACCAGTGAAAGACGGTAAAGTGACGTCCGATGCACGTATCCGTGCCTCCCTACCGACTATCGAAGCAGCACTCAAGCAAGGCGCGCGCGTGATGGTCACTTCCCACCTGGGGCGTCCTACCGAAGGTGAGTACAATGAAGAGTACTCTCTGCTGCCAGTGGTCAACTACCTGAAAGAGCATATGACATCACCAGTACGTCTGGCGAAGGATTATCTGGATGGTGTGGAAGTGGCTCCTGGGGAACTGGTGGTTCTGGAAAACGTCCGCTTCAATAAAGGCGAGAAGAAAGACGATGAAGCCCTGTCCAAGAAATATGCAGCGCTGTGCGACGTGTATGTGATGGACGCCTTTGGTACTGCACACCGTGCGCAGGCGTCTACCCATGGCGTGGGTAAGTTTGCTCCTATTGCTTGTGCTGGCCCGCTGTTGTCGGCAGAACTGGAAGCGCTAGGCAAAGCACTGGGCAACCCAGCACGCCCAATGGTGGCGATTGTCGGTGGTTCTAAAGTGTCTACCAAACTGACGGTGCTGGATTCCCTGTCCAGAATCGCTGATCAACTGATCGTCGGTGGTGGTATTGCCAACACCTTTGTGGCCGCTCAAGGGCACAATGTGGGTAAATCCCTGTATGAAGCTGATTTGATCCCTGAAGCGAAAAAGCTGCTGGAGACCTGTGATATTCCTGTTCCTACCGATGTGCGCGTAGCCACTGAGTTTTCTGAAACCGCTACCGCGACCCTGAAGTCAGCTAGTGATATCAAAGACGACGAGCAAATTCTGGATCTGGGGGATGTGTCTGCACAGCGTCTGGCCACGATCTTGAAAGATGCCAAAACCATTCTGTGGAATGGCCCGGTGGGCGTATTCGAGTTCCCTAACTTCCGTAAAGGGACCGAAATTGTTGCACAGGCTATCGCCGATAGCGACGCTTTCTCTATTGCTGGTGGTGGCGACACACTGGCTGCGATCGATTTGTTCGGTATTGCTGACAAAATCTCCTATATTTCTACCGGTGGCGGTGCTTTCCTCGAGTTTGTGGAAGGCAAACAACTGCCAGCAGTAGTCATGCTGGAAGAGCGCGCCAAGAAGTAATTCAGGCATTAGCGGGGGGAGATTGGCCTCCCGCTTGTTTTATTCCCCACAATTGCGATGACAGTTGCGATGCGGGGAATTTCATCCATCGCTACTTGCCCGCTTTCATGTTGTCACTTGAGAGCGTGACGGGTACACGGCCAACGAAATAGGGCGAAACCACATGTCTAAAATTTTTGATTTCGTAAAACCGGGTGTCATCTCAGGTGATGACGTTCAGAAAGTCTTTGCTATTGCCAAAGAGCACCATTTTGCACTGCCTGCAGTAAACTGTGTGGGGACTGACTCCATCAATGCCGTGCTGGAAACAGCCGCCAAAGTGCGTGCTCCAGTGATTGTTCAGTTCTCTAACGGTGGTGCTGCGTTTATCGCTGGTAAAGGCGTTAAAACCGATGTCCCACAAGGTGCTGCTATTCTGGGTGCAATTTCTGGCGCTCATCATGTGCATCAGATGGCGGAGCATTATGGTGTGCCAGTGATCCTGCACACTGACCACTGTGCCAAGAAATTGCTGCCATGGTTGGATGCATTGCTGGATGCCGGTGAGAAGCACTTTGCCGCGACCGGTAAACCTCTGTTCTCTTCTCATATGATTGACCTGTCTGAAGAGTCACTGGAAGAAAACATCGAAATCTGCAGCAAGTACCTGGCGCGTATGGCGAAGATCGGTATGACGCTGGAAATCGAACTGGGTTGCACCGGTGGTGAAGAAGATGGTGTGGATAACAGCCATATGGATGCTTCTGCCCTGTACACTCAACCTAAAGATGTTGATTACGCTTACGAGAAACTGAACGCTATCAGCCCACGTTTCACCATTGCAGCCTCTTTTGGCAACGTACACGGTGTTTACAAGCCAGGTAACGTAAAACTGACCCCGACTATTCTGCGTGATTCCCAAGAGTATGTTTCCAAGAAACATAACCTGCCGCACAATACGTTGAACTTTGTGTTCCATGGTGGTTCAGGTTCTACTGCGGCTGAAATCAAAGAAGCCGTCAGCTACGGTGTAGTGAAAATGAACATCGATACCGATACCCAGTGGGCAACTTGGGAAGGTGTACTGAATTACTACAAAAAGAACGAAGCTTATTTGCAAGGCCAACTGGGTAACCCAGAAGGTGCCGACAAGCCAAACAAGAAATACTATGATCCGCGTGTATGGGTGCGTGCAGGCCAGACCACGATGATTACCCGTCTGGAATTGGCGTTCAAAGAGTTGAATGCCATCGACGTGCTGTAATATCTAGGCCATAGGCATTGATAACGAAGGCTCCCATTGGGAGCCTTTCTATTTTTTAATTCAGTAATTTCATTTTTAATTCAGTAATCCCGCCCCGACATTAATCGATATATACCCAAGTTCAATCAAGTTGCAGGACAAACCGCTGTGCGTTTTGAACAGCACTTGCGTTGGTCCGCAGGGCGAAGCTCATGGATGAGATTCATTAATCCCGATGAGCTTACTAGGGTAAGTGATTCGGGTGAGGGACAAATCCGCCTGGACAAATCGGTCAGGAATCAATTTGAATACCGCTTTGCGGCAACCCGAAGGGGAAATTACAGGGAATTGATTTCTAACGGATTTTAACGCTGCTTGCAGCGGCCTTAGGGATGAGGCGAATAACCGCAGCCAACACCGCTGCGGTTTGATTGGTGACGGGGATATACCCTACCTGCCAGAGCGTTTTCCAGTACAGATGGCATTGTAGTAAAAGGTTGGTTACCCTTAGCTTGTCGTTTTTATACCGTTGTTACTTCTTTAGTCTATTTTGCTTATTTTACCCCTCAGGGGCTTAGTCGTGGGACCTCAAAATGAAAGATTTTAATGTAATAGAAGATATTAATAAGGCCAGTAACTGGGTCGTGACCCATCAGGATTTACTGTTGCAATATGTGGTGAATATTGTCGCGGCAATCATCATTCTTATTATTGGTTGGCTGGTTGCGCGTATCGTCAGTAATGCCTTGAGGCGTGTGATGAAACTGCGTGGTATTGATGATACCGTGGCGGGTTTTCTGGCGACGATGGCGCGTTATGCTATTTTGGCATTTACCCTGATTGCGGTGTTGGGGCGGGTGGGGGTACAGACGACCTCGGTGATTGCGGTGTTAGGCGCCGCGGGTCTGGCTGTGGGTTTGGCATTGCAAGGCTCCCTTTCCAACTTTGCCGCAGGTGTGTTGCTGGTGGCTTTCCGCCCAATGCGGGCAGGTGAGTTTGTTGATCTTGGTGGGGTCGCTGGTACGGTAGATGAGGTACATATTTTTTCCACCACGTTGCGTACTGGCGACAATAAAATGATTGTGATACCGAACGGTAAAATCATTGCTGGCAATATTATCAACTTTTCCCGCGAGCAAGAGCGCCGCGTGGATATTATGGTGAGTGTGGCTTATCACGCTAATATCGACCTGGTGAAACAAGTGCTGGGGGAGGTGATCGCTGCCGATAAACGTATTATGCATGATAAAGGCGTCACCGTGCGCTTGAATGAAATAGCCCCAGCGGCACTCAATTTTGTTACCCGTAGTTGGACCAGTAGCGCTGAGTATTGGGATGTCTACCATGATTTGATAGAAAACTTTAAACGTCAGCTAGATGCTCACCATATTGGTGTAACCATGCCTTAAATGGGGGGCATTTACAGCAGGTGAGCCAAGCAGGTGAGCCAAGCAGGTGAACAATAGCTAGAAATGCTGTTGTTGATACTGAGCGTCATTAGGGGGCGTTTATTCGCTCCCCTCACTGATGAGCAAGGCTGGGGATTGATTCGTTTGCTGCGTTACTTGGTCACAGAGCGAGTATTAGCAATATTGATGGCTGATTAGAATTATCTATTTCTCCTAATGATTTTCTCTTCGTATGATGAGCGTATTGAACCACACAGACGCTATTTTTTATCTCCAGTAGGAATCTATGTTAACCACTTATTTGCAGGGACTTATGCTGAGTGCCGCGATGATCTTGCCGCTGGGTCCACAAAATGTTTTTGTGATGAATCAGGGGATCCGCCGCCAGTATCATCTGATGATTGCCTCGTTATGTGCATTGAGTGACATTGCCTTAATCTGTGCGGGTATTTTCGGTGGTAGCGCGTTGCTAAGCCGCTCGCCAATGCTGTTAACCGTGGTGACCTGGGGTGGGGTGGCTTTCCTGTTGTGGTATGGCTGGGGGGCCTTCCGTGCGGCTTTCAGCCAGCACCTTGAACAGGTCGCCGCGCTAGAGATGCAACAGAGCCGCTGGCGTATTCTGGTCACGATGCTGGCAGTCACCTGGTTGAACCCCCATGTTTACCTCGATACCTTTGTGGTCCTCGGTAGTTTGGGGGGGCAACTGATGGAGGAGATGCGTTTATGGTTTGCCTTGGGGGCAGCCAGCGCTTCCATTCTCTGGTTCTTTGCTTTAGCCCTGCTAGCTGCGTGGTTGGCCCCCTGGTTGCAGACTCAAATGGCACAGCGTGTTATCAACCTGCTGGTGGGGGGGGTGATGTGGGGGATTGCTCTGCAACTGGCTTGGTATTGACCTCATGTACCCGTTGTCATTCAGGTGGTACGCCACCAGGGTTTGAATGGCAACGGATAGAGTAATGCCACTTAATCTTGCCTTAACACCTTATGCCCGTGGGACAGGATGGCATCGGTGACCTTACGCATCATACGGCTCTCTGGCGCAAACCGGTGCCAGAACAGCATCCGGCGTTGGAACAGGCCGGGTGTTAGATCGATTAATTCCCCATCTGCCAGCTCTCGCTCTATTTGCAGATGCGGGATCATACAGCAAGTGGTGCCTTGCCGTGCCAACTGCACAAAGGCCTCTGACGAGTTAACAATATGGCAAGGAACACTACCCGGTGAAAGGTCAAAATTTTGCTGGAGAAATGCTTGATGCATATCGTCGAGATGGTCGAAGGCCACCGCAGGGGCTTTTAACAGTGCAGTGCGGGTAACACCTTGAGGAAAGTAGCGCTCGGCAAACGGTTTTGATGCGACAAACAGGTAGTCAAGGGCACCCAGTCTGTCCACCAGGCAGCTTGGCAGCGGTTGTGGCTGGATACTGACCGCACCAACCACCTCTCCGCGCCGCAGGCGCTCCTGGGTTCGAGTTTCATCTTCAACCTGCAGGTTGAGGCGGATAGGGGAATCAGCCAGCACCGGTTTTAATGCCGGTAACAACCAGGTTGCCAGGCTGTCGGCGTTAACTGCCAACGACAGCAGTAACGGTGTATCAATACCGTTATCATTACCCAGCCACTCTTCTTCCAGCAATTCCACCTGGTGTAGCAAAGCCAGTAACTTCTGACCCTGCTCAGTAGGGCGAGGCGGCACAGTACGCACCAACAAAGGTTGACCGAACAGGTTTTCCAACTGTTTGATACGTTGGGATACTGCCGATTGGGTGATACACAGTTTTTGTGCCGCACGCTCAAAGCCGCGTTCACGGATCACCGCGTCCAGCGCTTGTAATGTCCTATAGTCTGGGCGTTTCATCGGAGAAATATCCCTTAAAATAAATTGAGTGAAAACGTTCAATACGCTTGTTGTTGGCAACCAGAACCAACTTATGCATCGACAAATGTGCGGTAGCTTAAATAAGTCTCTTTTAGCCTAAGATGTAGATGAAGATTTACCTTATAATACGTATTCGTTTTCGTACATAGGCAATGAACAGATTATGACTCAGGATGAACTCAAAAAAGCGGTAGGTTGGGCTGCATTGGAGTACGTGAAACCAGGCACTATTGTGGGTGTCGGCACGGGTTCTACCGCAGCGCACTTTATTGATGCTCTTGGAACCATCAAACATCAAATCGAAGGGGCGGTATCCAGTTCAGATGATTCCACAGCCAAACTCAAGAGCCTGGGGATCACTGTTTATGATAGTAACGAAGTGGATTCGTTGGATATCTATGTTGATGGTGCGGATGAGATCAACCGTCATATGCAAATGATCAAAGGTGGGGGCGCCGCGCTGACCCGTGAGAAGGTCATTGCTGCCATGGCTCGCCAATTTATCTGCATTGTCGATGCCAGCAAACAGGTGGATGTTCTGGGGAAATTCCCATTACCTGTGGAAGTGATCCCCATGGCGCGTTCTTATGTAGCGCGTGAATTGGTCAAGCTGGGGGGGCTGCCTGAATATCGTCAGCACGTGGTGACCGATAATGGCAACGTGATCCTTGATGTATACAATTTGAATATTCTTGATGCGGTTGCCTTGGAAAATAAGATCAATGGCATCGCCGGTGTAGTGACCGTGGGTTTGTTTGCCAACCGTGGCGCAGATATTGCGTTGGTGGGAACCGCGGATGGTGTGAAGGTCGTCAAGTAAGAGACTCTCGGCGGCGCAGTTGGTTTACTGCGCCTGCTGATACCTGTCAGCCATTCAGGCTGCATCATTTTGCTATTAAATGATATTTTCTTAAATTCAGTTTTTTTGGTGATATATATCACATTCTAATAAGAAGCATTGTCGGGCTTCTGTCTAATGACTTCCTGATGGCATTTTCCACCAGAAACGAAAGCGATGACTGTACCTTGTGTAGGGCAGCAGGCAATCGTTTGGTCTTGCCCGACGTGTAATTTTTGTTATGTTGGTAGGCGTGCTGTTGGTTTCAAGCTGGAGACTGCCAGTCTGAATGGCGATGGATAGTGTTCCACAACAGCCACTTCTGAGGTCTGAACATAGGGTCGGGTAAATGGCAAAAGTATCATTGGAGAAAGACAAGATTAAGTTCTTGTTGGTTGAAGGGGTTCATCAAAGCACCGTAGATAACCTGCGTGCCGCTGGATATACCAATATTGAATACCACAAAGGTGCGTTAGACACTGAATCGCTTAAGGCATCGATCCGTGATGCGCACTTTATCGGTCTTCGTTCGCGCACTGAGTTGTCGGAAGAGGTGTTTGCTGCCGCAGAAAAACTGGTGGCCGTGGGTTGTTTCTGTATTGGTACCAATCAGGTTGATTTGAAAGCGGCCACCAAGCGTGGCATTCCGGTATTTAACGCACCGTTCTCCAATACGCGATCCGTGGCAGAAATGGTACTGGGGGAACTGTTGCTGATGCTGCGTGGTATCCCCAGCGCCAACGCCAAGGCCCACCGTGGTCAGTGGCAAAAACTGGCTGTTGGCTCCTATGAAGCACGTGGCAAGAAACTGGGTATCATCGGTTATGGTCATATCGGCACTCAGCTCGGCATACTGGCCGAAGGGCTGGGGATGCACGTGTTCTTTTACGACATCGAAAACAAGCTGCCATTAGGTAATGCTCATCAAGTCCGTCATCTGTCCGATTTGTTAAATATGAGCGATGTGGTGACACTGCATGTGCCAGAAACACCGTCCACCAAGAATATGATCGGTGAACAAGAGTTGGCATTGATGAAGCCAGGGGCGATTCTGATTAATGCCTCACGAGGGACAGTGGTAGATATTCCTGCGCTATGTCAGGCTTTGTCTAGCAATCATCTGGCGGGCGCGGCGATTGACGTGTTCCCGGAGGAGCCAGCCACCAATAGCGATCCTTTTGAATCACCATTGTGCCAATTTGACAATGTGCTGTTGACGCCACATATCGGTGGTTCAACCCAGGAAGCACAAGAGAATATCGGTGATGAAGTGGCGGGCAAGCTGGCGAAGTACTCTGATAACGGTTCTACCTTGTCAGCGGTCAACTTCCCGGAGGTTTCGCTACCTTCCCATGCACCAAGCTCCAGCCGTTTGCTGCATATCCATGAGAATCGCCCAGGGATCCTGACGCAGATTAACCAGATCTTCGCTGAAGAAGGGGTAAACATTGCCGCTCAGTATCTACAAACCAGCGCAGAGATCGGTTATGTGGTGATCGATATCGAAGCCACCACTGAGGATGCGGCGGTGGCCTTGCAGCGGATGAAAGCGATTGAAGGCACGATTCGCGCCCGTCTGTTGTTGTAGTTGGAATTAGTTATAACGAAAGATTAGTTGTAACAGGTTATCAGCGTAAACCATAAGGCCGGAGTGATCCGGCTTTTTGTTATCCAATGTGCCATGCCCAGCACTTGGTGGGGGTAATAATCTCCGGTAGCGCAATATCCCATGATTCCACGGGTAAGGCGCTAACCTGCTGGCAATCATGTGCCAGCCCGATAGGGTAAGGGCCACCACGTTGCCAATGCTGCAGGGTCCGATCGTAAAATCCGCCCCCCATCCCCAAACGCCCCCCTTGTGAGTCAAAGGCCACCAGTGGCGTTAAAACCACGGCTAACTGTGATAATGGCAACACATTACGTACATCCAGCGCCGGTTCCAAAATATGGAAGCGATTTTCAACCAGCACGGTTTGCTCGGTGTAATGCAGGAACAGCAGATTGCCAGGGCTGAATGGATGCAATACCGGCAGATAAACCTGCTTGCCCAGTTGCCATAACTGCTTAATCAGCGGGCCAGTATCCAACTCCCCATCAAACGAGAGATACAGAGCAAGATGTTGCGCGGCTTGAATACGCGGATGTTCGGTGACACGAGTCACCAGTTGATTGGCATCACTTTGTTGCTGTTGGGGGGATAGCGTGCGCCGCCGTTGGCGGATTTCATGACGAATGGCTTGCCGTTGCTGAGTAAATTGTGCTTGGAGTGCCATAGTACCAGACCGGCAAAAAATAGATGAAGGTGAAGGATCTCCGAGATGCCGCCGCAGGCTGTAACCCTTGAACCCATGGTTCAAGGTGAACGCACCGTCGCAACCTTCAGGCTCCTCGGACGAACCGAGTATGCACACCGATCACAGAGCAATACATTCTATTGGTACTAAATATCGGCTCAGGGGACTGGCCCGCTGGCAAACATCTCAGAGAAATCTGTTAACTCATTGCCGAAGCCTTCAACTTCCACAATGATATTTATTCAACGCTATTTATTCGAACTGCGCACCCTGATGTTCAGTGATGCGACCTTGCTCAAGCAGTGCCTGTTCAATGGTCTGTTGCAGCATACGAATTCTTTGTTCCATATTGTTCGCATAATCACGAGTTTTCAAGCGTTCTTGTGTAAGTTCGTGACAAACATTCAATGCTGCGATAAAAACGAGTTGTTCTGTATTTGTGACTCTAGTGCGAACTTTCAGATCTTGCAACCGTTGATTAAGATCCTCTGCGGCCATATTCAACGCATCTTGTTGTTCTGGCGGACAATTGACTCTTAACGAGCGGCCAAAAATTTGTATATCTACCGGTTGTGCAGACATGCCACCTTCCTGCCTAAATTTCGCGCCAACAATTTTTCGCGCAAACACTGGCCAACGATTGCCGCGCTATCAAAACGGGCGCCACTATATATACCACGGTACCAAGATACAACACTTTTTCAGTCACAGATGATAGCCACTGACTGAACTGAGATGTTGCGCTCAACTGGTGTACCAATGGGGCTTGGTGGTAGCATAACACGAACTTATCTTGCCAACGATGACCAATACGCATGTCTATACAGAATACAGTTCCAAGTTATCAATCTTTGACCGTCGTGCTCAACCAGCAAGCGGTGGCCTTAACCGCAGCAGAAATGCACGGCTTGATCAGCGGCCTGCTGTGCGGTGGCAACCAGGATGCCAGTTGGCGGACGCTGGTGTTTGATCTGACCAACGATGGGGAGGCTTTCCCGCAGGTGCTGAGCCAGCCATTGCAACAACTGCATGACGCCACCAAAGAAGCGCTGGAAGATGATGAGTTCATGTTCCAATTGATGATGCCCGAGGGGGAAACCGTCAGCGTATTTGAACGTGCTGATGCACTGGCGGGCTGGGTAAACCACTTTTTGCTGGGGCTGGGCATGATGCAGCCGAAGTTGGCACAAGTGAAAGATGAAGTGGGTGAAGCGATAGACGATCTGCGTAATATTGCGCAACTGGGTTATGACGAAGATGAAGATCAAGAAGCGTTGGAACAGTCACTGGAAGAAGTGATGGAGTATGTGCGAGTTGTCGCGCTACTTTGCCATACTGAATTTACTCGCCAGCAGCCGAATGCGGCGGAAAATCGCAAGCCAACTTTGCATTAAACACCTGCGAGAGTGTTCGCATAGAGAATACTCAGCCTGATCTAAGACAGGAACAGGATTAACCGATTTCAGGAGAAGATGATGACCCAACAAGAATTCCATAACCGCCGTCAGGCATTGTTGGCGAAAATGGCTCCAGCCAGTGCGGCAGTGATTTTTGCCGCTCCGGAAGTGGCGCGTAATGCAGATTCTGAGTATCCGTATCGCCAAAACAGTGATTTCTGGTATTTGACCGGTTTTAACGAACCTGAAGCGGTCCTGATCCTGGTGAAAAGTGATGAAACCCATAATCACAGTGTGCTGTTTAATCGGGTACGTGATTTGACCGCAGAGATCTGGTTTGGTCGCCGCTTGGGGCAAGACGCCGCCCCAGCCCGATTGGGGATTGATCGCGCATTGGCGTTCAGCGAGATCAACGAGCAACTGCATCTGCTGCTTAATGGTCTGGACGTGGTGTACCACGCACCGGGGCAATACGCTTTTGCTGATGAGATTCTGTTTGCGGCGTTGGAGAAACTGCGAAAAGGTTTCCGCCAGAATCTGACGGCACCGGACACCTTAACGGACTATCGCCCATGGTTGCATGAAATGCGCCTGTTCAAATCAGCGGAAGAGTTAGCGGTGATGCGCCGTGCCGGTGAAATCAGTGCCCTGGCCCATACGCGTGCCATGCAAAAATGCCGCCCTGGTCTGTTCGAATATCAGTTGGAAGGCGAGATCCTGCATGAGTTTATCCGCCATGGCGCACGTTCCCCTTCTTATAACACCATCGTCGGTAGCGGTGACAACGCTTGCATTCTGCATTACACCGAAAATGAGAGTGAAATGCGTGATGGTGATTTGGTGTTGATTGATGCAGGTTGTGAGTACCGTGGTTATGCCGGCGATATCACCCGCACTTTTCCGGTAAATGGTAAATTCAGCCAACCTCAGCGTGAGCTTTATGACATCGTACTGGCCTCGATTAATAAGGCACTGGCGCTGTTTAAACCAGGCATCAGCATCCGCGAAGTGACTGATGAGGTGGTACGTATCATGATAGTTGGGCTGGTTGATCTGGGGATACTCCAGGGCGACATTGAACAACTGATTACTGAGCAGGCACACCGCCCATTCTTTATGCATGGCCTGAGCCACTGGTTAGGGCTGGATGTGCATGATGTCGGGCATTATGGCTCACCGAACCGTGATCGTGTGCTGGAACCTGGCATGGTGCTGACGGTTGAACCTGGTTTGTATATCGCGCCCGATGCGGATGTACCAGCGCAATATCGCGGTATCGGTATTCGTATTGAAGATGACATTCTGATCACCAAAACGGGTAATGAGAACCTCACCGCCAGCGTGGTGAAAGAGGTTGATGCGATTGAAGCCTTGATGGCAGCGGCGCGTTGATATGAGTGTCATCATTGTGGGTGGTGGCATGGCGGGTGCCACGTTGGCACTGGCGATTTCCTCCCTGACGCAGGGTAAACTGGCGGTCTCTCTGGTTGAGGCAAATCAGCCGGATGAGGGTGGCCACCCTGGGTTTGACGCTCGGGCTATCGCTCTGGCGCAGGGAACTTGCCAACAATTGGTGCGGATTGGTCTTTGGCAGGCGTTAAGTGATTGTGCCACCGCCATCACCCATGTGCATGTGAGTGACCGTGGACATGCTGGTTTTGTTAATCTCAACGCTCGGGACTACCAACTGGACGCCCTCGGGCATGTTATCGAACTGTTTGATGCCGGGCAGCGGCTGTTTGCGTTACTGGCCAAAGCGCCTGGTGTTACGGTGCATTGCCCGGCTAAAGTGGTTGATGTGCGGCGTACTGCTGAGTACGCCGAGGTTGAGTTAGACAATGGGCAACACCTGAAAGGACAACTGCTGGTGGCGGCGGATGGTTCGGCTTCCCCATTGGCCCAAGCCTGTCATATTCAATGGCAACAACAGGATTACCCGCAGTTCGCCACGATTGCCAATATCACCACTTCCGAGCATCCACAAGGTCGAGCGTTTGAACGCTTTACCCGTCATGGCCCGCTGGCGTTATTGCCCATGTCTCACGGGCGCTGTTCTTTGGTTTGGTGCCACGCACGAGAAACCCGCCAGCAGGTGGATAGCTGGAGCGAGGAACAGTTTCTCAGTGAATTACAACAAGCGTTTGGTTGGCGCTTGGGCAAGATGTTGCAGGCGGGTAAGCGCCATAGCTATCCTCTTCGCCTGCTGAAGGCTAACCAGCACGTGAGCCACCGTTTGGCATTGGTGGGTAATGCTGCCCAGACGTTGCATCCTATTGCTGGGCAAGGGTTTAATCTGGGGCTACGTGACGTGATGTCGTTGGCAGAAACCTTGGCAGAAGCGGCGCAAACCGGAGAGGACGTTGGGGCTTACCCATTATTAAGCCGTTATCAGCAACGGCGGCAGGGTGATCAGCAGGCAACTATTGGTGTTACTGATGGATTAGTACGGTTATTTGCCAACAACTATGCGCCGCTGGTTGCTGGGCGTAATCTGGGGGTGATGGTGATGGAACAGTTACCTGCAGCACGCCATGCTTTTGCCAAACGCACGTTGGGCTGGGTGGCGCGTTAAATTTCCCCTTTTCTGTGTTACGGGCAAGGGCTTAAGTTAGATGAAGGAATTGAGGCAGCATGCAATCATTTGATGTGATTATTGTTGGTGGCGGTATGGTGGGCTTGGCGCTGGCCTGTGGTTTGCAGGGCAGCGGTTTGCGCGTGGCGGTGCTGGAACAGCAATCACCACAACACTCACTACAACACGCACCGTTGTCAGAACGTCCGGCGCTACGCGTTTCTGCCATCAATGCTGCCAGTGAACGCTTGTTGCAACGGCTTGGTGCCTGGGACGAGATCATCAACCGGCGCGCCAGTGCCTATAACGCGATGGAAGTCTGGGAACGTGACAGTTTCGGCAAGATCGCTTTCCGCGGCGATGAATATGGCTTCAACCATTTGGGGCATATTATTGAAAATGATGTGATCCAGCAGGCGTTGTGGAATCGGGCTCAAACCTTGGCGGATGTAACGCTGCTGGCACCGGCGGTATTGAAACAGGTGGCCTGGGGCGAGAACGAGGCTTTTGTCACCCTGGAAGATGGCCGCATGTTGAGTGCTCGTTTGCTGGTCGGGGCAGATGGTGCCCATTCTTGGCTGCGTCAACATGCTGATATTCCATTGACCTTTTGGGATTATCGCCACAGTGCGTTGGTCGCCACCATCGCTACCGAACAGCCCCATTTGGCTACCGCGCGTCAGGTATTTCATGGTGACGGTATTCTGGCATTCTTGCCATTTAACGATGCGCATTTGAGTTCGATTGTCTGGTCAGTGGCACCGGAAGAGGCAGAGCGGCTGAAGCAGTTAGAACCGCAAGCCTTTAACCGTGAATTGGCGATGGCTTTTGATATGCGCTTAGGCCATTGTCAGTTACAGAGTGAACGCTTGACCTTCCCTCTTACTGGGCGTTATGCCCGCAGCTTTGCCAGTCATCGTCTGGCGTTGATGGGGGATGCGGCTCATACCGTACATCCTCTGGCGGGTCAGGGGGTGAATTTGGGCTTTATGGATGCGGCAGAACTGATCTCTGAACTTAAGCGTCTGCATCGTCAAGGTAAAGATATCGGTCAGCATCTCTATCTGCGCCGTTATGAGCGCCGCCGTAAGCAGGGTGCCGCGATGATGCTGGCCAGTATGCAGGGTTTTCGTGAATTGTTTGCGGGCAACAATCCAGCGAAGAAATTGCTGCGTGATGTAGGTTTAAGATTGGCAGATAGCCTGCCCGGTGTGAAACCCAAGCTGATTCGTCAGGCGATGGGGCTTAATGATTTGCCGGAGTGGTTGGCAGAGCCCGGTCATTAATTCAACTCCCAGGGGCGAATCGACTCGCCCTGATACTCTCCCTTCATTTGAGAAATTCTAATTTCAAGCCGATTTCATCATTACTTTTTCTAATGTTACTGTTGGCGGGTAAAAACGCTCATTCTCCAGATTTGACGAAGTTTGTTATATAACTTTGCCATTTTGCTGCTTTAATTGTTTGTTTTGTAGATTAAGCCGTGTTTTCCCAGTGAAAAAAACTGCATGCTAGTACCTGCCATTGACTGCTGATAAGTCTATTTTAACTTATGGTTAATCGGCGAGTTCGGTGATAACGTCACAGCAAAGGCATCGTTTGCGTCGTTGACTATTCGGCGCGGGTGAGTGTTAAGCAGCACACAATCAGCCCCCATCTTATTTGCGTAGCAACAGCCGGACTGCGGCTACTGGAGCGGAAAGAGGAAGAAATGGCAAAGCAAACCCCCCTGTATGACCAACATGTGGCTTGTGGTGCGCGCATGGTCGACTTTCATGGCTGGATGATGCCGCTGCATTATGGCTCCCAGATTGATGAACACCATACCGTGCGCCAAGATGCTGGTATGTTTGACGTTTCCCATATGACCATTGTCGATCTTCATGGTGCCCGTACCCGCGAGTTTCTGCGTTACCTATTAGCGAATGATGTCGCCAAACTCACCCAATCAGGCAAAGCCTTGTATAGCGGTATGTTGACTGCTTCCGGTGGGGTGATTGATGACCTGATTGTCTATTTCTTTACTGAAGAGTACTTCCGCCTGGTGGTGAACTCCGCCACCCGCGAGAAGGATCTGGCCTGGATTGAACAACATGCCGCCGCCTACCAGGTTGAGCTGACGGTGCGTGATGATCTGGCGCTGATTGCGGTACAGGGCCCACAGGCTAAACAACGTGCGGCCACCCTGTTTACGCCAGAACAACAACAGGCGGTGGCGGGTATGAAGCCCTTTTTCGGTGTGCAGGTGGGGGATTTATTTATTGCCACCACCGGTTATACCGGTGAAGCGGGCTATGAAATTGCCCTACCTAAAGAACAAGTGGTTGATTTCTGGCTGAAATTGCTAGCCGCAGGGGTGAAGCCGGCTGGGTTGGGGGCTCGTGATACATTGCGCCTGGAAGCGGGCATGAATCTCTACGGTCAGGAAATGGACGAAGGCGTTTCACCGCTGGCGGCTAATATGGGGTGGACGATTGCCTGGGAACCGCAGGATCGCCAGTTTATTGGTCGCGAGGCGTTGGAGCAGCAGCGAGAAAACGGCACTGAACAACTGGTCGGTTTGATCATGACCGAAAAAGGTGTATTACGTAATGAGTTACCGGTGCATTTTACCGATGCGCAGGGGCAGCCGCAGGTTGGGGTGATCACCAGTGGATCCTTTTCACCAACCTTGGGCTTCAGTATTGCATTGGCGCGTGTGCCTGCCGGTATTGGCGAACAGGCTATCGTGCAGATTCGTAACCGTGAAATGCCCGTCGTGATAACGAAACCGGGTTTTGTACGCGCTGGTAAATCATTGATCAATTAGTTCTTATTAAAGGAGAAGTAGGCCAATGAGTAATGTGCCAACAGAGCTGAAATATGCCGCATCTCATGAGTGGGTGCGTGACGAAGGTAATGGCGAATACCTGGTGGGGATTACTGAACACGCTCAAGAACTGCTGGGCGATATGGTATTTGTTGATCTGCCGGAAATCGGCACTGCGGTTTCCGCGGGTGATGAGTGCGCTGTTGCGGAATCGGTCAAGGCCGCGTCTGATATCTATGCTCCCATCAGCGGTGAAATTATTGCCGTCAATAATGAGCTGGAAAGTTCACCTGATCTGGTTAACAGCGAACCCTATGCTGATGGTTGGTTGTTCCGTATCAAGGCTTCTGATGAGGCTGAGCTAGACATGTTGCTGGATGCTGATGCGTATTTGGCTTCCATTGACGAATAATCAGTCGCTACTCACGTTCATTCGAGCTACAGCGGCTTGAATGAACGTGAGTAGATACCCGTCACCAATGAAGCTGCAGCGGTGTTGGCTACGCTCGTTCGCCCGAATCACTTACCCATGTAAGCTCATCGGGACTCTCTCGTTTGCCGCCTACCTGCAACTCCATTGAACTTGGGTATCGTTTCCGTCTTGACTGTATGGGTTGCCGAGAGTGATGTTAGCTATTGGGCAGCCCATTTACCGCCTGATGACAACGGGTAATCTACTGAGTAGGTAACGTGCTTGCCTATGATGTGATAGAACCTATGACGTGATAGTCAGCGTTGTGCAGTTCGGGCGATATCCCATACCCTGCAAGTATCCAGGAATTCGTAGCAATGACTCAGACACTCAGCCAACTTGAACACAGCGAAGCGTTTATTGAGCGCCATATCGGCTCTTCTGCCGAGCAACAGCAGCAGATGCTGGCAGCGGTGGGGGCAGGTTCGCTCAACGCGTTGATCCAACAGATTGTCCCGGTGGACATCCAACTGCCCGGGCCACCGCCAGTGGGCGAGGCGGCTACTGAACATCAGGCGTTGGCGGAACTAAAAGCCATTGCCTCACTGAATCAGTGCTACAAATCCTATATCGGTATGGGTTACAGCGCAGTGCTGATGCCACCGGTGATCCAGCGCAATATGCTGGAAAACCCAGGCTGGTACACCGCTTATACCCCGTATCAACCGGAAGTGTCACAAGGCCGTCTTGAGGCATTGCTGAATTTCCAGACCTTGACCCTTGATCTGACCGGGTTGGATCTGGCCTCCGCTTCCTTGCTTGATGAGGCGACAGCAGCCGCTGAAGCGATGGCATTGGCCAAACGTGCCAGCAAATTGAAAGAGGCTAACCGTTTCTTTGTTGCTGATGACGTTCACCCGCAAACGCTCGATGTGGTTCGTACCCGTGCGAAAACCTTTGGTTTCGAGGTTATTGTCGACAAGCCGGCGAAAGTGCTGGAGTTGCAAGGGGTATTTGGTGTGCTGTTGCAACAGATGGGCACCACCGGTGAACTGCATGACTACAGTGCGTTACTGGCAGAATTAAAACAACGCAAGATTATTACCAGCATGGCGGCAGACATTATGGCGCTGGTATTGCTGGTGGCTCCGGGCAAACAGGGGGCCGATGTGGTCTTTGGCTCCTCACAACGCTTTGGTGTCCCGATGGGCTATGGTGGCCCCCATGCGGCGTTCTTTGCTTGCCGTGACGAGTTCAAACGTTCAATGCCCGGGCGTATCATTGGCGTTTCTCGCGATGCAGCAGGTAATACTGCGCTACGTATGGCGATGCAAACCCGCGAGCAACATATCCGCCGTGAAAAGGCTAATTCCAATATCTGTACCTCACAGGTGTTGCTGGCCAACATTGCTAGCCTGTATGCGGTGTACCATGGGCCACAGGGCTTGCGGCGTATCGCTTTGCGCATTCATCGCCTGGCGGACATTCTGGCAGCAGGGTTGCAACAAGCGGGTTTATCTCTGCGTCACAATACCTGGTTCGATACCCTGACCGTGGAAGTGAAAGACAAGTCAGCGGTATTGGCGCGTGCGCTGAGCTTTGGTATTAATCTGCGTACTGATATTCATGGTGCGCTGGGGATCTCGTTGGATGAGGCCACTTGCCGTGAAGATATTCAGGCGCTGTTTGCCGTATTGATAGGTGATAATCACGGCCTGGATATTGATGCGCTAGATGCGCAGGTCAGCCAAGAGAGCCAGTCGATCCCGGCGGCATTGCTGCGTAAAGATCCGATCCTCACCCATCCGGTATTCAATCGCTATCACAGCGAAACCGAGATGATGCGTTATATGCATCGCTTGGAAAACAAAGATTTGGCGCTGAATCAGGCGATGATTCCGCTGGGCTCCTGCACCATGAAGTTGAACGCTGCCGCAGAGATGATCCCCATCACCTGGCCAGAGTTTTCAGACCTGCACCCATTCTGCCCGCCGGAACAGGCCGCAGGTTACCAACTGATGATCGGCCAGCTTTCTCAATGGCTGGTTCAGTTAACCGGTTATGATGCGGTATGCATGCAGCCTAATTCTGGGGCCCAGGGGGAGTATGCGGGCTTGCTGGCCATCCGCCGTTATCATGAAAGCCGTAATGAAACCGACCGTAATATCTGTTTGATCCCCAGTTCAGCCCATGGTACCAACCCGGCGTCAGCCCAGATGGCGGGCATGAGTGTGGTGGTGGTGGCTTGCGACAAGAACGGGAATATCGACTTGCATGATCTGCGGTTGAAAGCAGAACAGGCAGGTGAAGCCCTTTCCTGCATTATGGTCACCTATCCCTCCACCCATGGTGTTTATGAAGAGACCATCCGTGAAGTGTGCCAGATAGTGCATCAGTTCGGCGGCCAGGTGTATCTGGATGGCGCCAATATGAATGCGCAGGTGGGGATCACCACGCCGGGCTATATCGGTGCCGATGTTTCTCACCTTAACTTGCATAAAACCTTCAGCATTCCCCATGGCGGTGGTGGCCCAGGTATGGGGCCGATTGGCGTGAAAGCACACTTGGCCCCCTTTGTGCCAGGGCACAGTGTGGTACAGATTGATGGCGTGACCACTCAGCAGAGCGCGGTTTCTGCGGCGCCGTTTGGTAGTGCTTCCATTCTGCCAATCAGTTGGATGTATATCCGCATGATGGGAGCAGAAGGGCTCAAGCAGGCTAGCCAGGTGGCGATCCTCAATGCCAACTATATTGCCACCCGTCTGAAAGGGGCATACCCGGTGCTGTATACCGGACGTGATGGCCGCGTAGCCCACGAATGCATTCTGGATATTCGTCCGTTAAAAGAGGAAACCGGCATCAGTGAGATGGATATTGCCAAGCGTCTGATTGATTATGGGTTCCATGCCCCTACCATGTCATTCCCGGTGGCAGGCACGTTGATGGTGGAACCGACCGAATCGGAAAGTAAAGTGGAGCTGGACCGTTTTATTGATGCCATGCTGGCTATTCGTCACGAAATTGATCGGGTACATCGCGGTGAATGGCCACTGGATGATAATCCTTTGGTTAATGCCCCGCATATTCAAGCTGAACTGGTCAGCGACTGGCAGCATGCTTATAGCCGTGAACTGGCGGTATTCCCGGTTGCTGGGGTGCGTGAGAACAAATATTGGCCAAGCGTCAAGCGCCTGGATGATGTTTATGGGGATCGTAATCTGTTCTGTTCTTGTGTGCCGATGGAAGAATATCAGTAGGATGATTTGTGGCCCGGAGACTCGGGCCTGACATCATCGCAGGGAAGGGGGCCTCGGCCCTCTTCCGTTATGGTTATTTCAACCAACCTTTGCGCTGAGCCTCCTGCAGATGGTGCAGTAAGTGTTGCCATAGCTCAGGGTGAATATCGCCAATCACGCCATTACGCTCTAACACCTGATTGAGACTGACGTTATTTTCTATCCAGCTCTGGCCTTGATTATGCAGGTTCATCAGCATGGGCATTGCGCGATCCAGCATGAACGCAAAACGTGCATCGGCGCTGCTGCCCTCTTCATATTCTTGCCATAAAGCAGTGAACTGTTCACGCTGCGGTTCAGGTAGCAGGCCGAAGAGCCGTTTCGCTGCTGCGACCTCTTGATCATGGATCTCCGCCCGGGCACTCAGGTCATAGACGAAGACATCCCCCGCATCGATTTCAACAATATCATGCAGCAACGCCATCTGGATCACGCGCTGAATATCCACCTCTTTACTGGCATAAGGTGCCAGGCTGAATGCCGCAACCGCAAAGTGCCAGCTATGTTCAGCGGAGTTTTCCTGGCGCTGCGTACCCAGCACCTTGGTACGGCGCTGAACGCTTTTTAGTTTATCGATCTCCATCAGGAACTGAATAACTTGTGTCATGGAACCAAAATTTAATACTGGCACAGCAGATGACATGGTACGGACCTCGAGGTGGGCAAAAAAGGGAATATCCAAGTAGCTGCTCATCTGCAACTTGAATGAGCTCGGGTATAAAAAACCCGCTGATTGTAGCTGAATGAACTACAGATTTCGATGTTGACCCGGTGTTACATGCGTTCACAGTTTATTTGAGCGTACACGTGTACACTGGAATCATTGTTGGTTAAGCTAATCTGTAGTGATTTTGCACAATTTATTCCGCTAGCAGCTCACATTCGGTGGCTTGCATGGATGCGGATTTCAAGGAGCGATGGAGATAATGGTTGAAGTAAAAAACGAGGTGAGTAAACAGCCTGCCAAAACTTACCCATGGGCTGAAGAGATCGCCAACAGCGTTAGCCATGGCATTGGTTTGGTTTTTGGTATTGTCGGGTTGGTTTTACTGCTGATACAGGCAGTGGGGAGTGGTGCCGATGCAATAGCGATCACCAGTTATAGCCTGTATGGCGGCAGTATGATCCTGCTGTTTCTGGCTTCCACGCTGTATCATGCCATTCCGCATCAACGGGCCAAGCACTGGCTGAAAAAGTTTGACCACTGTGCGATTTACCTGCTGATTGCCGGTACTTATACACCGTTCTTGCTGGTGGGGCTGGATTCGCCACTGGCGCGGGGGCTGATGGCGGTAATCTGGGGCTTAGCGTTGCTGGGGGTGATTTTTAAACTGGCGTTTGCGCACCGGTTTGAAGTGTTATCGTTGGTGACTTATCTCACTATGGGCTGGTTGTCGCTGATTGTGATCTATCAATTAGCCACCCGCTTAGCCGTTGGCGGCGTCACTTTACTGGCAGTAGGTGGGGTGGTGTATACGCTCGGGGTGATTTTCTATGCCTCCAAGCGTTTTCGCTTTGGCCACGCGATTTGGCACGGTTTTGTCCTTGGTGGCAGCGTCTGCCATTTTCTGGCGATCTATTTATATGTTTAATCTTCTCAGATAGCCCCAGGCAACATGCTGTTCGTCTGGGGCGATGCTCTACACGGTTACTGCTCTTCCGCCAGCGAATAGGGCAGTGGCTTGATGCTCAGCTGACTCTCGGCATCCCCACGCACCCGCAGTTCGCTGTCAGCCGCCAGATCGTTATTCATTACCACTTGAACCCAGAGCGCGCCATCAGCCAGATGGCTTGCCGCCAGCACGGTGCCGGTACGCCGCCAGTTGTCACCCAGCTTCAGTTCCAGCTCATCACCCGCTTGCGGAGCAGCGTTGCCGCTGCCTGCCAACCAATACATGGCGCGTTTATTGGCACCACGGAACTTGGCGCGAGCCACCATTTCCTGCCCGGTGTAACACCCTTTACTAAAACTGATGCCCGCCAGTGCCTGCAGATTAGTGGCTTGGGGGATCAGTTGCCCATTGTTTGGCGCATCAATCACTGGGTAACCGGCTTCAATATCCAGTAGCAACCATTGGCGACTATCGTTTAATTCAGCCTGCCCACTCAATTGTGTGGTGATCTGGTTGGCGAACTCAGCGGTGGTGATTAACATAAAGCGCTCTGCGGGCAGCGCAAAATGCAATAACGTGGTATCCCCGTCTTGCACCACTTGATGCTCAGCATCAGGTAAAGTCGCAAAAATAGTCGCCAAAGCGGCACGTGCCTCAGCGCCCGCCACTCCCAACAATACCGCTTGATCGTCAGCAGCGATGGTCACTTTGGAAAAGACAGCGTATTTTTTGATTTCCGCCAGTTGGCTTTCCAGCACACTGCGACGTTCAAGATAAGCGAAACCTTCACCACGGTGAAATAAACGCAGGTTGCTCCACATTTTGCCTTTGGCATCACAATGGCCACAAAGAACATGTTGGTCGGCCGCTAATTTGCTGATATCCGCCGTCACCTGCCCTTGCAGGTATTTCACCGTATCGGGGCCATTGAGCTGCACCAGCACCCAATTTTCCAATGAGATCAGCGTCAGTGGCAGATGGATGGAGGCACAAGGTGGATGGGAGGGAAAAGGAATGTTGGGCATCATAATCACTTCCTGCTGCGTATTGATACTTTCTGTCCGTTAATAGGCGAATTGTCAGAGGGTTGTAGCTGACATGAGTTTAGGTATAGCTTACCTGAAGGATGAATACCATGGTAAAAGAGATGGCGGGCTTTGCAAACAGTTATTATGGCGTAGGGTTTTTTAAGATTTTTCTCATTGTTTGGCAAATACCCTTTCCGCAAAGTGTGTCAAATTGTTACTCTATGCCATCTTAGCGCAATTTGGGGCGATACCCACATTGCTGCAATACTGTTTGAATGATGACGGGCATAGCTGATAAGAGGTGAGTGATAACAGCATGGATATTAACAATAAAGCACGCATTCACTGGGCTTGCCGCCGTGGTATGCGCGAGTTGGATCTCTCAATCATGCCGTTTTTTGAGTATGAGTACGACACGCTGAATGATAAAGACAAAGCTCTGTTCATCCGTCTGCTGGAGTGCGATGACCCGGATTTGTTGAATTGGCTAATGAATAATGGCGCTCCGCAGGATCAAGAACTGCAGAGAATGGTTTCACTGATTCAGACGCGAAATAAAGACCGTGGCTTTGTGGCGATGTAATGTCCGGGTTTCCTGGCGAACCCAATGCCTTTCACTGTTAATGCATGGTGCATTGATTTTATTGATATTGATCTCACCTTGGCCAGTAAATTATAGCCTGATCTGGCTGGTGTTGGTGACCTTGGTGGTGTTTGAATGCATCCGCAGCCAGAAGCGTATCGCCTCAAGAAAAGGAGAGTTGCGCTTGCTGGCAGAACGCAGGATTGAGTGGCAAGGAGAGGAATGGCTGATCGTGAAAAAAGCCTGGATGCTGAGGTTCGGGGTTTTACTCTCACTGCAGCAGGCCAATGGTAAGAAACGCTGTAAGCTATGGCTGGCCTCAGATGCCTTAAGTCATGGGGAGTGGCGTCATCTGTACCAACAGCTGTTATACCCGCAAGTGACGTTTGACGAGGATAAGTAATGAAACCACTGCTCTGGTTGGTAGAGGACGAACCCAGCATTGCAGACACCTTGATCTATACCCTGGAGAGTGAAGGTTTTCAGGTACGTTGGTTTGACCGTGGTGAGCCTGCATTACAGGCTTTGCCGCAAGGCGTACCGGCGCTGGCTATTCTTGATGTGGGGTTGCCTGATATCAATGGTTTTGAACTTTGCCGTCGCTTGCTGGCGCAGGCAGAGGATTTACCTATTCTATTTCTTACCGCACGCAGTGATGAGCTCGATCGCCTAATCGGTTTGGAAATTGGTGCGGATGACTATGTTGCTAAACCTTTTTCCCCCCGCGAGGTTAGTGCACGGGTGCGTACTATTTTGCGGCGGCTGCAAAAGCAGCAGCGCCTGCAACAGCCAACACACTATCATTTTGGCGCTTTTACTCTGGATGAAGAAGGGGCCTTGATCTGTTATCACCAACAGCCCTTACAGTTAACCCGCTATGAATTCTTATTATTGAAAACCTTACTGTTGGCCCCGGGGCGGGTGTTTTCACGCCAGCAATTGATGGATATCGTTTGGGCTCAGGCAGAAGAGAGCCTGGATCGTACTGTCGATACCCATATCAAAACGTTGCGCGCCAAATTGCGTGCTATTGATGCCGGGGAGCCGCCGATCCATACCCATCGGGGTTTAGGTTACAGCGTGAGCCGTCAGCCATGAGGATTGGCCTGCACTTACTATTGGGCTATTTCCTGATTGTGGCGATAGCGGGTTACTTTGTCCTGAGCATTTTTGTCCAGGAGGTGAAGCCCGGCGTGCGGCGCGCTACTGAAGGCACCCTGGTGGATACCGCCAATCTGCTGGCGCAAGTGGCCCGCTTGGATATGAAACGCGGCGATGTGGCCCAGGGCCAATTAGCACAAGCTCTTGGCCAGCTTAATCAGAGGCCGATTGGCGCGAATATTGCCGGTATTCGTAAAGATCGTAATGAGTATCGTGTCTATCTTACTGACGTGCGCGGCAAGGTTATTTTTGACTCGCAAGGTCTGGCTCTGGGGCAAGACTATTCCCGCTGGAATGATGTCTATTTGACATTACGTGGTCAATACGGTGCGCGCAGTACACGCACCATCGCGGATGATGAAAACAGCTCAGTGATGTATGTGGCGGCCCCGGTGATAGAACAAGGGCAGATTATCGGGGTGCTCAGTGTCGGTAAACCCAATAGCGCCATGGTGCCAGTGATCCGCCGTAGTGAGCGGCGTATTTTATTGGCGGGGGCGATGTTACTGGGGATTGCCTTGGCGATTGGCCTCGGGTTCGTCTGGTGGATCAACCGTTCAATTAACCGCCTGGTGCGTTATGCCAATGGGGTGGCGAAGGGCGAGGCGGTTTCACTACCCAGAATGGGCAGTGTTGAATTGGCCCAGTTGGCGCAGGCTCTAGAAAGTATGCGTATCAAACTTGAGGGTAAAGCCTATATTGAACAGTATGTGCATACTCTGACGCATGAATTGAAAAGCCCGCTGGCGGCGATCCGTGGTGCAGCGGAGTTGTTGCAGGAGTTACCACCGCCAGAGACCGCAAAACGTTTCCTCACCAACATTGAACAACAGAGTGCGCGCATCCAACAACTGGTGGATAAATTGCTGGTTCAGGCACGCTTGGAAAGCCGCCCTGGTTTGGAGTTGGCTCCTGTGGCATTGGTGCCGTTAGTGCAACAGGTAGTGGCCACTAAGGAAGCACCGGCGGCGCAGCGCGGTATTACTATCACCGTGGGGGCGTTACCTGAGGTAACGGTGACTGGGGATGCGTTCCTGCTTGGGCAAGCGTTAAGCAACCTGTTGGATAATGCCTTGGATTTCACCCCGGCGGGTGGCTCTATCAGCATTGACGGGGTGCGTTTGGAACAGCAGTATCAACTGACGATTAGCGATACTGGCAGCGGTATTCCTGATTATGCCCTCGATAAAGTTTTTGAACGTTTCTACTCCCTGGCCCGCGCCGATAAACCCAAAAGCAGTGGTCTGGGGCTTAACTTTGTGCAAGAAGTAGCGCGTTTGCACCATGGCAGTATCCGTTTGCACAATCTACAACCCTCCGGTGTTGCCGCAATTTTCACTTTAATGATCTAACTTCACCTGCTCTTCACATAACCACATTCTGATTTCACTTGCCGGTTTTATTGTTGCGTCATCGTCTACAAGGAGAATGCAGCAATGTTTAAATCGGTGTTATTTTGGAAAATCACCACATTATTGGGGTTAATGATCCTGATGATGTTCCCGGTATCCCTGTTAAGAGATGCCATAGAAGAACGTAGTGGCTATCGTCAGAGTGTGATCAGCCAGGTGAGTGAAAGCACTAGCCGGGCACAGAAGATCCTCGGGCCGTTGATTGTGATCCCTTATACCGTCAGTGAAGAGAGAAAAGATGAGAATGGGGTCGAGTTTGTACTGGAAAGCCAGCGTCAATTATTTGTATTACCGGAATCGTTACAGGTTAACGGCACACCCAATGTTGATGTACGTAAACTGGGGATCTATCAGACCCAAGTCTATCAAGGCCCATTAGAATTTCAGGTGAAATTTACCCCGCCCAACTTGCAGGAGTTGCAGCAGAGTCATGTGAAGATGGGCCAGCCATTTTTGATGGTGTCGTTAAGTGACTCCCGCGGAATCAAAGCTATTTCACCTCTGAGTGGTACACAGCAGGGAACATTCGAGCCAGGTACCGGGGTCAATGGGCTTACTCAAGGCCTCAGTGCCCCGTTGTCACTGGATGTTTTACAAGCCCAAGGGTTAGAAGCGAGCTTTACCCTGACGCTAGCCGGTACCAGTCGGTTGTCATTAGTCCCTCTGGGGCGTAATTCGCAACTGACACTGCAAAGTAACTGGCCACATCCTAACTTTTTAGGTGATTTCTTGCCTGATGAACGCAAAGTGACGGAGAACGGCTTCAGCGCCCATTGGAGCAGTACTTGGTTTGCCAATAATATTAATAGTGTGCTCCACCTGAAAAGTGTTTCTATCGGCAATGACGCGTCTGATTACCAGGATAAACTACCGACGTTTACCACCAGCTTTATCGAGCCGGTGGATCATTATCAGTTAGTTGACCGTGCAGTGAAGTATGCGATGCTGTTTCTTGGCTTAACGTTTATGTCGTTCTTCCTGTTTGAAACCCTGACCGGGCTACGGGTCCACCCGATCCAATATCTGTTGGTAGGTGCGGCGCTGGTGTTGTTTTACCTGATCTTGCTGGCGTTTTCGGAACATGTCGGTTTTGACGTGGCCTATTTACTGGGAAGTATCGCTTGTAGTGGTTTGATTGCTTTTTACCTCTGTGCGGTATTGCGTAGCAAGCTGTGGGGAATACTGTTTGCTGTTGGTTTGTTATCGCTGTATGGCGTGTTGTTTCTGTTGCTACAGTCAGAAGATAACTCGCTGGTGTTGGGCTCGGTACTGCTGTTTGTGGTGTTGGCGGCGATTATGTTGCTGACGCGTAAACTGGACTGGTATCTGGTGGCTGACCCGACTCGTTTGAAGGGGAATCCTGCCGTAGCTAAAGGACCAGCGGTGCCAGAAGAGGTTGCAACTCCTGAAGATGTCACGGTAGCGGAAGACATTGCGCAGCCTGAAGCGGAAGCAGTTACTGAAGCCACGCTTGAAGAACCTGCCACCAAGGATGAAAGTAATTTCAGATTGTGGAAGTAACCTTACTACTGGGCGCATGATTGCGCCCAATCTCCTTACAGCAACGCATCTATCTCCAGCAGGATCTGTTCACACCATTGTTCTAGGCGTTGTTCGCTCATCTCATACTGATTGACTTCATCCAGTGCCAGACCGACAAAGTGTTGCCCGTCCGCAGTGAGCGGTTTGGGGCTGGTGAATTCAAAGCCTGCCGTTGGCCAGAAACCTATAAACTGCACCCCCATGGGGGCCAACTGATCATGTAGCATCCCTAGTGCATCAAGAAACCATTCACCGTAACCCAGTTGATCGCCCATGCCGTAAAGAGCAACAATTTTGCCTTTCAGATCTAACTCCGGCAGTTGCTGCCAGATAGCTTCCCAGTCTTCTTGCAACTCACCAAAATCCCAGGTTGGAATACCGAGGATCAGCACGGAGTAATCCTCCATTAACTTGGGGGAAACCTCTTTCAGATTGTGCAGTTCAACCAGTTCATCTCCCAGGATGTCGCGGATTTTCTCTGCTGCCATCTCGGTGTAGCAGGTGCTGGAGCCATAAAATAGACCGATCTTCATGTTTAAGTCACTTAAGGTGCTGGGTGTAGAATGGTAACGAGTATACTAAATAGCGGCACATAATAGTGCTACAAGTGAGAGTGGTGCAGGTTAGCCGAGCGTTGGGTTTACGGCGAGTCGGCGTTCCGCGTTACTCTCACTGAAACAAAACGTGAAGCGAGTGGTATTAAGTTATTTGGATTGACGACGGGTATAACAAAGAGAGAGGCACATGCAACAGCAAGATAGCGCACTGATTGAGCAATTTCTGGATGCGCTGTGGCTTGAACGCAATCTGGCAGAAAATACCCTGGTTTCCTACCGGCTGGATTTGCAGGCCTTGGCAGGCTGGTTGGCTGCCACTCACAGTAGTTTTTTGCAGGCGCAAGCGCTGGATCTGCAGGCTTTTCTTGCTGATCGGGTTGAAGGGGGCTATAAGGCCACCAGTTCCGCTCGTTTGCTCAGTGCGATGCGCCGTTTGTATCAATATTTTAACCGTGAAAAATTGCGGGAGGATGACCCGACCGCGTTGTTGGCCTCACCCAAATTACCGCAGCGCTTGCCAAAAGATCTGAGTGAAGCGCAGGTAGAAGCGTTGCTACAAGCTCCCTGCGTTGATCAACCGCTGGAGTTGCGTGATAAGGCGATGCTTGAAGTGCTGTATGCGACAGGTTTGCGGGTGTCAGAGCTGGTGGGTTTGAACATCGGTGATGTCAGCTTGCGCCAAGGGGTGGTGCGCGTCATTGGTAAAGGTAATAAAGAGCGCTTGGTTCCCTTGGGGGAAGAGGCGGTATACTGGATTGAAAACTACCTGGAGTACGGTAGACCCTGGATGTTGAACGGCCAGACGCTCGATGTGTTGTTCCCCAGTAGCCGCAGCCAGCAAATGACCCGCCAGACATTCTGGCATCGCATCAAACATTATGCGACTCTAGCAGGTATTGATAGTGAGCGCTTGTCGCCACACGTCTTGCGCCACGCCTTCGCCACCCATTTACTGAACCATGGGGCCGATCTGCGTGTCGTACAGATGTTATTGGGGCACAGCGACCTCTCAACAACGCAAATTTATACACATGTAGCCACTGAAAGATTGAAACAGCTACATCAACAGCACCACCCGCGCGCTTGAAACGCGGACTCTGGAAGGATAAAAAGTGGAAGGATGGAAAGAATGAAAAAAAGTTTATTGCTGCTCTCTTTACTGACCGCTTCGGTAACCGGTGTAGCTCATGCTGATGATGCAGCAATTCAAAAAGCACTGGGTAGCCTGGGCATCAAGCAGGCGGATGTCCAATCTTCGCCTATTGCTGGGGTCAAAACCGTACTGACCGAAAGCGGTGCGTTATATGTTACCGAAGATGGTAAATACATCCTACAGGGGCCGTTATATGATGTTAGCGGTAAACAGCCGGTTAATGTGACCAATCAACTGTTAATGGCCCAACTGACCGCGCTGGAAGACCAAATGATTGTCTTCAAAGCAGCGAAGGAAAAGCATGTCATTACCGTGTTTACTGATATCACCTGCGGTTACTGCCATAAGCTGCATGAGCAAATGAAAGAGTATAACGACCTGGGCATCACGGTGCGTTATCTGGCATTTCCACGTCAGGGGTTGAATTCTCAAGCTGAGAAAGACATGCAGTCCATCTGGTGTACCGCCGATAAGAATAAAGCCTTTGACGCTGCCATTAAAGGCGACCCCATCTCTCCGGCAACCTGCAAGATCAATATTGCCAAACATTATCAGTTAGGGGTGCAGTTTGGTATTCAAGGGACACCTGCGATCATTTTACAAAATGGCGAGATGGTCCCAGGTTATCAAGGGCCGAAAGAGATGGCCGCCATGCTGGATGCTCACGCCGCTTCAACTGTGGCGAAATAAACTTCAGTGAGTATTAAAACCCAATTACGCCGCCGCAAGGCGGCAGATAGTCGCGATTTACCTGCCAGCCTCCCCCCTTTGTTGCGCCGCTTATATGCGTTGCGTGGCGTTCAGGGCGAGCAAGAACTGGAACGAAGCGTCAAAGGCATGTTGCCTTGGCAACAGTTGGGCGGTATTGAGGCGGCGGTCACCCTGCTGCAGCAGGCATTGACGCAGCGCCAGCGCATTATGGTGGTGGGGGATTTTGATGCCGATGGTGCCACCAGCACCGCGCTCACGGTATTAGCCCTGCGCAGTATGGGCGGTAGCGCCGTTGACTATTTAGTGCCTAACCGTTTTGAAGATGGCTATGGTTTAAGCCCGGAAGTGGTGGAGCAAGTTGCCACACGGGGGGCTGAGCTTATCATCACCGTGGATAACGGTATCTCCTCCCATGCTGGTGTTGACGCAGCTCACGCTAAAGGGATGCAGGTGCTGGTCACTGATCATCACTTGCCAGGGGAAACGTTACCCGCCGCCGAAGCGATTGTTAACCCAAACCTGGCCAGTTGTGATTTCCCCTCCAAGTCTTTGGCAGGGGTAGGGGTGGCGTTCTATCTGATGCTAGCGCTACGTAGCCGATTGCGTGATAGCGGTTGGTTCGAGCAACAGTGCCTGGGGATACCCAATCTGGCCGATTTACTCGATCTGGTGGCGTTAGGCACCGTGGCAGATGTGGTGCCATTGGATGCCAACAACCGCATTCTGGTCTATCAAGGGTTAAATCGTATCCGTGCCGGTAAGTGTCGCCCAGGCATTCGTGCCTTGCTGGAAGTAGCCAACCGTGACGCGCGTCAGTTAGCAGCCAACGATTTGGGTTTTGTGCTTGGCCCAAGGTTGAACGCAGCAGGGCGTTTGGACGACATGTCGATTGGTGTGGCGCTGTTGCTCAGTGATGATATTGCCCAGGCGCGCATGTTGGCGAGTGACTTGGACGCGCTTAACTTGACCCGCCGCGATATTGAACAGGGTATGCAAGTGGAAGCCCTGGCGCTGTGCTCTCAACTGGAGCAAACCACCACAGAGTTACCTTACGGCTTGGCAATGTATCACCCGGAGTGGCACCAAGGGGTGGTGGGGATCCTCGCTTCCCGTATCAAAGAGCGTTTTCACCGCCCGGTAATCGCTTTTGCACCAGCAGGGGAAGGCATCCTCAAAGGCTCTGGCCGTTCAGTGGCCGGGTTGCATCTGCGTGATGCGTTGGAGCGGCTCGATATGTTGCACCCCGGCCTGATGATGAAATTCGGCGGCCATGCCATGGCGGCTGGGTTATCGCTGGAAGAGGCCCGCTTTGATGAGTTTCGCCAGCGCTTTGGCGAACTGGTGGGGGAGTGGCTCGATCCGGCGATGCTGGAAGGCGTCGTTTGGTCTGATGGTGAGCTGGCAATGCAGGAACTGACACTGGATACCGCCGAGTTACTGCGTGAAGGGGGCCCCTGGGGGCAAGCCTTTCCCGAGCCGGTTTTTGATGGCAAATTTCGCATTTTACAGCAACGGCTGGTGGGGGAAAAACACCTCAAGCTGATGGTGGAGCCGCTGGGGGGGGGCCCGTTGCTGGATGGTATCGCCTTTAATATCGATACCACGCAGTGGCCTGATAACAGCATCAAGCAAGCGGAAATCGCCTACAAACTGGAAGTGAACGAGTTCCGTGGCAATCGTAATGTGCAGTTGCTGATCCAGCATCTGTGGCCATTGGCGTGATAGCCCGACAAAAACTGACCAACCTGCTATAAACTGGCCATCGGATCCGTTAGAATTAGCGGTTCCAATGGCATTTCGCCATCGACGACATCAACGTAAGAACGCTAAAAATCATGTTTGAAATTAATCCGGTAAAAAACCGTATTCAAGACCTGTCTGAGCGAACCGCCGTTCTCAGGGGGTATCTTTGACTATGATGCCAAGAAAGAACGCCTAGAAGAGGTTAACGCCGAGCTGGAGCAGCCAGACGTCTGGAACGAGCCAGAGCGTGCACAGGCATTGGGTAAAGAGCGCTCGACGCTGGAAGCCATTGTAGAAACCATCGACCAACTGCAACAGGGCTGTGAAGACGTCACCGGCCTATTGGAACTGGCAGTTGAAGCAGAAGATGAAGAAACCTTTGATGAAGCGGTGGTTGAGCTCGAACAGCTCAGCGTCAAGCTTGATCAACTGGAATTCCGCCGCATGTTCTCTGGTGAGTACGACAGCGCCGATTGCTACCTGGATATTCAGGCCGGTTCTGGCGGCACCGAAGCGCAAGACTGGGCCAGCATGTTGCTGCGTATGTATCTGCGTTGGGCGGAAGCAAAAGGCTTCAAAACTGAAGTAATTGAAGAGTCTGATGGTGATGTTGCTGGCCTGAAGTCGGCCACCATCAAGATTATCGGTGATTATGCCTTTGGCTGGTTGCGTACTGAAACTGGCGTGCATCGCCTGGTACGTAAAAGCCCATTCGACTCCGGTGGTCGCCGCCACACCTCGTTCAGCTCAGTGTTTATTTACCCTGAAGTGGATGACGATATCGATATTGATATCAATCCGGCGGATCTGCGTATTGACGTTTACCGCGCTTCTGGTGCGGGTGGGCAGCACGTTAACAAAACCGAGTCGGCGGTGCGTATTACCCACCTGCCAACCAACATTGTGGTGCAGTGTCAAAACGACCGCTCACAGCATAAAAACAAAGATCAGGCGTTTAAACAACTGCGCGCCAAATTGTACGAATACGAGATGCAAAAGAAAAATGCCGATAAACAGATGCTGGAAGATAGCAAATCTGATATCGGCTGGGGCAGCCAGATCCGCTCTTATGTACTGGACGACTCCCGCATCAAAGATTTGCGCACCAACGTAGAAACACGTAATACGCAGGCCGTACTGGATGGCGACCTGGATAAATTCATTGAGGCAAGTTTGAAAGCCGGGTTATGAGGAACAGAAATGTCTGAGCAACAACCACAAGGCGCCGAGCAGGCGTTGGATCTGAACAACGAGTTGCAGGCGCGCCGTGAAAAACTTGCCGCACTGCGCGAGAACGGCCTCCCGTTCCCGAATGATTTCCGTCGCGATACCACATCAGATCAATTGCACGCCGCCTATGACAGCAAAGAAAACGAAGAGCTGGAATCTTTAGGCATCGAAGTGACGGTTGCGGGCCGTATGATGACCCGCCGCATCATGGGTAAAGCCTCTTTTGTTACGCTGCAGGATGTTGGCGGGCGTATTCAGCTTTATGTGGCTCGTGATGATCTGGCTGAAGGGATTTATAACGAACAGTTTAAAAAGTGGGATCTGGGGGATATCCTTGGCGCACGGGGTAAGCTGTTCAAAACCAAGACGGGCGAGCTGTCTATCCACTGTACTGAATTGCGCCTGCTGACTAAAGCGCTGCGCCCGTTGCCAGATAAGTTCCATGGCTTGGCGGATCAGGAAACCCGTTATCGCCAGCGTTATCTGGACTTGATCGCTAACGAAGAGTCACGCAACACCTTTAAAATTCGCTCACAAGTGATGGCGGCGGTGCGTAACTTTATGGTGGATAGAGGCTTTATGGAAGTCGAAACCCCCATGATGCAAGTGATACCGGGTGGTGCTGCTGCCCGTCCGTTTATTACCCACCATAATGCGCTGGATATTGATATGTATCTGCGTATTGCCCCAGAACTTTACCTGAAGCGTTTAGTGGTAGGGGGCTTTGAGCGGGTGTTCGAAATCAACCGTAATTTCCGCAATGAAGGGGTTTCTCCACGCCATAACCCAGAGTTCACCATGATGGAACTCTATATGGCCTATGCGGATTACAAAGACTTGATCGAGCTGACGGAATCTCTGTTCCGCACCTTGGCGCAAGATGTGCTGGGTGACACCAAAGTGCCTTATGGCGATGTGGTGTTTGACTTCGGCAAGCCGTTTGAAAAGCTGACCATGACGCAGGCGATCAAAAAATACCGCCCTGAGACCAATCTTGATGACCTGAACGAGATGAGCAAAGCGGTGGCTATTGCGGAGTCTATCGGCATTAAAGTTGAGAAGAGCTGGGGCTTGGGCCGTGTGGTAACCGAGATTTTTGAAGAGACCGCAGAAAGTCACCTGATCCAGCCGACCTTTATTACCGAGTATCCAGCGGAGGTTTCTCCACTGGCACGCCGTAACGACGAGAACCCGGAAATTACTGATCGTTTCGAGTTCTTTATCGGTGGCCGTGAAATTGGTAATGGCTTCTCGGAATTGAATGATGCGGAAGATCAGGCGCAACGTTTTGCTGACCAGGTTGCTGCCAAGGACGCCGGTGATGACGAAGCGATGTTCTACGACGAAGATTATGTTACCGCGTTGGAACACGGTTTGCCGCCAACGGCAGGTTTGGGGATTGGTATTGACCGCATGGTGATGTTGCTGACCAACAGCCACACCATCCGCGATGTGATCCTGTTCCCAGCGATGCGCCCAAGCAAGTAACACTAAGCACGGCATTCTGACTTTTCAAGCGATGGTCAGCATAAGTGCAATCTAAACCGGTGCCAGTAATGGTGCCGGTTTTTATTTATTCAGAGAGAGGAAAAGTGATGATTAACCGCCTAAAATATCGGCAGTTATCTACTTTCTTCGCTTGCTCGATGCGTATAACCAGTTATAATGCCAGTCGCACACCAAAGCGGGTGTAGTTCAATGGTAGAACGAGAGCTTCCCAAGCTCTATACGAGGGTTCGATTCCCTTCACCCGCTCCAAGATTTCAGACCCTCGCTTCGGCGGGGGTTTTTGTTTTCTGGCTCAGTAACTTATTGGTTTAGTGATGTTTCCAATCGATAACCCAACCTGTGGCTGTTGTAGCAGGTAGTACAGATTGGTAGTACATTATGGGCATTATGCCGACTCCAAAACCTAACAAACATGGCGTATATCTGTTGCTGCTACCGTGAATGGTTAAAAGCGTGGAGTCTCTCAATGCGCCAGAAGCAACATGTCGGCAAAAAGTGCTTTATCGACTTCTGGTGGTCCGATGGTCTCCAGCATTAACCCGGCTACCGGCGAGGTTCGCCGAGTGCTCATCTTGGTGGTTGTGATGGGGGCATCGACGATACGTGCCAAACCGTGATCGATTTAGATGCCATTTTGGATTTTGATTCTTTTTTTGATGTATGTTGTCATCATTATATGAATCAAGGGGGGATATTATGCGAACTACAGTCACGATTGATGATGCGCTATATGCACAGGCGTTGGAAATGGCCGACCCAGATATGGATAAGGCAGATATTTTCCGTGAAGCGATGAAAACGTTTGTTCGGGTGCAGGTAGCAAAAAGGCTGGCTTCGCTCGGCGGCACCTCACCTGATATGCCGATAGTTCCTCGTCGCCGGGAAGAGCCATCCGCAGAATGATTGTTTTAGCTAAACGTTTTAATGCGAGTTATCGGTCGATTCATTGAGCCCAAAACCTAACAAACATGGCGTATATATAAAGTATGCCTCGGCGTTGCCAAAGAACCTCAGCCGATCATCGGTAGCTTCAACAGACGGCACGAACTTGACGTTGATATTGCACTGAGTAAGCGTATTATTTCTGTCAATGATGCCTTGAGTGCTCAATCATATCTATCGGTTTAAACCTGTGAGTGTTGCGACTAAATGAATAACAAAATTTTATTATCCGCTTTCTCCCTAAAATCGTTATTACTGGCTCTCGGGTTGTTATGTTCCGCTAGTGTGATGGCTGGGCCTGAAATTATAGAAACGACTCAAACAGAGTCAGCCTCAGCGGAGCCTTCCAAAGCAGAAATAGAAGCCCTGTTCCAAGAGTCATTTAAAGGCAAAATGCTGCCTCAGATAAAAATCATGCTCAATGAGCAAATTGAAGAACTAGAGTCCGTTCAAAAATTTAATTCGATACGTCTATCTGTTGGTTCAGCAGAGGATGATAACGAGGTCCAGCATACATCTAAGTTTACTCCGATGTCAGCATCAGCTTTCGAGACCCTGTTTAATCAGTATTTTGCTTCGCTGGAGCCACGTCAACAAATTACAGGTAAGTCCTCTTATGTTTCAACGAATTTCAGGAGCTATGATTTTTCTAAGCTCTCCGCCGATTACGAGGTTTTTGACTATGAACCGGTAACAATAATGATTGAACGGGTTCACTTTAAAGATGGTTCATCTGCATTACCGGCAGAAGTCATAAACATGGGGGAGATTAAAGTTGCCAGTGCCGGAAGGATCTTATCGGTTGATATGGTGGCAACCTATACATTACCGGATTCGGTTAAGCATTTTGACTTTAATACCAAAGGTAACGCGAGTCAGAATGAGATCAGTCTGGTGTCAATCAATGGGCGCGAAGTGACGCTGACCATGCCAGAAGCCATGTACAAAAATATTCTTCACGTCGAAGCCATTGATAAAAACGGCGAGCCCCTGAAGGATGCCGGAACATCATCTTATTACAACAATGCTTACTACGTTGATAAGCTACATCAGTACTTTACTGATGCCATTAAGCAACTGGACAACGATAAAATTACCGAACGTGACAGTTTGATAAAGTATCTGGCCAACAACTATCCTTCAAAAAAAGAGGCCAGCAAGGCGCATCCACCTAAATATACGGCATCTTATCGGTTTCATGGGAATCCAGTTTCAGTAACCGTTTTCCTCAAGCCTGAGGCAAAAAAATATACTTACAACTTTACACTAACCATGCCAGACACCGCATATAACAACGGTCTGGCTGTCGCTGCTAACGAATCAGAAAAACCGCTATATGGTTTAGTCGATGAGCAAGGGAATTGGTTGATCCCTCCTCAGTATATTCGGTTAGATAGGCAAGTAGGAGACTACTACTATGCTGTTGGCGCTAAGGGTGATTATAACGACGGGAAAGTTTATTTACTTAACCGAACAGCTAAAAAGTTAGAGCTGCAACCATTTTATATTATGAATGAAGAGGTTGTTAAAGATAAATTCCTTATTGTTAATAAAGAACGAAATAATAATTTCATTCAAGGCTTAGTCAATATACAAACTCATCAAATTTTATTGCCATTAAAGTACCACGATATTGAAGTGGCTGGCTCACTGTTTATTGCTTCTAACTTCGACGATAAGCGTAATATCCGTAGTTACGAAGTCTACCGTCAGAGCGATAACAAGCAGGTTCTCCGTGGTGATTTTAATGACTTTTATGTTGATGGTGATAATATCATTGTGCGGCATGAAATGAGAACGACGAAAAAAGAGGGCGATACCCCTTATTACGCCATTGAAAACGATAATGTTTATATTTATCATAACTTCGACATCTATAATGCCGATGGGGTTCGGCTTAATGCTAAATCCTATGCGCAACTGCCTTCCGAAATGAGTTTTGGTAAAGATGGCTTAATGCCGGTAATCGATAAGCAGGATAAATCATATTACGTTGATCGTCAGGCCAAAAAAGTTAATTTCGATCTCAGTGGCTATAAGAATATCAAGTCATTCTCCAACGGCCTAGCTGCTGTACAAGGTGAAGATGGCCAGTATGGCTATATCAACACTCAGGGTAAGTTAGTTATCCCTATGATGTACAAAAGCGCCAACTTTTTTCAGGGTGGAACAGCGCTGGTCGAAACAAGTGAAGGATATCAGCTGATCACCCCTAAAAATAAAGTTGTGGCGCAATTTAAGGACATTTCGATTCGCACCTACAGCTTAATACAAGATGCCCAGGAAGCCACTTATACCTTTATTAATTATCAGACTGATGAGTTTTTTACCTATGATCAACAGGGTAAGCCGATTACCAAGGAAAAGTCAGGTAATTAGTTAACCTAGCGGCGGCTACCCGATTTCTATATGAGCCTTGTAGAAATCGGGTTGGTCGTCATCGCCACTATGCCAATCTAAGGCTAATGTTTATTGACGCTTCGCAGCGCGAGCTGGCGAAATTCGGCTATCTGTTCTGGGGTGTTGAACCATTTCTTGGGGAACATAAGGAACATATTGTCGCAGGGGTAGAGTAAAAACAGCGACTTGTTTTCCAGCAACTTGATATAGGCAGACCATGGCTGTTGTGACGTACCGTGTTCAGCCATGCAGTGCAACAACTCGGTATCCCAGGTATAAGTGAAACTACTCTGGAGTGCCGAGTATTGTCGGTAGATCCGACGAGCCTTGTATGGAAGCAGCAACAATGAAACAGCCAATCCACCAATGAGCCCTCCTATTGGGGCAACTACAAAGTAGATGCCAACTTGCGCGTGACCTATCGTCATTAGCAGCAGGCCGAATGCTATCGCTAGCTCAAGGGGGGAGAGATGTTTTCACCGGTACAACTGGCATTGCCCGCTGTGGTACCCGCATATTTTTGAGCCAGCAAGCCATTGTCCTGAAATGCCGGGGAGGTGAGAGCAAAGGTTTCTGCTGCCTGAGCAGCCAAGGGTAATGCGCCAACCAGCAACGCGTTACTTAACAACAGAACAGATAATCGACGCTTTATGCTAGACCTTCTCCTTCTTGTTTTTTTAACCTGCTGATGGTGAATAACATCCTGCCATTCAGCTAATATACTCGTCATACTTCAAGCTGCCTGGGTGTTGGCTGCAGTTACTCGTCTCATCCATGAGACTCGCCCCTTACAGGGCCGCCGCCAACGGCGTTCAAATCCGCTCCTGGCGGCACCCCAGTCACTTGACCTCTGTAAGCTCCTGGAGATTAATGAACCTCTTCCATGAGGTTCACCCTTCGGGCCAACGCAAGCGTTGTTTAAATCGGTTCCTGACCGATTTATCTCTGTGTTGCTGCGTTACTCGGCACAAGGCCTCGCCCTAAAGGGTCAGCGCAAGCGCTGTTCAAAACGCATTGCGTTTTGTCCTGCAACTCGAATTATTTAGTGTATACAATGCATATTATTTTGTAGATAGTCCGCTAAGTACTTCACGGAAGCTGTTTAACCCAGCCTCCAGGTTTTCGATGATTGCTTCGGCAAGGTCATCGGGTTCTGGCAGGTTATCCAGATCCGTCAAACTTTTGTCTTTGAGCCAGAAGATATCAAGGCTGGTTTTGTCCCGAGCGAGCAACTCCTCAACGCCGTATTTTCTCCAGCGGCCTTCTGGGTTATTTTCCGGGTGCCAGGTCTCGACTCGTTTGGTTGGACTTTTGGGGGTGTAGCACTGAATAAAGTCTGCTAAATCCTCAAAACGCATTGGCTTTTTCTTCAACGTGTGATGAATGTTGGTGCGGTAATCATAGAACCAGACCTCTTTTGTCCAAGTATTCGGACTGGCCGGTTGGTTATCGAAAAACAATACATTCGCTTTAACACCTTGAGCATAGAAGATGCCGGTTGGTAAACGCAGAATGGTATGCAGTGTGGTATTTTCCAGCAGCTTCTTTCTAATCGTTTCACCTGCACCGCCCTCAAACAATACGTTATCTGGCACCACAATGGCGGCTTTACCGGTGGTTTTCAGCATGCTGCGAATATGCTGAACAAAATTTAGTTGTTTGTTTGACGTTGTTGCCCAAAAATCTTGCCGATTGTAGGTGAGATCATCGGTTTCTTGTTCACCTTCTTCGTTGGTGAAACTCATTGAGCTTTTCTTGCCAAAGGGGGGATTGGCAAGTACATAGTCCACGTTAACGGGGCTGGTTGCGATCAACGCATCATTGGGCGAAATGAAACTATCACCGTCAATTTCGCCAATGTTGTGCAAGAACATGTTCATTAAACACAGGCGGCGAGTATTGGCGACAATCTCATTACCGTAGAATGTACGGTACTTTAGAAACTGCTTTTGCGCTTTGTCGAGCGAATAGTTTTCAGGGTTAGTCAAAAAATCGTAGGCAGTGAGGAAAAATCCGCCCGTACCACAAGCCGGATCTGCAATGGTTTTACTGGGTTCTGGCCGAACACACTCGACCATGGTGCGAATCAATGCCCTGGGCGTAAAGTACTGCCCTGCACCAGATTTAGTATCTTCAGCATTCTTTTCCAGCAATCCTTCATAGATATCACCTTTAACATCGGCTCCCATCATGATCCATTGGGCGCTGTTGATCATATCAATCAGGCGAAAGAGTTTTGCCGGGTCCTGGATCTTGTTTTGTGCCTTGGTGAAAATCTGGCCAAGCATGCCTTTATGTTTACCCAGTTCTCGTAACAGTTCCACATACAGCACTTCTAACTCAGCGCCTTTTTTACTGGTCAACGCTTGCCAGTTGTACCGTTCAGGGATACCAACATCACGGTTGTAGGGCGGTTTTGAATACTCATCTGCCATTTTCAGGAAGATCAAATAAGTTAGTTGTTCCAGGTCGTCTCCATAGCCAACACCGTCGTCGCGTAGGGTGGTACAAAAGCTCCAGACTCTGGGAATAATGGTTGAGGTACTCCTTGTTTACGTCTCTCTTATCGTGGTTTAAGAACCACTAAATGCAATTATTCGATGATAACCGGTATACCAATTTGATTGGCAATGGGGGTATATAAATCCACATCTACACCAGGCGCGCTGATTGAAACAATCAGCGAATACCTGACTTGCTGACTGTAACGACCCAGTGCGGGCCTGGTTTTCCACCAGCCAAGAGTGGGATAAACGGCAATAGATCCCCTGCTAGCCAATTCCGCTGCACTGCCTTGCCAAATATCGGCATGCAGTGAGCCTTTATGCCGATTCTTTTTTCCAATAACCCAGGCAGGATCATTATCGTTTCTGTTTACGTGTTCCTCGTCGTCTCTAGCGGCGGCGTTTATTCGCGCCCTGAAATCATCTTCACTCTCCAAAGGGCGTTTAACATCAAACCGAAGGCCATGAGATTCATAACGGTAGCGCGAGGCCACACCACGGGCTGATGGGTTAGGTTCAATGAAGTATGAAAGTGTTACCCGCATTGCTACTTGGGTTTCGCCTAAAGCTTCAAGCTCGGCCAATGGCCACGGCAGATGATGCAGATTCATATCCCGTAGCTGAGGCTCTTTCCCTTTCTCGCGTTTAAACGGATGCAGAGATTCCTCGCAAATCATGGTTAGCGAGTTGCCTGCGCTCCAAAGTGCCCGCTCAAGGTCGGGTTCGCCGAACCCACAGTGCCTTACTAGTTGGGTGGTTTGAGCTTTGGTGGGTGCTCCCCGGGCAGGGAGAAACATGCGCCTCATCGCTGCTGTCCATTGTGCTGAGTGTACGATAAGGCCGCGAATGCTTTCAGGCCACAGGTCGGGATAGTTAGCCATTAGCTGAGCCGCCATTCTTGCGCAAAGCGCAGAGGCGGCACTGGTAGCGTTGCAGGTCGTCAACAAGCGTTCATTGGGGCTAGCATGGGTAGTTAGCAAGCTTAAACTGCTTATCCATGCCGCCCCTAAACCATCTTTTGCCACATTGCCCCCTTCAAAAACCACGTCTGGCTTCAATGGCCAATGAGCTTGCCATGTGTGTGATGTGGTGCTGAATGGGCTTAAACCACCTGCTTCGGCAATGGGGGTATAGTGCTCGGCATCTTCCTCTGTAATATTTACCAGATGGGTCATCGCGCCTACGGTCAAAACATTCCAAGCTTGCGCGGGGTCGTGAACGCCATCAGAGGAATTACTGATTGGATATTTCATCCAGGCGTTTGGGTCTTTGATGTTACCTGCAGAAACGACAAATAGCTTTGGCGTTTCTCCTTGTTCATCGGCGTCATAAGCGAGTCTGTCTATGGTTGCTGACCATGCAGAAGGGCGCCCACGGTCACGATTATCCATGGCGGTAATAGCCATGCTGAAAACGCGCTTACGGTGTGGTGCGGTCACTGTTGGGCGGGCGACGGCTTCTATTGTCAGGTAGCCATGCAGTTGGGAGTCACCGCCGTTGGCGCCATCTTCTGGAAGTAATTTAACTGATTCTAACCGGTGTGAAACGGAAATCGGTGCTTGGGTAGAGAGAGCATCCGTTAGGTTGCCAAGTAGCGCAAGGCCAGCCATCTCTGTGCCGTGGCCTTCGGTATCGCCCAGGCCCCAGCCAGGCTCAACGCTATGTTTATCCTTTTGTGCAATGGCTCGCTGGAGCAATGGGTGCCCGTTGTTCACCCCTGTATCAAGTAGGCAGACATAGGGTACATCGGCACCATTTTCGACCATTTCCAGGCGCACGTTCAGTTCATCAACCCACTCTGGTTGCTCGTTAGGTCGCAGGGAGTCAAAGAACTCAGCGGTTTCCTTGGCGCGACGCAACTCTGCAATGCTGTTTAACGTCATCATTGAGCGCTTCATCTGGCCAACGGACCCATAGACCAGCAGAACAGAACGTTCGGGAAAATATAACTCACCGGCCGCAATGCGGAAGTTCAGCTCGGTGGCCATTGCCTTGAATTGCTTCATCAGACCCTGGCGATCACCTCGCGTTGGTAGCCAAACTTCCCACCAGAGGTGTTCGTCGTCTGCTGTTGGTATGGACTCTGGGGTGTCGGTCCACAGCGCTTGCAAGGTTGCAGCGCGAATTTCTGCAATGGTATTCAGCAAATGGCTATGCGCGGGGCCACTTTTTTTATCTTTACTTTCATCCAGATAAGCTGCTATCCGCTTCTCAAAAAACGTTAGCTTGCCATCGGGCACAAAAACGGTAGCAAAGGTTCTGTCGCCTTGTTGCCTGACATTACGAAGTTCTATACCTGAACGTTCGTAGGCAAGGGATTCAAAAGCCAGTTCAACATCTGGAAAACTGGCAAACTCAATTTGCAAGCCGAGACCTGCATCAATACCTGCTTGCCGTTGCTGAGTTATCGCACGGGTTAATAGAGGGTTAAGTTGCTGGAGCTGGCTGAGCAGAGCACCACCGTGCGCATACCTGTCCCGGCCAGGTATCTTTTTACCACCGCCACCGGTAGAGGGTGAAGTAAAGCCTTCTGTTTGGGCACTATTTTGGAAAATAAAATGTGGGTGGTTACTCAGCTCCCTATCTGCCATGCCATATCCTTATTGTTAACTTATCTTATTGAATCGATCTGATAACTTTCGGCGTTCTTCCAGTGCATGAGCAATATTTTTTTCGGTAACTTTTTCTGTACGCTCGATTAAGGCTGTTTTTAACACTTCATCTGCTGCGCGGGTCAACTCCGCATAGCTAAGGCCAACTGCCTTGGAGGCTAAACGTTTCCATGATGTATTCTTGAGTGCCATGCCAGACAAACGTGAATTAAGCACGCTGGCAATGTGCGCTTCGTCAGGCAGTTCGTAATGCAGTAAATCATCAAAACGGCGGAACAGTGCGCTATCCAAAATATCGGGATGGTTGGTCGCACCGATGATCAGGCTGTGGGAGTCGTCCTGTTCGATCATTTGCAGGAAGCTGTTGAGAATGCGCCGTATTTCGCCTACGTCGTTGCTCAGGCCACGCTGAGAGCCAATGGCATCAAATTCGTCGAAGAAATATACCCCTCTGGTTTGCTGGGTAGATTCGAAAATTTGCCTGAGTTTAGCGGCGGTCTCGCCCATAAACTTGGTGATCAGCCCATCCAGACGAACCAGAAACAAAGGCAGCCCCAGCTCACCGGCCAGTACTGAGGCAGTCATGGTCTTGCCAGTACCGGGCGGGCCAACTAATAGCAATTTACGCCGGGGGGAGAGGCCATGGGACAGGATCTCTGCAGCGTGGCGCTGTTCGCGGATGACACGTTCCAACTGTTGGGTAAGTTCGGCGTTAAGCACCATATCACCCAGGCGAGATTTGGGGTAACTCACGGACAAGAGGTTGGCCAGCTCGCCTCTTGGCTTGCTGATGGGGACGGCTTTGCTTTCAGGATTTAGTGAACGCCGAGCCTTGGCTTGATCCACCAGTGTACGTAGATCTTCAGCCAATTTACCGTGGCCCTGCTTGGCTTCGTGGGCGGCCACCTGCATGGCGACGGAGTAAAAGCGCGTTTCGTCGCCTTCCAGATGTGACTGAAGCAGCGCTTTCAGTTGGTTTGCACTGGCCATATTGTGGTCCTCCTACGTGAGGTGCCATTGTACCTTGCCAAGGGGATGAGCACGACCCAAAACATCAGGATCTTCCCTTGGTTTTGCGATCCTTCTCGGTGTTTTGACTTTTTGCGGCTTTAGCTTTGGCAGCCACTTGTTGCGCTGCTTTTTCAGCCTGAATACGTGCCAGCAATTCACTGGCGTGTTCATCGTTGGGGACTTGAGGCACCAACTGACCGGAAAAGGCTTTTTTCAGGTTGGATTGGTCATTGATAAGAAAGTATGACAATGACGCATCAAAAGAGGGTAAACACATCTATAAAGCTAAATTTGCCCTGTTACCCACGGTCGACCATGTTGAAGCATCAGCCAGCTCGGCATCCTTTGTGATTTGCGCCTGGCGAACTAACGATGCCAAGAACGATCTGAGTAAATCGGGTTTCCTGGAATTATGTACAAAAGTGTTATTGCACGCCGGTTACGGTGTCAAACCACCGGCAGATAAATGAGCAACCAGAAACGCCTAACAAGGAAGCTAATCATCCATAAACATATGATTAGCTTTGGTGACGCCTCTGTTATAGGTACAGAAAGTGTCGGTTGCCAGTTCAGTTTTACTATGAATTTTAATGTTTGTAATAACTTCAACGGCACCAGCTTGGTAGCACGCTTGTTGTGCGTCTTTGACAATCTCTAATAGCTGGTTTAATTCGCCTCTCATGGTTGTTTCCATTGCACTGACTTGGAATGGTACACCCGAAGCTTTTACAACTTCGATAGCTTTATCGACCACCTCGAAGTTGTTGCCTTCTTTCAGTCTTGGGATGATCTGGAAAGCGAGCATGACATCTTTTAGTGGTTGGTTTTCAGTAGGCATCAGCAATGACTCATGGGTATATATCTTACGGGATGCAGCATAGTAGCACTGTTTGTCGATTATGCAGACTGGGGGATGCAACAACACCTAGCTCTATCGAGTGATGGCAAATGGTAGCGATATCCAATGTTAGGCAGTCACCAGAAGCGCCTAAAAAAGGCGCTTCTGGTTAAAGGTGCAGAACTATTGCTGGGTAAGATCAAACAGCCCAGCTTCTTTAGCAAACTTGTATAAATTGTTGTAACCCAGGGTGGCATAGGTCAGCGGATGGGCAATGGCTGGGTCTTGTTCGGCTTCAACCACTAACCAGCCGCTGTAATTGGCGTTTTTAAGCACGTTAAATACCGCCGGGTAATCGATGCAGCCATCTCCGGGAACGGTATAAACCCCTTCAAGCACCGAATCGAGAAAGCTCAATTTGCGGTTTTTTACATCCGCCAGCACCTCTTGGCGGATATCTTTGCAATGTACGTGGTTAATACGATCAGACCAGTTCTGTGCCACCGTGACTGGGTCGCCTCCGGCGAAAGTAATGTGCCCGGTGTCTAACAGTAACCCCACCTCGGGTCCGGTATGTTTCATTAAGTTATTAATATCTTCTGCAGTTTCAATCACCGTGCCCATATGGTGGTGATAGGCAATTTGTACCCCTTGGCTTTGCGTATATTGAGCAAATTCGGTTAGTTTGCGGCCATATTCTTGCCAACGCTCGGCAGGGAAAAGCGGGCGTAAATGGACCGGGGTGTCTTGCGCGCCATGGATACAACCCGTTACTTCACAAGCGACCATCACTTTGGCACCGAGTTCACGTAACAAGGTCAGGTGGTTTTGGACCGCCACAATCTCTTCTTCAACACTGCGGGTCAACAGTTCCATGGAATACCAGCCTGATACCAGCTTAAGATCATGCCTGGCCAAGATGGGGCCTAATAGGCTTGCCTGACGTGGAAATTTATTCCCCAGCTCAAAGCCGCTAAACCCGGCTTGCTTCCCTTCGCTTAAACAGGTTTCTAGCGAAGTTTCTGCCCCCAATGTTGGCATGTCGTCATTAGTCCAAGTGAGCGGGTTGATACCTAGTTGAACACTCATCACAATTCTCCTGTGCTGGCACTATTTTTCGCCACGTTGGCGCCATAGTGTGATTAAGTTGTGGTAATTGGTTTTCACTTTATGAATCAGCGTTTGATCATCTATCTGACCGGCTAACCAGGCACGTGAAGGTTCGCCAAATAACGTGCGACCAACAGCAAACCCTTTCACAATGCTTTGCCCGGCGGTTTGTGAAAATGCGTGTTGTAATTGTTCTTGTGGGGCATCTAAGCCAAGAATCACCACCCCGCGGCAGTAAGCATCGCGCTCAGCTATCAAGGCAGATACGGCATCCCAACTGGCTTTTGCCAATGGTGGCAGTTTCCACCAATCGGGTTTGATCCCGAGGTTATAAAAGCGTTGCAGCGCACGTAGATACAGGGCGTCGTCTTGTTTGGTCCCTGCGGGTAAAATCACTTCCAGCAACAACTCATGCCCGGACTGGCAACAGGCTTGATAAACTTCTTGAATTTGATGCTCTTGCTGTAAACGGAGGTGGTGATCATCCTCTGGGTTAAAGAAAACCAGGCATTTCACGATATGCTCAAGCGGCCAACTGACCAGTTGTGAACCGATATTGCCATGTTCAAGCTTGAGTGGACGTGAACTGGGTAATTCAATCGGGCGAGCAATCCACCACCCCTGACCCGTCACGGCATTTAATACCTCTTGGCCAAAGGTGCTGTCACACAGCAGGCCTGCCTGACCTTGGTCCAATCCAGCTTCAACGGCCACTTCCTGGCTGGCTTGTAAAATCAGTTGTTTAAGGGGGCTAATGCGCGCGATATCCGCCCCTGCTTGCCGCGCCATATCAACAAATTGAATGCGGTGATCAAAGGCCAGTACACAGAGTTCATTACGCTCTGGGGATTTACGTGTCGTGACGCGATGGAGATGGTTCAGCTCAGGATCCAGGTCTGGGCGTTTCACTTGCCGCGCCCGTAGTAGGTAGTTATCCAGTTCCACTTTGGTCGGCATGGCGGGGGCACAGCCATGGCGAGAAACCACCAAGGCACCACAGGCATTGGCGTAAGCACAGGCTGTTTCCCAGCCTTCACCACTTAAGTAGCCACGCAGCAGGCCAGACATAAAGGCATCCCCAGCCCCTAAGACATTCAGCACATCAACGCGCACGCCATAGACCGTGATCCCGTGGTCCAGCTCATCAGGGATCTCACCAGTAAAGACCGAGCAACCTAACGCGCCACGCTTGCAGACCAGTTCCGCCTGCGTTACGGAACGGATGGTTTTTAGCGCTGCAATGGTATCGGTTGACCCCCCGCCGATATGGAACTCTTCTTCGGTGCCGACGATCAGGTCAAACAGGCCTAACACTTCTTGCAGTTGTTCCGTGACAGCATCTGATTGAATAAAGCGGGTTTCACCGTCCCCTAATGAGGTCAGCCCCCAAAGTACCGGGCGGTAGTCAATATCCAAGGCGGTTTTTACACCGTGGCGGCGAGCGTATTGCAAGGCAGTGATGACTGCATCGCGTGTTTTAGGGTGAGAAAGGTGCGTGCCGGTAATCGCCAGGCAACGGGCAGAAGCAATGTATTCTTCACTGACGTCGTCTCTGGTTATCGCCATATCGGCGCAATTTTCACGATAGAAAATCAGTGGGAAAGTCTCTTGATCTTTGATGCCAAGAATGACCAAACCGGTTAGGCGATCTTTGTCGGTAATTAAATGGCTGGTATCGCAGCCAACCCGTTCCAATTCTTCACGCAGAAAACGGCCCATATGCTCATCGCCGACGCGCGCCAGCATGGAGGATTTCAGCCCCTGCACGGCAGTACCATAAGCAACGTTACCGGATGACCCCCCCAAATATTTGCTGAAGGAGCTCATGTCTTCCAGGCGGGCACCGATCTGCTGTCCATAAAAATCAACAGCGATTCGTCCCATGCAAATCACATCCAACTTTTTTTCTGTACTCACCGTTCGCTCCTCAAGTCTCTCAGTGCTTGGGCTATCTATAGGCCGTCGCTTTTGCCGTTTTGCAGCTTATTGCATAATCATTTCAATAAATCGTTTATACGGAATGATTGTTTCATTTTCAATTGAAAAATACAGGAATATTTCATTATGTGATCACCGTGGAATTTTAATTTAAAAGGTATTCTTAAATGGAAAAAACATTCTGTGATGATGATTAATATTAAATAAAATCAATGGACTAGAAGTTGCCTTTTTCCTGTGTGATCAGGTAATGGCAAGAAAGGCATAGCAAGAAACAAACCCACCACGGAAGGTGGTGGGAGAGAGAAGGGGACACCCTGGTTCAAGTCACTTGAACTGAAGGGGGATTTAATACTGACGAGCCTTGGCTAGCGCCTGTTTAATTTCATCGGCAGCTTGTTCAATTTCCGGCTTATCGGCCACTTGCGCCGTACCGCAGCGCCACCAGGCTTCATAGCCGTGGGTCATGGTTTTTGGCAACACTTTAATATCAATCAGTGTCGATACGGTCTGCTGTTTGGCATCCGCCAGCGCATGGATCAGTTGCTCTTCGTTATAGACCCGATAGGCTCGGCATCCATAACTTTGCGCATTCATCGCAAAATCCACCGGGACTAATGGCCCGGTCAGTTTGTTGGTCTGTGGATCGCGAAAGCGGTTTTCAGTGCCAAAACTGCCCATGCCTTGGCTCATCTGTAAATTGTTAATGCAACCGAAGGCCGCGTTATCAAACAGAATCACATTGATCTTCAGCCCTTCCTGAATGGAGGTCTGTAATTCAGAATGCAGCATCATATAAGAGCCATCACCCAACAAGCTGTAAACCGGCTGATCAGGACAGGCGATTTTAGCGCCAATGGCGGCACCGATTTCATACCCCATGCAGGAAAAGCCGTATTCCATATGGTAGGTATCCGCGACTTTAGGTTGCCATAGCCGTTGTAAATCCCCCGGCAGCGACCCCGCAGCACCCACCACAATGGCATTATCTTCCAAATGTTGGTCCAACAAGCCCAAGACCCGGGTTTGCGTCAATTCTGTGTTGAGGGCGTCACGATACTCACGCAGTGCATCATCGAAATGTCCTGCCACTTCGGGTTGGTAATTGGAGTTTATCTGAGTGCTAAACAGGCGTGTGACCTCTTCTCGCCAAGCCTGTTTTGCCTGTTGGATTTCACCATGATAATCACTGAGATATCCCGCCGCGCTTAACTTGTGGGATATGGCCATCAGCGCAGATTTAGCATCGGCAACCACCGATGTGGCATCCAGTTTACTGGCATCAAACTCGGAAACATTAATGGTTAAAAAGTCCACATTAGGATTCTGGAATAGCGATTTTGACGCGGTGGTGAAATCGGTAAAGCGAGTGCCGACGCCAATCACTAAATCGGCTTCTTTCGCTATCAGATTGGCCGCCAGGCAGCCGGTGGTGCCAATGCCACCCAAGTTAAGTGGGTGATCGTAAACAATGGCGCTTTTGCCCGCTTGCGTTTCACCAAAAGGAATATGGAAGGTTTCTGCAAATTGACGGAAAGCCTCATGGGCTTCGGAATAGCGAACCCCGCCGCCACAGATCAACAGCGGTTTTTTCTTACTGCGGATTAATCGGATGGCATCATCAATCATCGCTTCCGTGGCGGGGCGGCGATCAATACGATGAACCCGTTTCTGGAAAAAATAGGCTGGGAAGTCATAAGCTTCCCCCTGAACATCTTGCGGCAGGCAGATAGTCACCGCACCGGTATCAGCCGGGTCAGTCAATACTCGCATGGCATTGAGCATGGCGGACATCAACTGCTCTGGGCGATAGATGCGATCCCAATAGCGAGAAACCGGTTTAAAGCAGTCATTGGTGCTGATAGAGGCATCATGATATTGCTCCACTTGCTGCAGAACCGGGTCCGGTTGGCGGCAGGCAAAGATATCACCGGGTAAAAACAGCACCGGAATTCGGTTCGCGGTTGCGGTTGCCGCTGCGGTGATCATATTGGCTGCCCCTGGCCCAACCGATGAGGTTACCGCATAGATTTTCTTACGTTTATGCTGTTTGGCAAACCCCATGGCGATATGGGCCATACCTTGTTCGTTACAGCCTTGGTGCACCATCAGGTCGCCTGCATCTTGTTCCAGTGCTTGTCCAAGCCCAACCACATTGCCATGACCAAAAATGGTCAGCACACCATGAATGAATTTGTGTTGTTGACCATCGAACTCGACATATTGTTGGTTCATAAATTTTACCAACGCCTGTGCCGTGGTCATTCTTATGGTATTCATCAGCGGATCATCTCCCAATTCGCGTAGAGAAACATTGGCGTTGTGGCGTATTTGCACTCATCGCCTGCTGCAATCTATACCCGTCACCGATGACGCTGCAGCGGTGTTGGCTGCACTCCATCGCCCTAGTCACATAGTTATCTATGCTCCCAGGGACTCGCTCGCTTGCCGCCTACCTGCAACTTCATTGAACTTGGGTATAGTTATCATCTGAATGCACTATATGAAATATAAATTTCATTTCAATTTATTATTGAAATAAATTGGGCTTTTGTGATCGCGGTATAATTCTCAAGATTAATCCGTTATCCAGCCGTGCAACGCACTATTTTCTAGTAATTGAGCATTGATTTTGAAATGTTTATTTCATAATATTGAGATATTGAAAACTTGGGCTCATCCCAATCACCGCAAAGCATTTGCTGGTGGGCAGAGCGCAGCCAACACCGCTGCAGTTTGATTGGCGATGGGTATAAATGAACTGGCAAAATGGGGGCCGGCCCCATTAAGGAACAGAGTATGTCGACACTGCTGTCAAAGTATCAAGCACCTGATGATGCGGGTTGCACCCAAAAAATCACCCCTGAGAATGCGGGTTGGCAGTATGTCGGCTTTGAGGTTTATGAACTCAAACCCGGTCAAAAACTCACTCTGCCAGCATCCGCCAATGAGCTCTGTTTAGTCTTGGTGGCGGGTAAAGCCTCGGTTAAAACAGAAACAGCCCACTTCGAAAATATTGGCGAGCGCATGTCCCCTTTTGAGCGTAAAAAACCCTATGCGGTTTATGTGTCCGCTCAGGAAAGCTGTGAAGTTGTAGCATTAACTTCCCTCGAGTTGGCGGTGTGTCAGGCACCTGGCAAAGGAACCTACGCCACCCGGCTAATTACCCCGCAAGACATTCAGGCCGAAGCGAGAGGGCACGGGAATAATCGGCGTTATGTGCATAATATCTTGCCCGATAATCTGCCTGCGGATAGCTTACTGGTGGTGGAAGTCTTTACTGATGAGGGTTGTACCAGTTCTTACCCCAGCCATAAGCACGACCAAGCTAACGAACCGCATGAAACCTACCTGGAAGAAACCTACTACCATCGGCTTAATCCTGAGCAAGGTTTCTGTCTACAACGCATTTATACCGATGATCGCTCTTTGGATCAGTGTATGGCGGTGTATAACAAAGATGTGGTGAAAGCACCAAAAGGTTATCACCCGGTGGCGACGATTGCGGGGTACGACAACTATTACTTAAATGTGATGGCGGGCCCTTCACGCAAATGGTGTTTTACTTGGGAACCAGACCATGTTTGGGTCAATGGCCCGGAGTATCAAGCCAAGCACAGTTAAACTAATCCATTATTAACAATGCCAGTGATGATCACTGGCATTGTTTATGGAAAACGCTGTTAGCCCTAAATAGCGCTATAGGTGGGAGTGGGGTAGGTTAGCCGACCATGGAGCGCAGGGATACGCGATACGAGCCCCCATATATGGGTTCACGGCGTGTCGGCGTTCCTGGCCATTCCCACCGACCTAAAGTGGAGCTGTATTATGAACACCTATTTAGGCTTTGCTCGGGGCATTATGAAACGCCAGCGAAACCGCCAGGGTTTGTGCTAAGCACAATGACGCCGCCTGAGAGCGAAAGGCATCCACCTTGGCTTCTTTAACCACAAAGCAAATATCGCTTGATGAAGCTAATGGGCTAATTTGGCTATCGGTAATAATAATTTGCTTAATGGCTGAACCCACTAACGACTCGCTAATGGCGGTGGTCTCTTTCGCATAGGGTGAAAAGCTAATCACAATTAAAACATCATGATCTTCAATGGTGCTCATCTGCTCTTTAAACATGCCGCCAAGCCCATCAATCAGAAAGGCTCGCTTGCTTAAATGCCGTAATGCATACACCAGATAAGAAGCCACCGGAAAAGAGCGACCTAAACCCACCACGTAGATGTTTTTGGCATTGGCCAGCGTGTCGACCGCTTCATCTAAATGCTCGACAGGCGTTTGAGCCGCCAACTGATGCATGGCATTGCTATTGGCTCGTGCAAACTCTTGCAGAATATCCGCCGGGCGTTCAGGGGGCGCGGTATCCCCAGACATTTCTTTCAGCAGACGAACGCGGTCGGTGTAACTGGAGGTCTCTTCTAGCAGGTTACTACGAAATAGTTGTTTCATTTCGTTGAACCCGCTATAGCCAAAAGCATTGGCAAAACGGATCAGTGTAGAAGGGGGAACACTGGCCTGTTCGGCAATCGCTGACACTGTTTCAAAAGCAACACTGTTTTTATTATCTAATACATAGGCTGCAACTTGTTGTAATCTTTTGCTTAATTCATCGTAGCGATTGCGAATTTGGTCTTCCAATTCACTTAAGGTTGTTGCTGTTAACATTCCAGTACTCCAACACTCCGTTAATTACCTTAGGGGTAAGTTTATGCGAAATGAAACTATAGTAAAAATTATTTTCTGTTTTTTATAAAAATAAAACAAAAAATACAATTGGTTAGCAACGCCGTTTTAACGGTTGGGCTCAAGCCAGTTCATTCGCCGACATTGTCATCATAATGAACGTAACACCAATGGCCCCAAAAGAGGTGGCTTATCTGCACAGATTTCCTCAACCAGAGCTAGAAACAGCTCACCGGTGGCCACCACATCGGCGAACGCATTGTGAGCAAGATACGGCGGTAATCCTTTTTGTTGGCGAACATGAGTCAGCCGTAAATCGGGATACATTACGCCGCGATATTTCATCAATGAGCGCTCCAGGCGCAGAGTATCTAAGAAGATCAGCGGTAACGGCAGGGTATCGTCTAATTGCAATAAGTGACGCAAAAAATGCTTCTCAATTTCGGCCCCATGGGCGATCACCACTTTGCCACTTAAACTGACCACTAAGCGTTCAATTAACTGATGGCGTGAAATTCCCCCGATCAGCGTTTCAGGCACAATGTGGTTAATCACCGCTGTTTTTGAATGGATGACTTGCTCTGAGTGAACATAATAGTGCTGAGCGCTAGCCAGAGACATCACCGGATAATGAATATCAACCATTCCCACAGAGAGAATCTCATCCTGCTTGGGGTCAAGCCCCGATGTTTCAAAGTCCAATACCACACATTTGAGCTCAGATAGCGGGCTGTTGGGGGCTGGGTAGCTTTTTTGGAATAGCTCAAGACAATGGGCGGGAATGGGGGATTTTGCCAGTGCATGACAGCGTAATTGATCACCGTTTTGCAGCGGATGTTGGCGACGAAACCAATTTACTTTCACCGTAAGCGCCCCCCCGCCTGGTATCGTTGTTTTGCTGCCTCTTGATAACGTGCAATGATGCGAAACGCGTCCTTAAGGTGATTACGTTCAAACGCAGTAAACTCACCAGGTGCTATTTGATTGTTCAAACTTTTTCCCCGTTTTACCTGTTCACCTTGGTGATGCAAACGCACTTGATTGATAAAATTCAACGCGGCTTGTAATTCTTGCTGGCTGGCATGACTTATCACACCCTGCTCTGCAGCAAACTCCAGCCGTTTACTGGTTTCAGGCACCAAACTGCATGCGGTTAAGGCATAAATTCGGGCTAATTCGACCACCAAACTGACCGCTTGCTGTTTAATGTTCAATACTTGCCGATTATCGCCATCTTTGGTTAACACAAACTGGCGAAACATGCCCAGTGGCGGGCTGACGCGCAAAGAGTTAGCCACCATAATAGAGAGAAAACGCTGGTTGCCCCGTACACAGGTGATCAAGGTTTGGTGAAGTTTATCCACCAACCCCTGCGCCCCGTAGAGAAAGCGTATATCCAGAAAAACACTGATATCGAGTAATGCTTGAGGCTCAGGCAGCACCACCCATTGCCTGAAGTTTCTTTGCCATTGATCCAAAGAAACACACCAGCGGGCATTGCTCGCCATCATCTCCCCGGGGCAAAGTGCATAGCCACAAGCATCCAGCCCATGACAGACCCACTGCGCCAATTGTTGAAAGTAGGCTTGCTCTTCACCGTTGGCTTCTCTGGCCAAAATAATGCCATTGTCTTGGTCAGAATTAAGGTGCATTTCCTGACGGGCTTGCGAGCCGGCAACAAACCAGGCGTAGTCCATTGGCGCCGGGCCTAACTCTCGCTCTGCGAGTTGCAATAGCCGCTTGTTAAATGCGTCAGCAATCAGCGTCATCATTTGTTGAATAATCGCCGGAGAGGCATTGACTGAAAGCAAGGCATCAAATACCGCTTGTCGTTGCGGAACCATGCTCACCAATTCGCTCAAAGACTCCTGCCGATAAATACGGCTAATCAGAAATACCGCGTGAACCTGGCTTTTTTCCGTCAAGCTGGTGGCGGTTAATACGCCAGCGATCTGCTCCCCCTCCATCACCGGTAGGCTGCGCACATTGTGCAGCATCATCATTTCCATTGCGGTAAGCAACAAGGCATCTGACTGAATGGTTTGCGGGTGCTGGGTCATGATTTGGCTTACCGGAGCATGCAGTGCTAACCCTTTGGCAATCACACGTTTGGTCATATCGCGGTCAGTCACCACGCCCACCAATTTATCTCCATCCATCACCATCGCACTGGAACGATGCTTATCGACCATAATCTGGGCAGCTTCTTGCACTGAAGTGTGAGGATGTACGTTGGCGACACTACGGTTCATCACCTCTTTGACCTTTTTCAGGTATAACATCTCCTCCCCGGCCCATTTCACGCTCGAATGCGCCAAACGGACGGATTCTTTGGAAGAGAAGTGATGCCTGACTGCTGGGTTATCCTGCATCAATTTCAGCAGGACTTGCTTGGGAATGCGGTACAACAAGGCATTTTCTAACGCGACTAATGAGTAATCACATTCACCTGAGCGATATAACTGGCTGAAGCCAAACAGATCCCCATCGGCTAAGCGGGCGCGTAGTGTCCCATCAGTATGATATTGCTCCACAGCCCCGGTGCGTACAATATACAAACCCTGCCCGACGATTTGCTCATCCGCCAGGCGCTTGCCTTGTTTTAAATAGAGAATATCAATCGCCGCCGCCAGGGCATTTTGTTCCTGTTTCTCTAAGCGATCAAAGGGATCGATAGAGGAGAGGTAGCTGACAATGTTGGGTAACAGCGTGCTTTCCATTAAAAATACTCTTTATTCTTCGGGTTGCTTGGTTGTTGGCTGCGTCTATCAATAAAAATCGCTCAACCTTTTTAAAAATTGAGCGGAATAGCGGGTTTGACTGCCGTGTTAAGCGAGGCGAAAACGCATCATTATTCAGCTTCTTTCTGCATTTTGATCATCTTGGCGCGCGGGCTGCGCATCAACTCGCGGAAAATGGTCCAGAACACGAAGCCAAGAGAAACGGTCGCCAATAGGTAGTAGCCAACCATGATCCAGCTAGGAACATTATGAGCCAGGAAGACATACATAGACACCGAAGACAGGACAATCAGTACAGCGACAGCGGGTGTCATTGACCAAGGCGTAATATCAACTTGTTCGGTATAAACATCTTCATGGGCTTTTTGTGGATAGAAATGACCTACAGTCAGCATAAAGGCCACGTTTGCCACAAACAGCAAGCCCACTAAATGGAAGAAGTGGATATCGATTTTAAAGACAAAGTTAAACAGGATGTAAGCTGAAACGCCGAATAGCAGCCCCAATTTTGCCGCAATGGCTGGAACGTGCTTGGTTAATAGCCCAACGAGAACAACACTGAGAATCGGTGCATTAAACAGCCCTTGCAGTTGCTGAATCAAATAGAACAGCCCATCAGGTGCATTGGCCACTAAAGGGGCGACAATCATTGAAATAAGCGCCAAACTTAATCCCAGCCATTTGCCCAAGGTCACGGTTTGCGCCTCCGTAGCATTAGGTTTGAGCGTTTTTTGGAAAATATTGACGGTAAACAGGGTAACCGAAGAGTTTAAACCACCGCTAAAGGTAGAGAACACTGCGCCAACCACCACCGCAGCGAAAAAGCCCACCAGCATTTCCGGTAACACTAATTGAACCAAGCTGGGATAGGCATGGTCAGGGTTATCCATCTGCCCATTAAAGACATGGAACGCAATAATGCCGGGTAAAATGATAATACTGGGGATCATCAGTTTAAAAAAGGCACAAAGCAGGACCCCTTTTTGCCCTTCAGCCAGGTTTTTAGCCCCCAGTGCTTTTTGCACAATCGACTGATTGGTACACCAAAAAAACATATTGGAGACAATCAACCCGGTGAACAAGGTCGAAAATGGCACCATAGAATCTTCAGCGCCTATTGAGTTGAATTTTTCCGGATGAGCTTGATAAACTTCCACTAATCCCCCCCAGATGTCGCCATTACCGACATAAGCCAGGGCAAAGCAGGTCACCATCAACCCGCCAGTAATTAACCCCACACCATTAATGGTATCAGCAACGGCAATGGCTTTTATCCCGCCAAACACGGCATAAATCGCGCCGATCCCACCGACACCCCAGACCATCAGCCACAATGCAGTCTCTTTTTCTACATGAAACACATTGGAAACCTGGAACAGGCTTTCCAGAGCAATCGCGCCGGTATACAGCACAATAGGCAAGAGTGAGATGACATACATGGCTAAAAAGAGAATTGAGGTGATGGTCAGCGTCTGTTTATCAAAGCGCTTTTCCAGATAGCCAGGAATGGTAGAAATACCCAATTTCAAATAGCGAGGTAAGAAAAAGATAGCAAAGAGCACAATGGTCATCGCCGCCATCACTTCCCATGCCATCACAATGAAACCGGTGCGAAATGATAAGCCATTAAGCCCAACCAGGTGTTCAGTGGAGAGATTCATCAGCAGCATGGAGCCACCGATATAGACGCCAGTTAATGACCGACCACCTAAAAAATAACCTTCTGTTGAATCTGTGAGATGAGAATTGCGGGTTTTATAATAAGCGAATCCGGCAACAAATAACGTAAAGCCGATAAATGAGATAAAAGCGAGCATGGCTTCTCCAAAAGCTTGAATTATGCTCAGCACGGTTTTATTCATGCTGAGCGATAATGAGCAGGATCTCTATTTCTGAGTGAATTAATGAGGGCTTATAGTTTGATTTCACAGCCTGAATTGAGAGACGCTAATGCCTTATCAGCAAGGAGTAATGCTTGCTCGCCATCGTAACCACTGCATTCGGGTTGAGCGCGGCCAGAGAGGATATCGACAAAATGTTGCCACTCTGCACGATAGGCCTTTTCATAACGCTGTAAGAAGAAATGCTCAGGTTTAGCCGCTACACAGCCTTGGTCACCCCAAACTTCTACGGCATCTTCATGGATGTTGTTTGCGCGTAGTAAGCCTTTTTCACCATGCAATTCAATCCGTTGATCATAGCCATAACCAGAGCGACGGCTATTGGAGATGGTGGCCATCGCCCCGGAAGGGAATTTCATCACGATAAATGCGGTGTCAATATCTCCCGCTTGACCAATCTCTGGGTCGACTAAATTGCTGCCTTGAGCATAAATAGAGACCGGCTCTTCCCCGATGATAAAGCGAGCCATATCAAAATCATGGATAGTCATATCGCGGAACATACCACCGGATACTTTGACGTATTGTGCAGGCGGTGGGGAGGGATCACGTGAAGTAATCAACAGGGATTCTGCTTTACCAATCACACCAGCACTGAGCTGTTCACGAATTTTGCGAAACTGTGGGTCATAACGGCGGTTAAACCCGACAAATAGCGGCACCTGGTGTTCTTTGACTATCGCTAAACAGGCGCGTACGCGTTCAATATCCAGGTGAACCGGTTTTTCACAGAAAATGGCTTTTCCTGCGCGAGCAGAAAGTTCAATCAATTCAGCATGGGTATCGGTAGCCGAGGCGATTAACACCCCCTGCACCTTGGGGTCGGCTAAGGCTTCTTCGATGGTTTGAATCTTAGCACCATATTTATCGGCCAGTTTTTGCGCCCCGTCGCCATAAGGATCAATGACAGAATAAAGGGAGGTTTCTTTATGTTCAGCGATATTGACTGCATGAACTTGTCCAACTCGACCCGCACCAAACAAAGCAATGTTATACATCGGGAACTCTCCTCTAAATGGGAATATTTGTGATGTTTTCATGGGTTTTTGACATCATGACGAATGGACATTTTCCGCGTTCATCAGTGCCTTGCGTCGAAAACATGAGCTCTTGTCAATTTCAAACATACCCTAGCAGTGGAAATTTTATTTCACAATATTTTTATATGAAATTTTCATTTTAAAATTGAAAAATGGGATTTTTGTAACAGATCTGCTTGAAATGTGCGGGGCTAGCTTTGAGTTGTTTGTTTAGGGCAGGGCGGGGCAATGGGTACCTTCGCTGTTGCGGCTCTCAATCAGCCTACCCAGGTTGTTTGAAAACAGATCGTTTGAAAACAGATCGTTTGAAAACAGGTTGTTCGAAAAGTCATCTTGCAGTCATGATGCTTGCTCGTTTTGAGTATGATCGTCTAGGAATAGTCCGAAAGTCAGCTGTGGCCGTTGGTTTTTTAACCATAAATTGGTATAACTATCTGCGTACAATTCTTCGATAGATTTATTTATTGAGAATATTTACCAGTCGTACTTGCAGTCGCAGGAGCGTCAACAGTATTCGCTCGTTCGAATGACTCAAACTTACTGAAAGAAATCAGTAGTGATAAGTTATTAAGGTGAGTTTTTCGTACTATCTAAGTGTTGATTAAATCATTTCTTGAGATTTATCATTCACTCTATGCCAGATTTACTGCCATACCAAGTACCTTGGTAATTAAATAATTAATGTGTTTACACGTGCCAAACGTCAAATCGTAGTATGTTGGTAGGTTTACTCTTATAGCCTGATTATGGTCTATATACTTCTGGGTATTTGTCAGCTTGACTACGTCTTTTTTATTGAATGTTATTGGTGTGTATATTTTTTTAACCAGGGTGGTTAATTTTTATTTTTTTAACTTAAAATTAACCTAAGTAACAGTAGAAGAGGCTTTAATGCGTTTTTTAAAGAAAGAAAATAGCGGTTTGGTATTTTTAATTTTACCATTTAGTATGGCCTATGCAGCTGATAACTGTACTAATACCACTGACGCCGATGGGAAAAAATTATTAAGCTGTTCAGAAGTCGTTTATTACTATAACTCTGGTCTGCACGGAGGCTTAGGGCTTTCTGCTTATGACACAGTTAATATCACCACCACAACTAAAGCGGGTACCTCACCACTGCAAGGTTGGGGTATCTATGGTAATAGCAGTACCTATAATTTTAATAATTTAATTATTGCTACATCCGGTGTAGATTCTGACGGCATTATTACCAAAAATGGCGCAAGTAAAATAACAACCAATAATTTGACCATAACCACCACGGGCTCAAGTGCTGATGGTGTCAATATAGGCAGAGAATCCACTGGTTCTATTGTTACCGTTAATGGAGATGCTGTGGTTAGCACCGTTAATGGTATGGGGCTACGTGCTAATGTGGCCTACAACAAAATGGGTATGAATACCATTATTGTTAAAGGTAATACAATTGTTGATACCCAGGGAAGTGGTAGTGCTAATGGTGGTTATGGTGTTTACGCGGGGATCGATTCAATATATGGGGGCAATGATACCGCTAAAATAGATTTACAGGGTGATAGCAAAGTGACTACCACGGGGAATACTGCCCATGCTATTTATGCCAATGGTCACGGATATATTCGCTTAAATAATGTTGATGTGAAAACATCTGGGCAAGGTGCCAATGGTATTTTTGCTAATGTAGCTCAAGGTTTTTTGGGTAGCACCACCGCTTATGGTGGTGTGATTGATTTGCTTTCTGATGTGATTGTGACAGTACAAAATGGCAGTAAAGCCATTTATGCCTCAGGCCAAAATTCAAAAGTGGCTTCATTCGATAGTGAGCAAAATCAACAGGTTTCAGGTATTTATACCGTTAATGGCGATATTGTTGCGGATAAAAAAGCGCTTGTTGACCTGGTGATGACTGATGGCAGCAATATTACCGGCATCGTGAATTCGAACCAGTATAAAGCTGATGGTACCGTTAATAGTGCCAGTAATGCGGCTACCGTGAATTTGGATATTTCAGGTGCCAATAGCATATGGAATGTTACCGGGGATTCAGTAGTATCAAACTTGGCTTTAAATAATTCTACTGTCAGTTTTGTAGCACCAGCCGACATGAATGATCCTGCCGACTTTACCAGTAAAACGGTGACTATTGCCGGTAATTACACCAGTAATAATGGCCTGTTAGTGATGAATTCGGTGCTGGGTGATGATAGTTCACCTGCAGATAAGCTTATTATCAAAGGGGATGCCAGTGGTAATACCGATGTCGCTATCAATAACATTGGTGGTACAGGTGCGTTAACCGCTCAAGGGATTGAAATTATTAAAGTCGAGGGTGCTTCCAGCGCAACGTTTAGCAACAGCAAACGTATTGTAGCGGGTTCATTTGACTACTTTGTGCGTCCGAATAGCACAAATAATACCTGGTATCTGGTGTCAGACTATAGTCCAGTAGACCCAGTAGACCCAGTAGACCCAGTAGACCCAGTAGACCCAGTAGACCCAGTAGACCCAGTGGACCCAGTGGACCCAGTGGACCCAGTGGACCCAGTGGACCCAGTGGACCCAGTGGACCCAGTAGACCCAGTGGACCCAGTGGACCCAGTAGACCCAGTAGACCCAGTGGACCCAGTAGACCCAGTGGACCCAGTAAATCCAGTAGACCCAGTAGATCCAGCGGACCCAGTGGACCCAGTAGATCCAGCGGATCCTACCCCGGATAAACGTGAAGTGAAGCCGGTTTATCGTCCAGAAGTTAGTGGCTACACCAATAACCTGGCGGCAGCCAATAATATGTTTGTTACCCGTTTACATGACCGGATGGGTGAAACGCAATATGTTGATGCTGTGACAGGTGAGCATAAAGTCACCAGTATGTGGTTGCGTAACGAAGGTGCCCATAACCGTTCTCGTGATACTTATGGGCAACTGCGTACCCAGGCTAACCGTTATGTGCTGCAACTGGGGGGCGATATCGCGCAGTGGAGTTATAATGGTACTGACAGTTTGCACCTGGGTTTGATGGCCGGTTATGCCAATAGCAAGAGCCGTACAGAATCACGCGTGACAGGCTACACCGCTCGGGCGTCAGTGAGTGGTTACAGCACCGGGGTATATGGTACCTGGTATGCCAATGAAGCGGATAAATCTGGTTTATATGTAGATAGTTGGTTGCAATATAGCTGGTTCAATAACAGTGTTGATGGCCTGGATTTAGCAACAGAAGAGTATAAATCCAAGGGTTTCACTGCATCGGTTGAAAGTGGTTATGCCTTTAAATTTGGTGAAAATGCCGCGAAAAGCGTGGTGTACTTTATCCAACCTAAGGCACAACTGGTTTGGATGGGAGTGAAAGCCGATGACCATAAAGAATCTAATGGTACGAATGTCTCTGGTGAAGGTGACGGTAATATTCAAACGCGATTAGGCGTGAGAACGTCGTTGCGCACTCACAGTGGCCAGGACAAGAATAAAGCCCCGGTGTTTGAACCCTTTGTTGAAGCTAACTGGGTGCATAACACCAAAGATTTTGGTACCAAACTGGATAACATTTCAGTTAAACAGCATGGTGCCGCTAATATTGCTGAGCTGAAAGTGGGTTTAGAAAGCCAGGTGAATCAACGTGTTAATCTGTGGGGTAATATTAATCAGCAAGTAGGTAATCACGGTTACAGTGATACCGCCTTTATGTTGGGGGCTAAATATAACTTCTAACAGTCTATAAAATTCAACAGGTCATAACAAAAGCCCTCTTTAATGACTAAAGAGGGCTTTACTATTTAGAGCAGACAGCCTGTTAACTATCTCGTTGAACCATCTCGTTGAACCATCTCGCTTAACTCTCTACCGAGGCTTCTGAATAGCGATTTTTGGAAGGCAGGCAACTGTAAATAACCGGTAATACCAGCAGTGTCAGCACAGTTGCGAACCCCAAGCCGAACATAATGACTACCGCCATACTCTGGAAGAAGGCATCACTCAGCAAAGGTGCTAAACCCAGTACCGTGGTGAATGCAGTCAGCATAATCGGGCGCAAGCGCGATGTGGCTGAGTCAATGATCGCCTCCTGCATTGGCTTGTGTTCCCGTTGCAGGTTAATTTCCTCCACCAGCACAATACCGTTACGAATCAACATGCCGCTCAAACTCAACAGGCCAATCAATGCCATAAAGCCAAAGGGAATACCGGTTAACAGGAAACCGAGCGTGACGCCAATCAGTGCGAGCGGCACGGTTAACCAAATCGCCAAGGCATTTTTCACTGAACTGAACATCAATACAGTGATAATAAACATCACCACAAAGGCGATCGGCAGGCTGGTAAACAGCCCGGCCTGGGCTTTGTTGGTACTTTCATAGTCACCGCCCCATTGCAGCTCGTAACCCTGTGGCAAGGGCATCGCATCAATTTGCGGCTTGATGCGCTGTAACAGTTCGGAGGACGTTTCACCACTTTGTGAGCTGGGGTCGGCCTGTACGGTCAAGGTGCGTTTACGATCCCGGCGCATGATCAATGGATCTTCCCACTCGGTAACAAATCCATTAACCACGTTATCAATAGGAATAAAGGCTTGCCGTGCTTGGCTCCAGATCATCACATCATTGAGCCGTTCAGCATTCATCCGCTCTGACTCTGGGGTTCTTAAGATAATCGGCATTAAGCGGGTACCGTCGCGGTACAAACCGACCGCAATCCCACCAAAACTCATACGCAATGCATTATCGACTTCACGTTTATCCACTCCTAACTCACGGGCAAGATAATCCGAGACTTGTGGACGAATAACTTTGCTACGCTCTTGCCAATCGTGCATCAAGCCGTCCGAATTCGGGTCGGAATTGATGATATCTTTCGCTTTGGTGGCCAGTGAACGCAGCACGTTAGGATCCGGGCCAATAAAGCGTGCCTCAATCGAGCTGTCATTAGAGGGCCCGAACATAATACGTTTGGCCTGGACATTCACCTGCGGGAAATTACGGCGTATATAGCCTTCTATCTGCTCAGCCATGGCCGGGATCTGGTTAAGGTTTTTGGCGCGCACCATCACTTGCGCATAGTTGGAATATTGCCGTTGGGCATTATAGGTGAGCATAAAGCGCATGGCACCTTGACCAATGGTGACCATGGTATCGCTAACACCCTCTTGTACCTTGATATGCTGCTCAATCTCGGCGGCAATTTTCTCGGTATAGGCAATATCGGTCCCATAGGGTAGCCACATATCTACGAAAAATATCGGGGTATTGGAGGGTGGGAAGAAGCTTTGGCGAACGCTACCAAAACCAATCACCGAGGCCACCAACAAAGCAGCCAACACCGAGAGGGTAATCGCACGTTGCGCGAGCAGTTTAGCCAGTATGCTGCGATAAATGCGGAATACCTTGCCATCATAAGGGTTTTTAGGCGGTTCGTCCGGGTTGGGTTCCACTACTTTTTGTTTTTCAAACGCCCATTTGGTAAACACTGGCGTTAAGGTTAATGCGGTAATCCAGCTCAACATCAGTGAAATCAGCAGAACCTGGAACAGGGATTTACAGTATTCCCCGGTGGCATCATTCGATAACCCAATGGGGGCAAATGCCAGAATGGCTATGATGGTTCCCCCTAACAGTGGGAACATGGTGCGTTTTATCACATTGCTGGTGGCTGCCAGGGTACTTTGCCCCATTTGCCGCCCAATCAGAATGCCCTCGACGATCACAATGGCGTTATCTACCAGCATACTCAGGGAGATCACCAAGGCACCGAGTGAAATCCGCTGTAGTTCAATATTCAACAGTTTCATGATCAGCAAGGTACCCAGCACATTAAGTGCCAGTGAGGCGGCGATCACCATGCCGCTGCGCCCCCCCATAAAAATCAACAGGGTACCGACGACAATCAGGACGGCTAACAAGAAATTCATAATAAAGCCGTTGACTGCCAGTTCCACTTCCTGGGCTTGATCATAGAAAACGCTGATATCCATCCCCGCAGGGCGCTCAGCTTCCAACTCGGCTAAACGAGCTTTGAGCGCCTTACCCACGACAATCACGTTAACGTTGGGGACAAAAGAGACCCCAATGGATAACGCCGGGCGTCCATTAGCGCGATAGATATTATCCGGGGTGCGTGTCACGCCTTGCTTAATGGTGGCGATATCACGTAAATAAACGCTACGTGGGCTACCGGGCTCACTGATCAGCAGGTTGCCCAATTCCTGAATATTATTAAACTCACCAGTAGGATGCAGCCTGATCGACTCACTGCCCACTAGCAGATCCCCGGCATTAGAGACCACGTTTTGCCGGCTGAGCAAGTCGTAAAGCCGTTGCGGGATAATATTGGCCGCGGTCATCTGGGCACGGGAAATCTCAATTTGTACTTCTTCGGGTGTGACACCGACAATCGCCACTTTGCCCACACCAGGCACCACAACCAACTCACGGCGTAGCAGGTCGGCAAAGTTACGCAATTCCTGATTGCTATAACCGTCACCATACAGCGAGAAGAAGAAGCCATAAACGTCACCAAAGTCATCGTTGACGAACGGCGCGCTGGAACCCGGTGGCAGCACTCGGGCGGCATCACCCACGCGACGGCGTAGCGTATCCCAGATTTGCGGCAACTCTGCTGAACCATATTCAGCGCGGATATTGACGGTAATCTGTGACAAGCCGACGCTCGAGATTGAGGTGACATTATCAACATAAGGCAATTGTTGAATGGCATTTTCTAGCGGTAGCGTGACTTCTTCTTCAACCTGCTGGGCTGATGCGCCGTCATAGCGAGTGACCACCACCGCCGTTTTTATGGTAAATGCCGGATCTTCCAGCCGACCAATATTGAGAAAGGCAATTAAGCCACCAATCCCTAATAGCACGATTGCCAGCCAAATGCGGGTACTGTTGTTGATAAAGCTCTCTGTCAGTTTCATTACAGACCTCGCTCACGGACCCAGGCACGGACTTGCTGATTTTCATTCAGTTCACGGGTACCGGTTGCGACGATCCGTTCACCATCAGCCAGGCCGCTTACAATCTGGATACCAGTGGCGGTTAACTGCCCAGTTTGCACTTGGCGCGACTCAAGGGATAACTTGCCGTCCTGTTCTTTAATTACCCATACATGGGGTTGATTCTTTTCACTATTATCTGGGTTAAAGACCGCCTCGACCGGGATAATTACGCTGCTGGTCTGCGCCACACCGGGCAAATTACCAAGATTAATGCGCACGCTGCCGCTCATCCCCGACAGCATTGGCAAGTCTTGCGGCCGTGGCATAGTGAGTGTCATTTGGTAGGTTAATGAACCTGAGGTGGTATTGGTGGTATGTTCTTTATAACTCGCAGCAAATTCCCGGCCCGGCAAATTGTTGAATTGAACAATTGGCTGATATTTAGCGTTGTTTCCATCAATCAGGATAAACAGATTTTCTGGGACGCTGAACACCACATCCAGTGAGTCAAGTGAATTGAGGGAGGCTATTGTTTGGCCAGCGGGAATAACCTGATAATTTCGGGCATTGACCATGGCGATTACCCCGGCAAAAGGGGCGCGGATTTGCATATCTGCCACTTCTTCCCGGGCCAGTTTTAAGGCTGCTTGCGCGGAATCACGTTCGGCACGTTGTACATCAAGCTCTGCCCGGGCGATGACATTACGGGTGCTTAAGGTTGCATAACGGTTGAATTGCGCCTGTGCCAGATTGAACGTGGCTTGGCGGTCCTGCAACCGCAGCTTTGCGTCAGTATTGTCGAGTTCAGCAATTAATTGCCCTTGGCTGACTCGTTCGCCCTCTCTGACTAACACTTGCTCCAGTTGCCCTGCGCGTTTAAAAGAGAGCTCAGTACGGTCACCAGCGATAATTCTGGCAGGAAAGATCCGTACCCCTTGTTGCGCACCGTTACTCACCTCAAAAATGCTAACCGGGCGCACACTGTCGTTTTCCTCCGGTACCTCTCTGTTACAGGCAGAGAGAAAGAGTGTAGAAAGTAGAACGGCAACAAGTTTTATATTCACGATGCAATCTCTTCGGATCAGATTTTAAGGGGGCGATGAATTCATCCGTTGGCTCCCTGCCTCTCGGTTTATCGCTCGTCTGGGCCTGCTCCGGCCCTGGCCCCAGGCTATCGGGGGCTCAATAACCCGAGTCATCAGCCCAGAGGGGCAACAGGCAACGGGTCAAACATGTAGCAAAGCCAAAACAAATGATAATCAGTGGGTTAAAAGATATTCCAGAATACCGGTTACTCCAGTGGTTTGATCGACCGAACTGTGGTCTTTTATTGATAATAATTTCAAGTTTAGTTTGTTTACAACAACATCGGGGAAATTATCTTCATCAGGTTGAGACATCATGCTGTTGGTAGAAAAAGCCACTCGCCATGACCGGATGGCCGATATTAATGGGTCGTTAATAGCAGGGCCGGATGATACGTGTTGAGAAAAATCTTAATCGTGATCCAGATCACTTCTTTTAATGTGCCTTTCTTTATTTTTGTAAAGTAATCAAATGGCTAGCTTTACTTAAAATGAGGTTAGCAAGTGGATTGCTGGCTTTTTTTGGGGGGGGAACAACTAAAAGAGGGGGAACCCAAGCCGATTCAAGTTGAGTTTTAACAATCACTTGTATCGGCTTGGGGGCAACAGGAAAAGCCTTATGACGGCAATGGGCTCAGTGCCACCTTGGCTATGCCGCTTTCGTCACGGCTAAAGCGCCAGCAGGTTTGATGATATTTCGCCACACTGATGCGGTGTGCCACGCTGATCAAGGTAACATCAGGCAGTTCATCCACCAGCAGGCAATACATCAACTGTTCGGTTTCATCATCCAGTGCGCTGGTTGCCTCATCCAGGAACAGCACATCCGGACGAGTCAGGATTGCGCGAGCAAATGCCAGCCGTTGCTGCTCGCCCGGTGATAAGCGCTGGCTCCAGTTAGCACTGGTATCCAGCCAGCGTTGCAGATGCGTCAGGCGGCAGTTTTCCAGCACTTTCAACAATTGTTGATCGCTATATTCTTTATCCGGATGCGGATAGCTCAATGCCTCACGCAGTGTACCGATGGGGATATAGCTGCGTTGTGGCAAGAACAGCGAGGTTAGGGATTTATCCCGGCCAATCTCACCAGAGCCATAGGGCCAGATGCCAGCTACGGCACGCAGCAAGGTGGATTTACCACTGCCAGAGGGGCCAACAATCAGTAGCCGTTCACCGCGCTTGATCGTCATATTGGTTGGGTTTAACAGCGGCTGCCCATCAGGTAACGTCATGCCGAGGTCGCGTAATGCCAGGGGGTGCTCATGTTCTGACTGTAGCGTGATGCCACGGGGTTGATGATGTACCTTATCCACTGCCGCATTAAAACCGGCTAGACGGTTAACACAGGCTTTCCAGGTAGCCAGATTGTTAAAAGCATCAATAAACCACGACAGCGCTCCCTGAACATGACCAAAAGCAGAGGAAATCTGCATCAACCCCCCCATCTGGATAGCACCGGAAAAATAGCGTGGGGCGGCCACCAAGAGAGGAAAGATAATGGCAAATTGCCCATAAAAATTGCTGGCGATATTGAGCCGCCGGGTGATGCGCATGATCGACCACCAGTTACTGCGGATGGCTTCAAAACCACGGCTTAATTGCTGCTCTTCACGGGGTTCACCATGATACAAGGCAATGGCATCATTATTTTCACGGATACGGATCAAGCCAAAGCGGAAGTTAGCTTCATAGCGTTCCTGATTGAAACCCAGCATGACCAAGGGTTTACCCACCCGCCAGATCAATAATGAACCCAGTGCGGCATATAAAAAGGCAAACCACACCATATAGCCAGGCAGAGTGAAGCTATGTTGTGAAATAACAAAAGTCATCGGACCGCTGATATTCCAAAGAATGGTAATGAATGAACAGAGCGTCACTACACTGGAGAGCAAGCCGAGTGATAAAGAGAGCGTGTATTGCGTTAACACATTGAGATCGTCTGCAATACGTTGGTCTGGGTTATCAATCAGTTGCTGCTGCTCGGTATGATAGTAGGCGCGATGTGCCAGCCATTTGCCCATAAATTTTTCGGTCATCCAGCGCCGCCAACGCATCTGCAGCCCTTGAGTCAGGTAAATTTTGTAGACCGCCAGCGAGATAAAGATCAGCGCTAAATAGGTAAAGCGCCACAACTGGGCCTTGAATACCTCATAGTCTTTATTCTGTAACGCATCATAAAATACCTGATTCCACTGGTTGAACAGCACGCTGATATAAACCAGCCCCAGAGTGAGCGCAATAATGGCTATCAGCATTGCCCAAGCGCGCGGGCTCTCTTCTGAGACCCAAAACGGTTTAATTAACTGCCAAACGGCATGTTTCTGTGAAATTGTCGTGTTCATGGTATTCCGGGATGTCTGTTGCTATTTAGCGTGGCCGTTAGGGTTGCAGACCAGCAACCGGCCATGGATAAGCAGTTTTAACGGTACTCACTATTTGAAGCGGTAAGATTACAACACAACTTGCGCCAGGTGAGAGATTTCTTTGCTGATAATGTGGTGATAACGGGGAAAGTAGTGGGGAATAGTGTGCTCTGGTTGCCTCTGACATCCCTATTTAAGTCAATTGGGTGTCAGGGCAAGGTACGAATCAGAGACTGGAACAGTTGCCAGTGTTGTTTACAGCAAAACTGGCTCTAAGCCTGTGTATCGGTTTTTTCCCGACTAACACAGGCGTTAGTGGATAAGTTTTATTACGGCCACTTCATTTCGCCTTTCAACACTTTGGCGCTCAACTCCAGGCTGGAAACGCCTTTTAGATCAGGATAATGCCGTGTCATGGCGGCAATCAGTTCAGTGGCATTGTGAGCTTTTGGTAATTCACGTTCCAATGTTGCCAAGTAATGTTGGGTAAATGTCACTGAGGCTAGAGTTTGCGGCGCACCAGGCAAGAAATGCCCAGGAACTACGCGTTCGGGTTGTAATGCCTCGATATTTGCTAACGTTTTTTGCCAATGAGCACGGGATTCTACGCTCTGATTATCAGCAACCCAGGGATGGATATTGTCACCAGCAACAGGTACACCGCCTACCACCGCTTTTAATGACGGGATCCACACATAGGTGCGATCTGTCGTTGGGCCGTCTAGTCCTTTTACCTCCACTAGCTGGCCATCGATAGTAAAGCTGTTGCCTTGTAGCGGTTGTGGAATGACGATCTCTTGCGGCGCATTCTCTTTCAAAATGGGGCCCCAATAGGCGACTTTACCAGCCTGATTGGCGGTTATATTTTTAACTGTCTCTGGTGAAGCGATAATTTTTGCTTGGGGAAAGGCGGTTTTGAGTACATCCAGCCCAAAATAGAAGTCAGGATCTGAATGGCTGATGTAGATCGTGGTTAGCTTTTTCCCGGTGGCATTGATTTTTTTTACCAATTCCTGTGCGTCATTACGTTGGAATTGAGCATCAATCAGCGCTACTTCATGTGGACCGCTGATGATCTCGGACGAAACCGGGAAAATACTTTTTTCACCGGGATTGTAGACTTCCATCGTCAAGGGTGCCGTCGCATTGGCAAATGAACTGATTGTGGCGAGGCCCCCAAGAACCAGGGGAAGTAATGATTTTTTAAACATAGATAGATCTCCTGTAGTGATTAGTGAGAAATGATATGTTGCATGAATCGATAGAAAAACCGGAGAATGGGCAATTATTAATTGCATAAATCGAGCGAATCATGGATCGCATTACCGCTGCACAGGTTTTTGTCACCATTGTTGAATGTGGCAGCATGATTGCTGCAGCGGAAAGGTTGGAAATGTCACGAGCGATGGTGACGCGTTATCTGGCACAGATGGAACAGTGGGCGGGAACACGTTTGTTGCACCGAACAACGCGGAAGCTCAACCTGACAGATGCGGGTGAACGCACATTGGAACGTTGTCGCCAAATGCTGCGGGTCGTGGAGGATATTGACCAGCAAGCAGAAACACAGGGAGACGAGCTACGCGGTTTGTTACGCTTGAGTTGTTCACAATTCCTGGGGCAAACGGCTTTGGTGGGAGCCATTGCACAGTTTCTACAACGTCATCCTCTGGTTACGGTGGATATGCAAATTAACAACCGAGTGATCAATCTGGTGGAAGAGCGGATTGATTTGGCATTGCGTATTACTAATGATTTGGATCCTAACCTGATAGCCCGACCACTCTCCACTTGTGCTTCGGTAGTCTGTGCATCGCCCGCTTATCTTGCTGCTCATGGTACTCCGTTTCATCCACAGGATCTGACGTTACATAATTGCCTGACCTATTCCTATTTTGGTAAAAGTCTGTGGCATTTTGATGATCAGGGGGCTAAATCATCCGTTGCTGTCAGTGGTAATCTTAGTGCCAATGAACCCTTGGTTTTGTTAGCCGGTTGTCTGCAGGGCATAGGGATTGCGTTACAACCCTATCAATCGGTAGCTCCTTGGTTGGATAAAGGGGAACTGGTGGCCTTGCTACCGGGGTATTCCCCCCAAATGATGGGGATTTATGGTATCTATACCTCTCGCCGCCACATGCCGGCAACATTGCGTGCCATGCTGGATTTTCTGGTGGAGTGGTTTGCTACCGATCCAGGCTGGCGCAATGCTTCACGTTGACGATATCACCCCCGCCCTGAGGGATCCCCATATATTTTCTGTCAACATTCTGTATTGAGATAAATTTAAGGTATAAAATTCAATATATTGTATTTTTGTGACAAATTTCGGTCGTCTTATGTTTTCCATACTATGAACTGATTGCGCCTGCGACCGAATCAGGGGCCAAAGGCGTGGCCCCTGATAACCCGCGCCTTTGCCAACTCAGGCGGTCGCTACGCGACTCCCCTCACTACGCTACGGCACATCACGGCCGGCTGCTACAGACC
>NZ_JBXUGO010000020.1:0-81331 GCF_057180565.1 Serratia sp. HNCC26DJ244 | reverse complement strand
GTCACTTGAAACTTTAAAATCTTCACCAAAAGGGCTTTTCTCCGGCCATTTATATGAAAATACAACCTCGTTTGGGTACTTCATATATTTTTCCCAAGAAAAGTCTTTGTCTATTTTTTTATAAATATTTTTTTTGACACCAAATAGTATTATTCGCTCTCTATCTTGAGGAACACCAAACTCCAACGAGTTGATCAAACGATCATTTAACTCATACCCAGCTGCATTTAATTCTTTCTTAAGCTCATCATAGAACTCCCTATGTTTCTTAGTTCTCCATAGGCCTTTAACGTTTTCAAACACAAACCAATCAGGCATGTATTTCTTAATGCAATCAATATAAGATCTTGATAACTTACCATTCTCCCCAGTTTTACCTGCATTCTTCCCCCCCACTGAAAAATCTGGACAAGGCGGCCCTCCAATAAAACCAACAAGATTACCTATCTGGCTCTCACTATTAACACTATTTTGCAGATAGCCTTCATCTTTATTATTCAGATAATCCTCTATTGAGTTAGCCTGATAACCATATTTGGGCTCACCGTGTCCCATTTTTTTCCGGCTGAACTCATAAGCCTTAATAAACTGATTCTCTATTTCATTTACAAATACAATTTCAAATCCTGCTTTTTCAAATCCAAGGTCAAGAAATCCTGAGCCTGAAAAAAACGAAAATATTACATTACGCACAATAATTTCCTACAACAATAAAGGAGCGGAATTCTGTAGTTGGTTTCACCTGCCCAGATACGCGAGTCAAGCAAACAATACCCAAACCATCTAACGTCTTCAGTGTTCTCGACACATTACTCACCGCGCGCCCTGTCAGCGCTGCAAGTTCCGTTACCGACTGTGGCTGCTGCTCAGCAATCACTTTTAACAAGTGCTGGTTTTCTTTCGACAAAATATTGGCTACCGACTTGAGTGAGTCAAACCAAATATCGACAGGGTACTCCGGATCGGGTACTTGCCCGCGGATGCCAATCACACAACGTTTTTGCTTGGTGCTGTTCATATTCCGCACGTTACCCACAAGCTAAAGACTGTACACATATACATAAAAAAATATCTTATCAACCGCTGATAATAGCGCAAGTTTATTTTCGATTTTAAGCAATTGAATCGGTGCCAGTGTACAGAAAGCACACAATCGGTTTTGGCTGCTATTCGGTTGGCTGAACAGGGTTATTCTCACCGATCTGTTAAGTTCCGTCGTGAGTGTGCCAGCCTTTTCTGGGCTCTGTCGGCAACTTTCATACACCCCTTCTGAGTAGCTCATTCTAACGCTATCTGTTAGGAACTTTCTAAAGGCTAGATCACAAGGCACGCCAAGCATAAAAGCCAGCTCAGCTGCACTATGAATGCCTCCACCTACATTAACCACTTTAGACAATATGCTTAATAGTTCACCCGGTCTGGTCACAGGTCTACATAATGTTACTTATTAAGTAACATTATGTAGACCTGTTAAGTAAGGGGATCCATTACCGGCTTAGAAAGCGAGATTGCTATCTAGGAACGCTACCTTGCGGAGTTTGGCTGCTATCCCTTGCTGGCATTACAGCAAGAGATAGCCAGAGCTGCTGACGATTTAACAGTGCTTTACGACTGTGACTTTTACGACTGTGACTGCTGGTCATGAGTCGCTTAAAACGACGCTCAAACTCCAACGCATCCTTGTTAAACCGATATGACAAGTAGTTGGGTCTATTTCTTGCTCACCATATGATTTTTCGCTTAACAAGATCTTATATACCAACCAGGCTACGGGCATATATCCCCTTAGCCATTCACACGGCTGGCAAATAAACGCCATATTAACGACTTCCCACCTGCTGTTTGATCAACATATAGCGGTTAAGCAGTTGTGCCAGCCGCAGCTCTGCCTGTGACTGCACATTGCCCGATAAGCTGTTATCTGTTGAGGCCGTAGCCAGTTGGCGCAGTTGCTCTTCCATCGGCACCGTTTTGCCAAATTCCTGGGTAATGGCAAACACCATGGTTTTCAGTTCGCTGCCCGTCATGTATTTGCCCTTGCGTTCATCCAGCGCATTCAGCCGGTCGGTCAGTTGCTGGAGTTTCACCATCCCCTGATGCCAGTTGTCTAGCGCCGCCAACGGTAAAGCATTGGCTTCCAACTGTTGTTGCCACGCTTTCTGCATCTGTTCCGCCTCCGGGTTGTTCGGCCACAGGGTCTGTGACTGCGCAATCAGTTGCTGTCCATACTGCAGCGCCCAGGCCGGGGGCAGTGCCATCAGCCAGTTAAGCTGCGCCCCCTGTTGCTGTACCAGACTCTCCGCCTGCCGCTGGGCCAGTGAACCGGGCTCACGCAATGCATTGAGTTGAGCAGCCTGACGCGGGAGTTCGGGCAACGGCGTTATTGATGCCACCAGTTGTTGCTCCACCGCCGTGGGCGAATGCAGGTGATGCCAGCCCCAGAGTAGCAGGCCCCCCACCAATAAAGCACTACTGGCCCCGCCGATAAACGACCAGACATAACCGCGTTTCTCCGGTGGAGGGGGAGGTTCCGGCAACGATTGTGCTACATAGACCAGTGGTTGATGGCCGCTCAGTTCAGTCACCGGTTGTGCCGTGACAGCTTGCGCAGGCAGCACTACCGTCGGTTCTGGTTGCCCTTCATAGGGGGCATTTTCCAACCGGGTGATGGCCTGCTTGACCTGATGCAGTAACCCGTCCATCCGGCTGGCTTGTTTCAGCTCATGGCGCGCCAGCGCCTCACAAAAGCTGTTCAGCCCTTTTTCCACCTGATACAACGCCGGAAGTTCATCACGCGCATCGAGGGGAAAGGTGCGCAATACCGCCTGCAAACGAGGGCTCAGACCGGCGATAATTTCCATCCGCGCATGACTGTGCCCCGGCCACATCACCGCCCATTGATAACTCACCAGCGCATTGAGCAGTGCCAGGCCTTCGTTAAACCCCGCCACCCCGGCAATATGGGTACGTGCCAAGGTGTACCAAGAGGCGGTCTGAAGCTCGACGCCGTTTTGTTCAAACAGCCGCAGGCACAGGATTTCAGCCTGCTTCCAGTTCACATCTGGCCGCGCCGGATGGGAAAGCTTCATCATCTCATCCCGCAGCGCGGCATAATCCGCCAGGGCTCGCGGGTCACCGCCGTTTTTAAGTTGTTTGCGTGTATTCACGTGGCAAGCTCCCTCTGTTCCTGAAGAAAATTAATTAATAAAGTGATCGGCAATCCATAAACGGTTGCTGACGCAGCAACACTTTGCCTAATGGGGTAAATTAGGTGCCATCGCGCAAGCCAGTGACGCATCGGCATTGAAATAGAACGGAATGCGACCAAGATCGATACGGCACCAGTCCGCCAGATTACTGAAGTTAAGGAACAGGTTGCTCACCGTGCAACCTGTTCAGCCTAGCGTGCTACAGCGCTAACGGCTGTAGGTTGATTTCCTTGGTGGTGGTATGACAGCGCGGGTCTTTTTCTCCCCGATGGGGAGGGAGAACACCTCGAAGCCTTTGGTGATGCGCATCATCACTTTCATTTCCTGCCCGTCAGACGTGAACTCCGCCACCGACCGGGAAGGAATGGTGCGTAAATAATGGGGGCACAGCAGGCTGAACAACCCAGCAATGAGCCCCGTCAGGTCATCATCGAACTTTTCACGCAGCCGGCCCATCAGAAAGGCAAAGCCCTCAAACAGGCGTTCAACGTAAGGGCCGCGCGCATCTGCGTTATCAAGATTCAACATCGTCGCACGGCCCGGGTGGTTCTGGATAAGTTCTTAAACGATTTCAATTAGGTAATCCATTTCAGCGTCGTAATAACGCTGGGTTAAGCCGTCCATAAAGATCTATTTCTCTGAGTTTCAGCCCAACGGGTCAACCACACAATACCGCCGCACGCGCTGGGTCGAGGCTGATAAGCCCGGAAAGCAGGGATTCCATCTCCGGTTGCAGGCGATTTTTATCCGCTTCGCTACGCGCCGCTTTTAACCGCAACAGTTTCAGACGGCGGGCCTTTACTTCAAACATCAGTTCCGGGGTCCATTGCGGCAGAGTGAGTGTATGACCACTGCTGTCGAGCTCCGCCAACAGGTGCAGGGCCATGTCGTTTTTACCGTACTGCTCCGCTACCCGCGCCATCAGCAGGCGCATCAGCCAGCGGTCACGACTGCTAGTGAACCCTGGGCGCGCCTGCAGCCAATTCAACGCCGCTTCAATTCCTTCGCTGTCTGCCAGTTGCAGCACTTCCGGCTCCAGGGTCAATATCTCATCATGGGCATGAGAAGCCGCCGCCACCGATTGCCCCTGCCAGCCCGGCAGATTGTCCTGAACCTTTTCCTCTATCCAGTTCAGGGTCACTTCATCGGCAAAAGGAGTGCCGTCACTGAACGCCAGGTTTTCCAGCCCCGGCAAGCGGCTCAGCAGCCCTTGCAGGTCATGGCAGATAATATCCGCCACCACACCGTCACTCCCCAGTTTCACCCAGGCCTGCCACAGATACCATTGCACATCCAGGCACAGATGATTGACCCCCTGGGAAAATTGGCTGTCCGCCTGCTCCAGCAACTCCGTCCAGCTCTGCTGAAGATAAAGCCGTTTCAAGTGGGCACGGTGTTCTGGTTTCGGGGGAGCCAGGCGGGTACGGCCACTGGCATCCAGCGGCGGCAGTTGCGTCAGCGTATCCCAGCGCACACTCTTCATCAGGTGATGCCCCGCCAGCCAGCCCCCGGGCTGGTCACGCAGGTACTTTGCCAATACCCGGGCCTGATCGAGCAAGTCACGCCCGGAGGTGATGGCGGCCATGGATGGTACCGTGCTGGCAGAGGAGGCCACGGTATCGTTACCCTCACGGCTGGTCTGCGGCACCAGACTATTGGCTCCTCCGCTTCTTGCCAGACGGGTTTCCAATGCCAGATACAGCGGCGACAGTTGCGGACGGGCGCTCTCTTCCAGCGTCTGCAGCACCTGTTCAATCAGCTGCAGGGCACCGGCCATGCGCTGCATCACCGCCACATCGGTTTCCGGGTAGCGTGACAAACTATCTAGCATTCGGCTACTGGCCAGCCATTCCAATGCGGATTTGCGGGGGCGCTCACGCTGTGGATGCAGTTGCCCGCCAAAGCGCTGTAACATCCCGGCCAACAATGCCAGCCCGTCCGCCAAACCGGTATCCCCATCCTGATGTAGCCGTGCCCAGATATAAAAGGTCACGACCCGCAGATCCTTGCTGATGGTGGTCAACAGTTTTTCCGCCAGGGTGCAGATAAGTTCGGTATCCATCCCGGAGAGTTTATTGACCTCTTCGCGAATGCGCTGAAAATCTTCGTCATAACCCGGGTCTTCACCGGTTGGCAGGCTCTCACTCAAAGGGGCCAACCAGCTATTCCAGTGGGCAATAAAGGTTTGCTCCTGTTGCGCCAGAGTCTGTTCATCCGCCTGGCAGGCAGCCATTAAACTTTGCAGGTCAGCCATTATTGTGCACTCTCCATGAGTAAATTATTGCTATTGCCGGACGGGGCATTCTCCGCCACCAAGGCGTCAACACTGAAAGCCTGAACCGGTAAGGTAAAATTGCGTAGCTGCAACAACGCCAACAGGCCATTGCCCAGTGGTAAACGCAGTGTCCATTGCAGGGTCTGAATTATCGTTATGATTAATACCATCAAAAACATGCTGATATGCGGTCTTTTATAGCAAGATGGCGTATTGATTCGACCACTTTATTCATTAAGCTTTAGCTTATACTCCGTCTCTCCACGGGTTTGCAAATCCACATTGGACTGCAGGTGGGCAATACTACGGGGTAACCGCCCATCAGTTGGGAAGCTGGCAGTGCTGATACCCTTGCGCGCCATCAGCTCTGTCACATCATTCTGTACCTGGGCCCTCGATGGGGCCAATCCCCCTGCAACTTGCTGGATGACGGCTACATGCAGTCAGCCGTCATCCCTTTCAACCAACAACAGATGGGGTTGTGCACCTAGCGATGGTGTGCAATCACTATCTAGCACTAAGGCGTCTGTTTTGGCACGCTACCGCCCTTCGCTATAAACCAAAGCGCATCAGGTGAGGGAATATATTGTATTTTCGTTACCTTTTTGCTGAGTCTCCGCAGCGCAGGCACTCAGCAAAAAGCGCGGACAGACCAATCTGTCCGCACCGGTATTACGCGGTAGTACGTTCGTTCCAGGAATCGGAATGAATGATGTTGCCGTCTTTGTAAGTCCAGGTGATTTTTTCGTAGCGCAGCTCTAACTGCTCCAGGTGGTTGTGCTTCTCATACGCCGGGTCTTTGATGTCATGCATCAACGGATTGACTTTCACCACCTTGACGTTTTCCAGTTTGGTATTGAAGTACTCCACTTCCTGGCCGGCGTCATTGATTTTATACCACTTGAACTCCGCTGACTTCAGGGTCTGGCCGGTGGTCACCGCCTTGTACAGATACGGGCTGGAGGCATCGATTTCCTTGGTAAACAGGAATGGGGTGTGAATACGGGTCCCCGTCAGTTTGCCGGTGTTGTTGTCAGTCGGGATGTACAGATTATGCTGCTGCGCAACCACTTCGATGCTGCCTTCACGGTCTTTGACATCAACAGAACCCTTGATGTCGGCACCGCCGTCATCCTTCAGCCACAGATAAACAGGTATTGCCATTGGTTTTTCTCCATTTATACCGTCGTCATTCAAATTGCTGCGTTGTTGGCTTTCAGCCATCACCCCAGTCACTTGGCTGACCAAGCTGGGGATTCGTTGCCTTGCCGCCTAGCCGCCACTCGAATGAGCTTGGGTACCTTGTTGTGTACCGTCACCATCCTGTGATGACGGCGGGTGTTGCTGGTAAGTCACAGGCATCGCCTGCGGTACCAGACTGATTTCGATACGCCGGTTATGTGCCGCGTCCAATGCCAATACTGCCGGCAGTATGGCGGCATCAACCAGCGTGCCATCCTGAAAGCGCACCTCTAACTCCAGGGCTCTCACCAGCACGCCTGCTGGTGGAACAGTTGCTGAGCCAGAAAGGCCCTATCGCTCCATAGCTGGCGATAGCTTTTCATTCTGTCGCTGTGTTAAGCCTTCGCTTTTGGCATCTGCGAAACTAGTGACAAGTTGACATCCATCCCTTCCACCTGGAAGTGCGGAATGGCGTACAGTTTCACGCGGAAGAAGCCCGGGTTATCCTCAATGTCTTCCACTGTCACCTTCGCATCACGCAGCGGATGAGAGGCTTGCAGTTCATCACCCGGGTCGGTCATCTCGGTCACCAGGCTACGTACCCAGGTGTTGAGCTCCAGCTCCAGCAAACGACGGTCCTTGGTGGTGCCGATGTTTTCACGCTGGATCAGCTTCAGGTAGTGAGCAATGCGCGACAGCAGGAAGATGTACGGCAAACGCGCGTTGATGCGGCTGTTGGCAGTGGCATCGGCGGTGTCGTACAGTGCCGGCTTCTGGGTGGAGTTGGCGGAGAAGAAGCAGGCGTAATCGCGGTTTTTGTAGTACGACAACGGGATGAAGCCCAGGTTGGCGAAATCAAATTCACGGGTTTCCGGGATCATCACTTCAGACGGGATTTTCACCTGATTGCCGGTGCCTAGGTCATACAGGTGGATAGGCAGGTCTTGCACCGCGCCACCAGCCTGCGGGCCACGGATTTGCACACACCAGCCGTTGTTGATAAAGCTACGTACCATGTTGGCGGCAAAGGCAAACGAGGCATTGGTCCACAGGTAACGGCCATGGTCCGGTCCTTTGACTTCTTCCACATAGTTGAAGCTGCGTACCGGCACAGTATCCGGGCCATACGGCAGGCGACCCAGCACGCGCGGCATTACCAGACCAATGTAGCGGGAATCATCGGTCTCGCGGAAGGATTTCCACTTGATGTACTCGGCGCGGTCAAAATAGTTGCCAATATCTTTGATGGCCGCAACTTCTTCCATATCATCTTTGAGAAAAAAGCGCGGGCCGGCAGAGCCGATAAACGGCATATGGGCCGCGGCAGATACTTTGGAGATGTTACGCAGCAGCGCCACATCTTGTGCCGAAGCATCAAATTCATAGGAAGAGATCAGTGCGGCAATCGGCTCGCCGCCGGGGGTGTCGTATTCATCAATATACGTATGCTTGTACAATCCAGTCTGGATCACTTCCGGCGCATCTTCAAAATCCTGACGCAAATCTTCCTTCGACAAGTCCAACAGTTCAATGCGCACGTTCTGGCGGAAATCGGTCTTGTCCACCAGGGATTTGACGCCACGCCACAATGACTCTACCGCCTGAAACTCGGGGTGATGCAGCACCGCATCCAGTTGGCGACTGATCTGAAAGTCCAATTCGGCGATATGGTGGTCAATCAGGGTTTTATCCAGTTTTTCCACTTTGGTGCCCGCCAGGCGCAAACGCTCAAGGAACACCTGCACCCCCGCCGTCAAACGCTCATCGGCGTTGGCATCAGACATCGCCTGTGCATCCTGCCAGCTATCCAGCGCACTGAGGTGGGAAACCGGGCTCAGGTTGATTTTTTCAAACAGGGAGGCATAAACACCGCCTGCCGTTGAGCGCTCTAATACCACTCTGTCACCCGCGGTCGTATTTTCATGTTGTACAGACATCAGTATTTCTCTCGTGTTAATCCGTTAAAAACCGAACGCCAGTTAAGCCTGTTGAGGCGCCAGGGCAGACAATTCAGAACGCAGTTCATTGCTCAGGGCAGGGTCACGCAGGATTTTTTCCAGCTCTTTGCGGAACGCCTGGTTATCCAGCAGGTTGGATTTGAGGTCGCGCAGCAGACTGCGCATCGCCAGCATGGCTTTGAGTTGCGGGATTTGACGGGCAACCTGCTCAGGGGTAAAGTCTTTCATGTTCTGGAAGGTCAGGCAGATATTTTCTTCACTGCCATCATCGGCCAGCGTGTTTTCTACCGCCAGATTGACCGAAGGTGAGTAGTCTTGTAAGACACTATTAAAATTATTTTTTGAAATATTTATTTTTTTTCGTTCAGACAGCGAGGCTATTTCTTGACCGTTACTGAAATCACCCGCCACCAACAACTTCAATGGCAATTCGGTTTTCTTCTGCGCACCTCCGGTGTGAAGCGCCAGTTTCAGATTAATCCTAGCTTTCGGAATTTCATTTTGGAAGGAATTTGACATTGACAACCCTGCTCAACAAAGAGAATGAAGAACGGTCTGCCCTGGGTAATAAATCGGTATGGTCCCCTTGCCAAACAACCACTTCCTTTTGCATCACCGGATGCAGACAACAACAGGGTCACCAACCAACCTATTTATATGACAAGATAAGGGCAGAGCGCTGTGTATCATAAGTTTTTCCGAGACTAGAAAAATGGTCAGATAAAAACCTATGGCGGGCAGTTTAAGAAGGTTTATAAGATGAAGGAACCTAAATTGAGTAACAAAATGTTTCAGAGCCTATGACGCCGCACCATACCTACCTTAGTGATTTATAAGATTTTTCTTAATTATACTTCTGGAGTATCCAGCAAAAGATAGGGCCTGGGGCAAATCAATCAACAAAGGATTTACACCGGAAAACAGCATTAGAACATCAATAATTCCAACTTTATTTTTTCTGAAAAAATCAGGGTAAGAGGCCATTGCCTATGTTGTTGCTAAAATCACCGTGACTTCCGGTTAATATCCGTCATTGGGTGCTCTTGAGGTGCTTCCTACAAGCCAAAGAGATGCTTGTTATTATCTATCAATCCATTGATTAGCCGATGAAATCCATCAAGACCACCCAAATAAATAACAATGGAAAATTTACAACCATTTTTTCCGTTTGAAATAGAGATAAGGGGCCAACCCAGCGGCAACCATCAACGCGATGGCCGCCGGATATCCAAATGACCAACTTAGTTCTGGCATAAACTCAAAGTTCATCCCATAGCTGGATGCCACCAAGGTGGGGGGGAGGAAAATGACTGACACCACGGAGAAGATTTTAATGATTCTACTCTGTTCGATATTGATAAAGCCCATAGCGGCCTGCATCAGGAAGTTCACTTTCTGGAATAGCGACTCATTATGTGGCAGTAGGGACTCGATATCGCGCAATATCTCACGCGCCTGCTCCAACTGAGTGGTGGGCAAACGTGCTTTACGCACTAAAAAATTCAATGCGCGCTGAGTATCCATCAAACACAGCCGAACCTTCCAGCCGATATCTTCCAACTCAGCCAGTGTGGAAAGCGCTTCGTCATACCCTTCACCAGGATGACCTTCCATAATCACCCGGCTGAGTTTTTCCAGATCGCTATAGACGTTTTCAATCTCATCGGCCAATTGTTCAATCTTGGTTTCAAACAGATCAAGCAGCAGCTCATATGCATTACCGTCCATCATTCTCTGGTTACGCGCACGCATCCGATAAAGGCGGAAAGCAGGAAGTTCACGCTCACGCAAGGTATACAGGCGACCATCGCGAATGGTGAAAGCCACCGTGGAGTTGCCGGCATGATCTTCTGCATCTTCGAAATAGAAAAAGGAGTGGATATGTAGACCGTCTTCGTCTTCAAAGAAACGCGCCGACGCTTCAATATCATCCAGTTCTGGGCGCGTCGCCAAACTCTGGCCCAATTCACACTGTACACGCTCACGTTCATCGTCTTCCGGTTCAACCAGATCAACCCACAACGACGAGGTCAAATCATCGGCGTCATCCAACTCCAAACGGGATAAGCGGTTGTTATTCAGTTTAAAAGCGCTCAGCATGTGTCAAAACTCCCTTGAGGTAACAGGGTAGACAACGCAGTGAAGCACAGAAACCGAGAGTGATGTTAATCAGCTCGTTCCAAACCATATGAAGACTTGGCTCAGAGCGACATAGAGGGTCGCCGACAACCACTAAGGGTATCAGCGAAAGGGGATAACCTTAGAAGTTGTACCTGATATTCAGGTTTATGAGCCAGTGTCTACTGGGTGCGTCCAAGGCGTATGTCCTCATTGAAAATAGTGCGCGCATGTTACGCCGAGAAGAAAAAGCCTGTCAATACATTATCCCCATTCCCCCTAACCGCTATAGCGAAGTCAGGAAAACCCTACAGTGATCTCTGAACCTTAGGTGAATAATTGCTAAGATGAGCGCATGAAAACATTATGGATTGATAACATGAAACAGATTACCGCCCACGACCTGACCGCCATGAGCGAACAAGCCAGTAAACTTCCCCGTCTGCGTGCTCACCGTAACTTACATGAAGAATTGAGTGATCAGGTGCAACGCTTGGTCATCGCCATGGAGCCAGGAACCTATATTCGCCCACACCGCCATCCGCAAACCTGGGAGTTACTCACCCCATTAAGTGGCCGGTTCATAGTACTGCAATTTGATAACAACGGCGTGATTACTCAACGCACCTTGCTCGGTGAAGAAACTAAAATATTGGAGATGCCAGCCGCTACCTGGCATGCCGTGCTCTCAGTGGATCCAGGCGGTGCGATTTTTGAGGTCAAACAAGGCCCTTACCTGGCACTCACAGAAAACGACTGCATGCCATGGGCCCCGGCAGAAGGGGAGGACGGTATTGAAGCGGTGATGCGCTGGTATGCTACGGCCAAAGTCGGTGACCGTTACCCTCACTAGTTTGCTGCAAACGGCGGTAGCAAAAACATCTTGATGGGCGCCTACTCAGCGCCCTGGCTGCTTAAGCCACCTCCAGCTTGGCATAAGCGGCCACTAGCCACTTGATACCTTCCCCGGGAAAAGCCACCTGTAAGCGGCTATGTTCACCGCTCCCTTCGAGGTTAACGATGGTGCCCTCGCCAAATTTCGGATGGCGCACGCGCTGCCCCAATTTATAACCGGTATCACTTTGGCTGATGGGTGTGCCCATGCGGCGATGGCTTACCGAGCGGGATACGCTGGCGCGTAAGCGCACCTCTTCGACACACTCCTCAGGGATCTCACCAATAAAGCGAGATGGCCGGTGATACACCTCTTTGCCATACAGACGGCGGGTTTCTGCATAGGTCAAGGTCAGTTTCTGCCTCGCTCGGGTCAGCCCCACATAGGCCAGCCGGCGTTCTTCCTCCAGCCGCCCTCCTTCATCCAGTGACATCTGGCTGGGAAACATGCCCTCTTCCATACCGACGATAAACACCTGCTGGAACTCCAACCCTTTGGCTGAGTGCAAGGTCATAAGCTGTACGGCATCCTGATAAGCATCGGCCTGGCCTTCGCCTGCCTCGAGCGCAGCATGGGACAAGAATGCCTGTAACGGCAGCAGATCCTGATCTTCATCCTGATAGCTGTATTGGCGGGTGGCTGTAACCAATTCTTCCAGGTTTTCAATCCGAGCCTGACCTTTTTCACCTTTTTCCTGCTCATACATCATAAACAGCCCGGAATCGCGGATCACCCGATCAGTTTGTACATGTAGCGGCATGTCCGCCGTTTCATGAGCCAATGAATCCACCAGTTCGAGAAAACGCTGTAATGATGAAGCAGCACGGCCTGCCAGCACTTTATCCTGCAACAGTCCACGCGTAGCCTGCCACAGCGTCAATTGACGGTCTCGCGCCGTTTGGCGTACCACATCCAAGGTGCGATCACCAATGCCACGGGTTGGCGTATTCACCACCCGCTCAAAAGCAGCATCATCATTACGGTTGGCTATCAGACGTAAATAGGCCAGTGCATCTTTGATTTCCTGGCGTTCGAAGAAACGCATCCCGCCGTAGATACGGTATGGCATCGCCGTTTGCAGCAACGCTTCTTCCAACACCCGCGATTGGGCATTACTACGATACAGCATGGCGCAATCGTTCAGTGCCCCCCCATCATCTTGCCAAGCCTTGATACGGTTAACCACAAAGCGCGCTTCATCCAGTTCGTTAAAGGCACAATAAATTGAGATCGGCGCTCCCTCGGCCCCCTCAGTCCACAGGTTTTTCCCCATACGCCCATCGTTATTGGCGATCAAGGTATTGGCCGCTTTCAGGATGTTACTGGTGGAACGATAATTCTGTTCCAGACGGATGGTTTGTGCCGCAGGGAAATCTTTCAGGAAACGCTGGATGTTCTCGACCTGCGCCCCGCGCCAACCGTAGATTGACTGGTCATCATCGCCAACGATCATCACTTTACCCTGATCGCCAGCCAGCAGGCGGATCCAGGCATATTGAATCCGGTTAGTATCCTGAAACTCATCCACCAAAATGTTGCTAAAACGCTCGCGATAATGGTTGAGGATATGTGGTTTGTTTAGCCACAATTCATGGGCTCGCAGCAACAGTTCAGCAAAATCCACCAGCCCGGCTCGGTCACAAGCCTCTTGATAAGCCTGATAGATGCGTAACCAGGTGGCCTCCACCGGGTTACCGTAACTTTCAATATGCTGCGGGCGCAGGCCGTCGTCTTTTTTGCCGTTGATGTACCACATCGCCTGACGTGGCGGCCACTGCTTTTCATCAATATTCAGAGCGCGAACAATACGTTTAAGCAAGCGTAATTGATCTTCACTATCAAGGATCTGGAAATCGGGCGGCAGGTTGGCATCCATATGGTGAGCACGTAACAGGCGGTGCGCCAACCCGTGGAACGTACCGATCCACATCCCTCCTTGGCTGGTGCCAATCAAGTGCTCAATCCGGTGACGCATTTCTGCTGCCGCCTTATTGGTAAAGGTCACCGCCATAATAGAGTAGGGGGAACAGTTTTCTACCGCTAACAGCCAGGCAATGCGATGCACCAGTACCCGGGTCTTTCCGCTACCTGCACCGGCCAACACCAACAGGTTGCTGCGTGGGGCGGCCACGGCTTCACGTTGTTTATCATTCATGCTGTCGAGCAGATCGGAAACGTCCATAAGCACCATTAATTGGTAAAGGGAAAACCGCCTTTTCGCGCACTTTCCACTGGGGATTTATACAGATTTAATGCAGATTATACTCAAAAAAGTCTGCGTTGCATGACAAAAACACCCTACGCTGTTGCTTTTCACTGACTGAATCGGGGCCACCCTTGACCATCAAGATAACAAGGCGGTCAACGATGCCAATTGAGAAATTTCGATATGGGGAAGCAAGCGGCTATCATCAGCCTGCATCAGGCTACGTTGGCGGTCGTTGATCCAGCAAGCTTGCAGGCCAGCACGCAATGCTCCCGCCACATCGGTTGTCAGGTCATCGCCCACATGCAAAATCTGCTCTGGGGCCATTGCCAACCGCTGTGCGGCTAACTGATACATATCCTGATACGGCTTGGCACGACCATCTGGCCCGGAACGCAGCACAAACTGAAAATAACCCGCCAACCCGCACAGCGCCGGGTCTACATTGCCATTGGTGATCGCCACCAGCGGGTAATGCCGCGCCAGTGCCTGGAGCGTGGTATGAGTGGTTTCTGGTATCTCGATACAGCTGCGCCACAACGCAAAGTTCTGCATGGCGGCATCCGCACCAATGGTGGCCTGGGCGTCACGCAATCCCTGGCGGCTCAGTGCCAGGTGTACGGCCCGCCAACGCCACTGAGTCACGTCGTGATAAATCTCAGGTTCCTGCTCACGCAGTTCCTGACGCAAGCGGTAAAAATCCACCGATTGAAAATGGCTCAACCCGGGATGGTAATTTTGCAAAAAGGCGATCGATTGTTGTTCTGCCTGTTTGATCACCGGGCGATTATCGTACAGCGTATCATCCAAATCGAAAGTAAGCGCAGCCAAAGGACGCAGCGGACGGTAAAAATGCATCAGGATTTCCCCCGTTTGGCTCGTGGATGAGCAGCATCATAGACATTTGCCAGATGTTGAAAGTCGAGGTGGGTATAAATTTGTGTGGTGGTCAAGTTGGCATGGCCAAGCAACTCCTGCACTGCACGCAAATCCCCACTGGATTCAAGCATATGGGTGGCAAAGGAGTGGCGTAGTTTATGCGGATGGACATGGCTGTTAACCCCCTGTTTGACCCCCCATTCGGCAAAGCGCTTTTGCACATTGCGTGCCGAGATACGTTTACCCTGGTTGGAGAGAAATACCGCATCATCCAGTGGTGCAAACAGATCTCGCAGCGCCAACCAATGCTGCAACCAAGTGACTGCCGTGCGGCCTAGTGGTAATTTTCGCTCTTTACTGCCCTTCCCCATCACCCAGATTTCACCGGCGACCAAATCCATATGGCGGCAATCCAGCCCCACCAGCTCGGCAAGACGCAGCCCGGCACCATACATCACCTCAAGCATCGCGCGGTCACGTACTGCTAACGGATCGTTAAGGTCAATCTCCAGTAGTTGGTTAACTTCATCAACATCCATATTTTTAGGTAAATGGCGACCACTACGGGGTGTGCGGATGCCCTTTGCCGGGTTGGCACTCAACACGCCCTTACTGACCAGCCAATCAAGAAAGCTCCGCAGGGCTGAAAGACGTAGCGCCAGGCTGGAAGCATGGAGCCCGGCACGTTTACTGCGTACCGCCAGTTGGCGCACTCTGGCTGCATCAAGCATCGGCCATTCACTGACGCCCAGTTCAATCACCATACTGATCAAGGCTGATAACTGGCGCTGATAACTGATTTGAGTCAACGGGCTAAGCTGGCGCTCAACCTTCAAGTAGCGTAAAAACGCGTCTACCGGCTGCTGCAGGCTCGCCACACTGGGGGTCATATCCGTTCTATCCAGCGTTCCAGCAATTCTGGCAGCATAGAGGCCAGTTGACCCAGCATCGCGGTGCCCATCCCTGGCTGATAGTGTTGCGCATCACGGCTACTGAAGATCACCATACCCAGCTCCCCCTGTTCCCCTAATAATGAGAGGGCGACGGAACCAATTTGCTTCGCCTGTGGTAATAGCAATAACAGCTCTGGGCCATTGAGTTTCCCCAGGTAATGATGCTGATTGCCCAAACGTTGAATACGCAACGGTTCAAATGCGGAACGCACCAGACCAAGATAAGTAAAATCCGACGGTGCCCCAATCTTCCAGCGATCAGTAAACAGGCGGATATTGGCGCCCGCCAAGCCGAATTCCCGAGCCCAACGCTGCAAGCGGTTCAGCATATCTTGCAGGCAACTGGCTGTCGCTAAATCCCCCTGCAAATCTAGCAATCGCTCGAACAGCATTTCATTAGCGCGCGCCTGCTCCATCAACAAGGTGATCTCTTCTTCCAGCCGAGTGATATGGTTACGCTGACGTGCCAGTTGCCATTCCACTAACGAAACTGAATCTCGCACAGGATGAGGCACCCGCATCTGCTCTACCTGGCGTGCATTGCGGATAAAGAAATCGGGATTGAGTGACAGGTATTGCATCACGATGTCGTCATCAAGCTCAATGCCTGCCACTGCCTGCTCTTCGATACGTTTCATACGTCAATGGGCTTCATAGATGAATAAATCCGTCATAAACATGCGTGGCTGGGCCTGTCATAAATAGCGGATGTCCTGGCCCTTTCCAACTGATATACAGACTGCCACCAGGCAGGTCCACCTGCACCTCTTCTGACAGTAACTCCTGTTGGATCCCCACCGCCACCGCAGCACAGGCGCCACTACCGCAGGCTTGTGTTTCGCCAGCGCCACGCTCATAAACCCGCAACCTGATATGTTGCTGGCTGACCACTTGCATAAAACCAATGTTCGCCCGCTCTGGAAAACGCTCATGCCCTTCCAGCACCGGCCCCAATAGCTCCACTTTGGCCGTTTGTACATCATCAACCTGTATCACACAGTGCGGATTTCCCATAGAAACCACACCACATAACACGGTATGTTCAGCAGCGCGCATGATGTAGGTTTTTTCCGCTTTGCTGGCACGAAACGGCACTATCTGCGGGTCGAAGTTCGGTTCCCCCATATTGACGCACACCCGATCATCGTCGGTAACACTCAACACCATGCGGCCAGTTTGAGTGCTGACCCGAATATCACGCTTGCCCGTCAACCCCTTTAATCTGACAAAGCGAGCGAAACAACGAGCACCGTTACCACATTGTGCCACTTCACTGCCATCAGCATTAAAAATACGGTAATGGAAATCAAGATCAGGATCGTAAGGGGGCTCTACCACCAACATTTGGTCAAAGCCAATACCCAAATGCCGATCCGCTAAACGGCGGATCAGCTCAGGTGAAAAGTAAACATTCTGGGTAACGGCATCAACCACCATAAAATCATTACCCAAACCGTGCATTTTGGAGAACTGCATATCATACTCCGCTATCTGGACGCACTACCCGTCGTCATTCAAGTTGCAGGCAGGCGGCGACTAAAATCCTTCTGGTCTCCACTTGGGCTGCTGCCAGCGTAAACCCATCACTGCGGGTCGTTCATTGACGGCTGCTGCTGCGTACCCGCAGGTTGCTGCTGGTTTTTACTGACCTTATCCGTGTTGGTGGTCGGTGGTGTTGCCGGTTTGTCTTGCGGCGGAAAATAGAGTGGGCCTTTCAGACCACAGCCAGTCAGCCCCGCCAACATCATGCCCAGTAATACATAGCGTAATTGTTTTTTCATTTGCATTAATGCCTGTAATTCATGCGTCCAAGATTACTATAATCGCAGGTGGATCATGAAAAGCAATAGGAATCGATAATGAACGATAGCGAGTTTCATCAATTAGCCGACCAATTGATGCTGAAAATTGAAGAAACCTTGGATAATTTTACCGGGGATGCGGATATTGATTACCAAACACAAGGTGGCGTAATGACGCTGAGTTTCGAAAACGGCAGCAAAATTGTTATCAACCGCCAGGAACCGCTGCATCAAGTGTGGCTGGCCACCAAAACGGCAGGCTACCATTTTAATTACCATCAGGGTGTTTGGCTCTGTGACCGCAGCGGAGAGGCATTTTTCTCGTTACTCACTGAGGCAGCCAGTGCTCAGGCGGGTGAAGCGGTCAGTTTTGTTTGATTAGGCTGGGGCCGATACCTCACCGGCCCCGTGATAAACCCGTGTTATGGGGTACCCGTGACAATGGAATACTGATTCGGCCAGGTCAAAGCAAAGACCACTGAGCATTGGCTATTCCGGGGATAATTCCCATGATCTCAAGGGGAAGAACCTTGCCTGGTTGGGTTCCTGCGTCTTATAACATTTACGGTGACAACACACGCCTACGGTGACAACACACGCCGAGCACAACGTCTCGCCGCCGCCATCAGCTTCGTTGAAAGCCTACCGATAAAATCAATGTAACTGGAATTGCTGTTCCAGCGGCGGAACCGGGTTACCGTCAGACATAGTCACGCACAAACTGGATAAGGCATTACTGCGGAATGGGATCACCTGAGTCCGCCCATCGAGTTGTACAATCTGATAAAATTGCGGCAAGTTGAAATTAATAAAGCTGGAACCGTAAGTAAAACGATCATGGGAAGAGGAATAGAAACGGCTGACATCACGCACCAACTCCTCTTTGCTTCCCTCGCAGTGGTGATAAGCCTCCACCCGGTTAGATTCATCCAAAATATAGATATTAAAGCCTTGCTGGCCGGTTAAATCTTCAAAGAAGAACTGGATAATCCCCTCGCTGGCAAAACCATCAATGACCGGTGGCAAATGCAATTGGTCCGTTTCCACTTTGATCGACAAGCCATGCAGTTTATTGTTGGAGATCGCCCCATAGAACTCCACCGCATTTTCCAGTTTTTGTACCGACACACTCAGGCGTTCAAAAAACAGCCCCCAGGTTTGCCCAGCAACACGCACCGCTTTAAACCGCCCGGGCTCAAGACGGGTACTGGAGAGGCGTAATTCAATACACTCGGAAACCAACTGCTGAATACGGGTACGAATCAAGCCACGCAAGTGCTGACTGTAACAGAACACCTCCACGGTTTCCGGTGGTGACGCATCCTGATGCATCTTGCCAAGAATGGTTTTCAACGCCTCAAGCACCGACTGCTCACCACTAAAATGCAAAGTGCGCACTTCATTCCATGAGTTACGATAGAGCAGGTCAATACTCCCCACCAGACACTGCTGTTGTTGACCAAAACTGAATACATCCAACTTGCGGAAATCAAAATGGACCACTTGATTACGGAAAGCGACCGTCGGATCCTGTTCCAGATTGACGATGATCGCCAAATGACGGATCTCACAAGGACTGTAGAGTGCTTTTGGGGTGGGTCCCGCCAATCGTAGGGGGAAATGGTGTGAAACATCAGCCACCAATTCGTTCAGTTTGGCTAAGTCGCAGATATCACTGCTCTTGATATGCAAACGCGTTTGTGGCGCCAGCAAGCCGTTAAAGTAGGCCCAGGCCACCAACTTGTTAAGATAACGGTTATATTCTAGTGGCTGATGACTGACTATAGCCCTCATTTCGGGTGCCTGATTGTACAGATACCAACCAGTGCGATTGGCGCGACCAACAGGCACGTGAATGAAGGTTAAGTCGCTTTCTGACAGATCCGGAGAGATCTGTGGGTTCACCAACGTCACTTTACCCGGTAATGCCTCAAAAGCCGCATACAGTTTACGCGTCAGCACCCCGATATCCTGGGGACTGGCACTGATACTGAGATTATTGCGACGGGCAAAACGGATCAGGTTGCGGTAACTCTGCATCATCGCATCCAACAGCTCGTTATGAGCCTCACGCACCGTCTCAATCTTCCAGTCAGCGCGACTATCGAGGACCGCCAACCGCTGTTCACTCCACCCCCATTCACTCACCAGTTGACCAAGAATTTCACGTCGCCAGGGGATATCCGCCACATTGGACGCCGATAATTTTTCGCACACCTTTAAGTAGAAGCAGCGACGAGCCAGATCAAGGCGGGTAGTATCATTGATTTGCGTCAGATAGTGAGTGACACGTTCGAGCATCATGCAGTAGGCATCAAGGCCAAAGCAGACTATTTCCCCTTGGTGTAGGTGGTGTTTGATATCCATCGCCAATAACTGAGTATTCGGGTATTCCCATGAATAGGCTTCAAGTAATAGGGTTTTCAACACCGCTTTATAGGGGGAATCAATACTCTTATACAATTGCCACAGGCTGGCACCAAAGTACTCTTCTGCCGACAGGGTACCCAATCCACCAAGATCGAGCCACTCATTGGGAGTTAGTGTTCCCTGCGCATACAGCGACAAAACATATTCATCGTAGTGTTCTTCTTCTTCGCTTGGCACCATGTTCCACAAGATGCGTTTCCCTGCCAGGCGAACGGCAGTGCGATAAAATTCATCCAGCAACAGAATGTGCTGGGTTGAACCGCAATCCTCACCACTAAGACTGCCACTTTCATTATGACGGAAACGGTTTTCATCGATCAGGAAGAAGCTGACTTCTACACCCATCGAAGCCGCCCATTTTTCCAGTAAGGTGCATTTTTGTTGCAGGCAGTGACGTTCTTCGTTATCAAGCCAAGATTGGTGACACACCCAAATATCCAGGTCTGAAGTACAACTCTGACCGATTGAGGAGGTACTACCCATGGAATAGAGACCGGTGATCGGCAGTTCCCCTGAAGCCATCACTTCAAAAGGACTTCCCCATTTATCTTCTAAATCATTGAGATAGTTTTGTTGAGTTTCATCGGGGGTGTAGAGGCAAATACCATGTGGAACGTTACCATTCAGGTAGCCAGGCAACAGTGGGTGATGATGATGCAATAATGTAGGCAGCAGACTATAGACCCGTTGGAACGCAGGCTTCATGGCCGCCAGAGCGCGCTCAACACGTAATTGATTGATCGCATCCAGTCTTTGTTTCAATGTCTCGATGTAGAGGTACAAGACGTCTCGCCTGATTGTGCCGATACTTGAAAAAAACCATATTCCCGGTGCGTCTTTAGTATTAGATAAGTATTTGACGACTTATTATCGGAAACGTGATCAATCTAACATCTTGCTGATTGACCGTAAAGCAGCTAAAGAGAACACGCTGCGTTAAAATCCTCCGAAGCGGGGTAGCCACTTAAAATTGTGTGGTTAATTGCCTATGACGGCTAAGGACACAGCCCGCTACTCAGTGGTAGGATGGAGAGCGAGTAATAAAAATGGTAATCCGCATGCTAGACAAGATTGTTCGAATTGCTACCCGCCAAAGCCCGCTGGCTCTCTGGCAGGCACATTATGTTCGCCAGCATTTACTGGATAATCATCCCGGTTTGCAGGTAGAACTGGTGCCCATGGTCACTCGCGGCGATATTATTTTAGATACGCCGTTGGCCAAGGTGGGTGGAAAAGGGTTGTTTGTCAAAGAACTTGAGCTGGCTCTGTTGGAAGGGCGGGCAGATATCGCTGTGCACTCAATGAAAGATGTTCCGGTCGACTTTCCGGCTGGTCTGGGGTTGGTCACCATTTGTGAACGTGACGATCCGCGCGATGCATTCGTTTCCAACCATTTTGCCTCGCTCGACCAACTCCCCCTGGGGAGTCGAGTCGGCACCTCCAGCCTACGTCGGCAGTGTCAGTTGCGCCAACGTCGCCCTGATCTGGTGGTGTGTGATCTGCGTGGTAACGTCGGTACCCGGTTGGCGAAACTGGATAAGGGTGAGTACGACGCCATTATATTGGCTGTCGCCGGGCTCAAGCGCCTGGGCCTGGAACAGCGTCTAAGCAGCCCAATCAGCCCCGAGCAATCCTTACCTGCGGTGGGTCAGGGCGCGGTGGGTATTGAATGTCGCCTTGATGATGAGATAACGCGCGCCTTACTGGCCCCGCTCAATCACCATGAATCCGAAATCCGTGTCCGAGCGGAACGGGCGATGAATACCCGCCTGGAAGGGGGCTGCCAAGTGCCCATTGGTAGCTATGCGGAACTGACGGGGGAGCAACTGTGGTTACGTGCCCTGGTGGGTAGACCCGACGGTAGCCAAATAGTACGTGGGGAACGCCGTGGCCCAGCAGCGATGGCCGAACAGATGGGGGTGGAACTGGCTGAAGAACTCCTGGCCGCTGGTGCCCGAGAGATCCTGCATGAGGTTTATCAAGGATATCCCGCCCTATGACCATTCTGGTAACCCGCCCCTCCCCTAACGGAGAACAATTGGTCAGTCGCCTGAGTGCGCTTGGCCGGGTGGCTTATCATGCGCCATTGATCGATTTCGCTCCTGGCAGCGATCTGATCACATTGCCTCAGGCACTATTGCAACTGAAAACGGGTGATCTGGTATTCGCTTTGTCACAACATGCGGTAAGCTATGCCAGCTCAGTGATCAACCGTGCTGGACTTCAATGGCCAGCCCACTTGTCCTATTATGCTATTGGTCGTACTACTGCACTGGCGTTACACCATATCAGTAGTCGCTCGGTAGAGTACCCGCGTAAACGCGAAATCAGCGAAGTCCTGCTGCAGTTGCCTGAATTACAGCAGCTCGCAGGTAAACAGGTGCTGATCATGCGCGGCAACGGGGGGCGGGAGCTCCTTGGCGATACCTTGGCTGAGCGGGGTGCGGGGGTGAGCTATTATGAATGTTATCAACGTTGCCCGATTCACTACGATGGCAACGAACAAAGTGCTCACTGGCAACGGGCGGGGGTCGATACACTGATCGTCACCAGTGGTGAAATGTTACAACGACTTTATACATTAGTTCCTGACTTCTATCGTTCTTCTTGGCTATTACAGTGCCACTTGATAGTTGTTAGTGAACGTCTGGCTACCCTCGCCCAAGCATTGGGATGGCGCTCAATTCGGGTAGCTGACAACGCAGATAATGACGCGCTGATACGCGCAACAATAACCTGACTATGGGATGTGCCACTATGACGGAACAAAATACTCCATCCGCCCCGGTTGAAGAGCCAACCCCGGTGGCCGAGAGAGTCCAGCAACCAGAGACTGACAGCCGGAAAAGTAAAAGCGGTAGCGGCCCGGTACTGGGGGCAATTGCTATCGTGCTGGTCATCGCACTGGGAGTGGGAGGCTATTATCACACGCACCAGCAAGCCCAGGCGTTGATAGCCGCAAACCAGGCATTGCAGCAACAGTTGACGCAGTTGCAACAGAACCAGCAACAGGAAAAGAGTGCGCTAGAAGGTTTGGTACAACAGCAGGCCAAAGCGCTGGATGCCACCAGTGGTGAACAAGCGGCATTAGGCCGTAAATTGAATGAATTGCATGACAAAGTCGCCACTCTCTCCGGTAATGATGCCAAAACCTGGTTACTGGCTCAGGCTGACTTCCTGATAAAAATGGCGGGTCGCAAACTATGGAATGATCAGGACATTACGACCGCTGTCATGCTGCTGAAAAGCGCCGATGCCAGCCTGGCGGAAATGAACGACCCCAGTTTGATTGAGATCCGCCGAGCCATTACCGAGGATATTTCGTCACTCGCCGCGGTAAGCCAAGTTGATTTTGATGGCCTCATTCTGAAGGTCAACCAGCTATCGAACCAAGTGGATAATCTGCGTTTGGCAGATAACCAGCGTGATGGACATCCTATGGAGCAGAACGACAGTCAACTGTCGGGCTCACTGAGCGAATGGCGCCAAAACTTGACCAAGAGCTGGCATACGTTTATGGCGGACTTTATTTCCATCCGCCGCCGCGATAGCGGTGCTGAACCGTTATTGGCACCAAATCAAGATATCTATCTGCGTGAAAATATCCGTTCGCGCTTGTTGATCGCCGCGCAGGCAATACCTCGCCACCAAAATGAGGTATATAAACAGTCGCTGGAAACCGTTTCAACCTGGGTTCGCGCTTATTTCGATGGCAATGACCCAGCAACCAAAGCGTTTCTGGATGAGTTGGATAGTCTGCTCCAGCAATCAATTTCAATGGATGTACCGAGTCAGCTCAAAAGCCAGCCTCTACTGGAAAAACTGATGCAGACCGAGGTGCGTAATCTGTTGAGCCAAGCACCTGCTACTCATCAGGAGGGATAAGCTATGTTACGCGTGCTATTCCTATTCCTGGTGCTAATTGCCAGTGTCGTGGTGGGGCCAATGTTGGCCGGTCACCAAGGTTACGTGCTGATCCAAACTGACAATTACAATATTGAAACCAGCCTCACCGGTCTGGTGATTATGGTGATCCTGCTATTCTTGGTGCTGTTTGTCATTGAATGGATATTACGCCGTATTTTCCATACCGGTGCCCGTACACGCGGCTGGTTCGTTGGCCGCAAACGCAGCCGTGCTCGCAAACAAACCAAAGCCGCATTGCTCAAGCTGGCAGAAGGTGATTACAAGCAGGTTGAAAAACTGCTGACCCGCAATGCCGATCACGCTGAACAACCGGTAGTGAACTACCTGTTGGCCGCAGAAGCCGCCCAACAACGTGGGGATCAGTTCCGTACCAATCAGTATCTGGAACGTGCCGCAGAGGCCGCCGATACCGATCAACTGCCCGTAGATATTACTCGTGTACGTCTCCAGTTGGCTCAGGGGGAAAACCACGCAGCACGGCACGGTGTTGACCGTCTGCTGGATCTGGCCCCCCGTCACCCGGAAGTGTTGCGACTCGCTGAGCAGGCTTATCTAAGCACTGGCGCTTATACGTCTCTGTTGGACATTCTACCTTCGATGAGCAAGATCAAGCTGCATAGCGAAGAAGAGATTCAGGCTCTAGAACAACAGGCTTATATCGGTCTAATGAATCAGGCAATGGCAGATGAAGGGAGCGATGGGCTGAAGTGTTGGTGGAAAGATCAGAGTCGTAAAATACGCCATGATGTCTCACTGCAGGTCGCCATGGTAGAACACCTGATTGAGTGTGATGATCATGAGCTGGCACAAGAGATTGTACTCAGTGGCCTGAAACGTCAGTATGATGACCGATTAGTGTTACTGATCCCACGCCTCAAATCTGACCATCCGCAACAGTTGCAGAAAGCCTTGCGCCAGCAGATAAAACTGCATGATGCGACCCCATTACTCAACAGCACATTAGGCCAGTTACTGTTGAAAGAGGGTGAATGGCAGCAGGCCAGTGACGCATTCCGCGCTGCATTGCAACAGCGCCCTGATGCGCATGATTACTCCTGGTTGGCCGATGCCCTAGATAAACTACACCAAGCCGATGAAGCTGCGCAAATGCGCCGCGAAGGATTAATACTGACGTTGAAGCAAAACGGCGAGTAATCAATCTGTCGGTCTCTAATGAATGGCTCAGCACTCAAATGCTGAGCTTTTTTTTTGCTCTGACTGCAGGACAAAAAAAAGACACTTGCCATCAGGTAAGTGTCTAAAAGAAGCAATCAGGTCTAGGACAACTGAGTCGGTGCCTCACTCAACGTTATGCCCGGAGTGTGATGGAGTCGTTGCAAGCAACGTTTTCATCGTTCTGGTGGACAATAGGCACCCTAAAATCGGCTCTGCATCATTCCTGGGTTTATGAAGCCTAAGGCAAACATAAGAAATGGAATGAGCATCTACGTAATAGACAATGCACTTGTCATGCCAACTTATGAAAAATGAGTGCTGATTAAAATAAAATTATTTATCTTTATGAATTTTAATGTTTTTTTATTTCAACCCCAACTTCCCCCAAAATAATCGGTTTATCGGGTATTCTCAAATGTGCCCCGCTTGTCTCCTTAAAACGACGATATAATTGAAAATTTATTTTATTGTTTAAAGTCATTGTATTAGCTGTCTCAAACTGGCGACAGCAAACCCAGAGATAACAGACAAAAGGAGACAGATTAGAATTTATCCCCAATGGCCTACTTGAAAAGGATTGATTTTAGGTATAAACCCGTCACCAATGAAACTGCAGGGTTGTTGACTAGTTTATCAAGTTGAACACGGTCACCGTCATTGGTGTGGGTAAACGTGAAAATGATGGCATCTACCACATCACAAAACAGATAATTTGATCCCCCAGAATCGCTGCCGTTTTGTCTCATCTTCTGTAAGCGGCCTTAAATCAGCATCTGTTTTTTATCCATTGACTGCGCAACACTGCCTCTGCGTTCATTTAATACAGAGGTGATAGGATGAAATCACAACAGCGTGCTGATTTTTGGCGTGAACAAATTACTCTCTCGCAAGCATGTGTGGCGCGTACACCTTGATATAAGTGCAGAAAACCATGCAAAACTAAAAATTTACACGACCCAACAAGGGAAGTCGATAAAAGATATTCTGAGTGAGTTTGTAGAACAGCTACCGAGCTAATATTCAAATTTAATGGTGTTGTAAGCGAGATTTGAGTTTCAACCGTTTACAATCCCAATAGGTTGATAAGCAGATATTCGGCTGATTTCTCTATGAGCAGGTTTGCATAGTCGGTATTAATCTGCAAATTATCTGCTATTTGATAATATTTATCTTTATTCGCTTGTATATGCTGTAAGGCGAGAATTAGTTTTTTTAAAACAGTGGAGCCATAGTGTTCTTCGGCCTTGCTAAGTGCGCGTTTAGGTATGTCCCCCCAAGCTTCATACATCGCAATAATATCAAATATATCCTTGCATTGACCAACTAAGCATCTATCAGTATTTGCAAGTAATTTAGTATAAAAACAAGTCTCTCTATCTATGTAAGGTACAGGAAAAATATTGCGAGGATCTGCTACCAACTGATAGTTGTCGAAGCTAACAATCTCAAGTTTGACTTTTACTCCCTGTAGATCCAGAAACGTCCTGACTGCGTATCGGTCAAAGCTGATCTCTCTTGCATAGTTGAACTCTTTCTTTACAAGCAACCCTAGGGAATCAGATGTTACTTGCTCTCGCACAGCTCGATATGAGTCCTTATTAGGGCACAAAAAATCGACATCAACAGACTCTCTGTACTCATTGATCTCAAGAGCAATCCGGGTGCCGCCGCCAAAGAAGATGGCGTTTGTAACTAAAAAATCGGCGTTGAAATTATCCAACGCCGACCTGATTACTTTATGATGTGGTATCTTATACTGAATCACGCAACATTCTCTTTATGCGGCCATGAAAAGACCATTACCGTAAATTTCAGTAAGTTCATCAATGAGATGAAGTTCTTTTGGGGCTATACGCTTCTTATCAATAAAGCCCCAGCGCTCTTCATACATATGAAAAGCCAAGTCTGCCGGAATTTTCTTGGCGTGATAATCCCAAAGCACACCATCCAGTTCCGGATACTCGCTTCGAATAATTTCACCCATAAAGTCACCTAATAGTAGTAGCTAGTAGCATTCAAATTCGGTTAAAAAACACCCACTATCATTATGCGCCAATCTACTAAACAGGTCAATAATTTTGACTGGGAATGGACTTTCCCGGGGTTTGAAGTCCAATGAGGCTAAAACCTACGCTAAGCCGTCAGATTAGGTTTCAGACCATTGTTATCTCTAATCCTTGAGTAAATCGCTTCCGAAAATTATTGGAGAGAATACCTGCTCCTCTCTAGGGAATGTATCGATGAACAAAATTGTGGGGATCCCTCAGGCTACCGGCAGTTTTGTCTCATCCTCTTAAACGACAGACGAAAAAAAACCTGCTAAAAAGCAGGTTTTTTCGAATTTGGTCGGCGAGAGAGGATTCGAACCTCCGACCCACTGGTCCCAAACCAGTTGCGCTACCAAGCTGCGCTACTCGCCGATTTGATGTTGCTGATACTAGTGAATTTTTAAGCTTATGTCTATGTAAATCTTAAAATTTATTAGACATTTTGTGTGGTGCGAAGAGAGGGACTTGAACCCTCACGTCCGTAAGAACACTAACACCTGAAGCTAGCGCGTCTACCAATTCCGCCACCTTCGCACAGTCACAAAACAGCTTTTAATTCATCATTTTACGTTAGTCATACTCTGTAAAATGGGGTGGCTAATGGGACTCGAACCCACGACAACTGGAATCACAATCCAGGGCTCTACCAACTGAGCTATAGCCACCATTGTTACTTTACTTCACGCGGTAATCATACCACCGCAGCTCCTGCGCACAAAATTAATGGCGCGCCCGACAGGATTCGAACCTGAGACCTCTGCCTCCGGAGGGCAGCGCTCTATCCAGCTGAGCTACGGGCGCGTAGCGCCGTTGCGGGTGGGGATACTACGGTTTTAAACCCTTCCTGTCTAGTGCTTTTTCTCAGAAATGGTGCGTTTGATTACGCTTTGTTCACTCAACCCGCAGAAAGGCCCCTTCAAGGCTTTTTTAGCTGCCTGGGTTCCCCACATCGTACCCGCAAACAACCGCAAACAAGAGGTAAGCCCAATAGGGGCTCACATCTTGCCGCTATAGTAATAACCGACAAATTTCAGCAACCGCAACTGACGGCGAATACGGCTTGGTTGGCTGAGCAAGCGGTAAAGCCACTCCAAACCAAGATTTTGCCAAACCTTAGGGGCACGCTTTACATGACCAGTAAACACGTCGTAAGTACCGCCTACGCCCATATACAACGCTTGTGGATGCACCTCACGGCAGTCACGCATCAGGATCTCCTGTTTTGGCGACCCCATAGCCACAGTGACAATCGCCGCGCCACTGTCACGAATGCGTTCGAACAGCGCTTCCCGCTGTTCCGGCTTGAAGTAACCGTCCTGGCTCCCCACCAAATTAACGTTCCACTGGGTGCGTAGCTTTTGCTCGGTTTCCGCCAATACTCCTGGTTTCCCCCCGACCAGAAACACCGGTGTGTCCTCCTGCCCGGCCCGTTGCATCATGGCTTCCCACAAATCCGCCCCCGCCACGCGGGAAACCTGCGCACCAGGATATTTACGGCGGATCGAACGCACGATACTGATACCATCTGCGTATTTATATTCTGCTTGGTCAAGCAGTCCATGCAGTGCCGGATCGGTTTCCGCATTCAGGATTTTTTCAGCATTCATCGCCACCAGAGTGCCTTGCTTAACCTGGCCACCCTCAAACAAAAAATCCATACACTGTGCCATATCACGAAATCCCCATAAGCTAAAACCACGTAGCTCATAGTTAGGAACCGAAATGTTTGCTTCCATTGTTACTCTTTCCTTTGCAGAAGAGAGTTGGCAGTCGCCGCCAACCTACGCTTACGCATCACACGGGCTTTAATCAGCCCAGCAGCATCAAACAGCCAGTACAGTAATTTTGCCAATACCAGACAAGCACCAAAAATAATACAGAAGAACACCACGCGCGAGACAAAGGAATCTACCCCCTCACGCGCCAACACGATGATATTGAACACCGCACCAAAACAGAACCCCTGCAAAATAGCCGCTTTATAGCGGTTCTGCTCATTTCTGCCCAGCTCATACAACCAGTCAAACCACTTGATAATCAGCCCCACCGCCACGGCACCCAGCGGGATAAACAACCAACCGCCCATCACCACCAGTGACCCAATCAAGGTCGGGGAGATCGCCAACCCGGAATGGTTATCCAGCACTTCCCAGGTAAAGTAGTTGGCGGTATTCAGCACCAAGTCCGGCCGCCCAGGCCATAGCCAAGCAGGAATGAAAACGTAAAAATCACGGGCAATCGGTGCCAGCCCCTGAAAATCAATCTTGTCGTAATTTTGCAATAATAATGCCAAGTTTTCCCAGGGTGAGAAGGTATCTCGTGTCAGGTAAAGGAAAGTATAGAGTGCCTCCGCACCACGGACATCCAGGCTGTAGCGTTTCAACGCCAGCCAGAACATACCGACAATACCGAACACCCCGGCCGCCACCAGCATCCACAACGAAATCCAGCCACGCACAATGCCGATAAACAGGAACAATGAGAAAGCGATAATGATGTTGGCGCGGGTCCCCCCCACCACCACGTAGGTCAGAATACCAAAGGCAACTGTCGCCAACAGGAAAGCAAACCAGGCGCGCAGATCCTGTTTAAGGAAATAGACCACCAGCATCGCCGGGATGAAAAAATAGAAAAAACGCTTAAGCGCTACTCCCGCCACATCGCTGGAGAAAATCTGGCTATAGGAATTGAGCTTGAACAACAGAAAGCCGTTCTGCATAAAGAAGATGCCAACGGTGCCCATGGCCACCAAGGCCAATAGTATCCAGGTCAGGTTGGTTTCCACACGGTTCATGGTAAACAGCGGCTTATGCGACTGTTGTTTGCTGCGTTTACGCAACCGCGTCTTGTAGCTAACGTAGTAAATCGCATAAAAGCTGGTTGCGGAAAGAATGGCATACAGCAGATATTCTACCGGGACCACCGCCACATCAAACTGGAAAACCAGCAGGCAAGTCAGTGGAAAACCGAAGTAAAACGTCAACAGATAGAGCAGAGAAAAAAAGACGTTGAAATTAAATCGTACACGCCGAAACTCCTGATACGTCAGGAACAGTACAAACAGCGCGCCAATCAAATAGACGACAAACAACCCACCAAACTGCGCCAGGGTCATGGGTTTTCTCCTGCTGCCAGCGCCAGAGCCTGCTGCCAGCCATCAACATAGTTCGGATTAAAAAAGGCAATGGCTTGTTTATCCAAGGTGGCCAGTTGGCGTTGCGCCTCACGGATGACGGTTTCATTCAACGGGTCACCATAAAACAGTACTGGCAAATGCTGTTCAGCCAAATCCTGCCAGAACGGGTTGTTACGGCTCAATACAAACGGCACGCCAAACTGAATAAGCAGACATAACGTACCTATACCTTGCTGGCGGTCAAAGATAAAGTAACCGAGATCGCATTCACGCAAGATATTGAGATAATCATCAAACGCCACCTGTTGAGTCAGCAGTTGTAGATGCTGTTCACCAAACAATTTCACCCCAACGGCACGCACTTGCTCAATATAGGCCTGATTATTGGCGGGATATCCCATGGGGATAATCACCTGCACATCCGCGCCAAATTGCTGATGGATAGCCTGTAGCGCTTCGATATGGCGATTAGTTTTATCACCGGAGTTGCCCAGCAGAATGGTCATCGGTCCGGTACTCTTTTTGTTGACCTCAATCCCCGTCAAGCTTGGGTCCATCCGCGTAGGGAAATAGAGCAACGAGCCAGGAACCCGCCCATGGCGTTGCCGGTAGTGATTTAAATCTCCCCGCGTCGCAAAGACATGGTGCACGCGCCCTTGGGCAATACGCCGTAGCAGGTAGAACAGACGGAATTTCCAGTGAGTGGCATTTTCATACAGGTCGGCTCCCCAGATATGCCAGCTCACCTGATGTGCTTTAATCTTGCCACTGAGCAATGCTAACCACAGCGCGGCATTAAATTGCCCATGGAAAAAGAAACGGTTATCACGGCTGGCTTGAGCGCGGGCAATCACCGCCGCAGCCAGGCTTTTCTTATCCGGCAAAACCTCGATATCCAACTTGGGATAATGCCCCAATGCGTCGGCATCTTTGGCTGCCACCATAAAATGGCGGACCTGTTCAGAGGGTAGACGCTCTGCCAGCACATCATTGAAAAAGCGCAGCACCGTCTGATTATGATGGGGGATATCAGAGCCCAGTACGTGGATCAGTGTCATCATACTCGTCTACGATAAAGAATAAATACGCCGCTACAGAGCGCGAAATACACTATATAGGTTGCCATATAAGCCTGTGTTGCACCCAACGGACCATGCAATGGGATTAGCCAGTGGGAAAACAGCGTCAGCAATATAAACTGGGTGACTTCTGCCAGAATATAGAAACGCAGTGACGCTTTGGCAATCACCAGATAACCGAAAACGTAAGCGCCCACTTTCAACACATCCCCCACCAGTTGCCAGGCAAACAGATCACGCATAGCGATGAACTGGGGTGAGAACAGTAACCAGATGGCAAAATCACGTAACAGCCAGACGGTAAAGCTGGCGGCGGCCACCGCAGGCAAGACAAACTTCAGTGAACGGATAATTTCCTGCGAAATGGCGTGCTTTTCCTGCAAGCGCGACAATGTCGGCAACAAATAAACCGTAAAAGAGGCGGTAATAAACTGCAAGTAAGCATCAGAGATACTACTCACCCCTTGCCAAATCCCCACGTCATCCCAACTGTAGTGCGCTGCCAGCAGGTTACGCATCATCACATAAGCCACCGGCAGGGTCACCGAGGTGATCAACGCCATAATGGTAAATTTGCCCAGGTGGCTCGCCAAAGCTTTATCCCAGGCCAGAGCCAGATAATGCAGCGGCAGCGCCTTACGCCGCCAAAGCATAAAGCCAGCAGGCAACACCACCAACGCGGGGACCAGGGCCAACCCGGTCAAGGCGCCGGCATATCCGCCCACCCAGAGGCATAAAGTGAACGCCAGCACACCAATAAAGCTACCGGCGATCACCGCCAGGGCATTACCCATGGCATCGCGGTAGCCTTTAATGATCGCCAAAAACAGGTTGGCGTAAGCGATCCCCATCTGGATAAATGCCACCGCGCGCACGACATTCACATACTTAGTATGATCGAACAACGCACGGCTGATAGGCTCGGCGGCCAACAGAAATATCAGCGCGAGTAACGTTGAAAAGCCCAGCACAATCGTCGATGCCGTCCCCACCGCTTTTTTTAAGCGCTGGGGATCATGGTGATATTCGGCAACATACTTGGTGATGCCGTTAAAAATACCGGCTCCGGACAGCACTCCCAGCACGGTAATCAGTTGGCGGTAGTTACCCGCCAACCCGACACCACTGGGGCCAAAGGTCACCGCCAGCATTTTAATCACCACCAAACCCACGCCTATTTTTATCAGCGTGGACCCGGCAGTCCAGATTGATGCTTTTGCCAGTGACATATCAGGCGAAGAAACTCTGGATAGTATTGATTACCGTGCGTTGGTTAACATCAGTCATGTTGTAGAACAGTGGCAGGCGCGCCAGGCGTTCGCTCTCTTGAGTAGTGAAACGATCTTCACCCGCCATGCGACCAAACATCTCACCCGCCGGGCAGCTATGCAGTGGGAGATAGTGGAATACCGACATGATCTCTGCTTCTTTCAGATAATTGATAAACGCGGTACGCTGCTGCATATCTTGCAGTTTGATATAGAACATATGGGCATTCTGCACACAATCTTCTGGCACGCTCGGTAACACAATGCGCCCGGCGTCTGCCAAAGGTTTGAATGCATCATAATAGTTATGCCACAGCTTGAGGCGACGCTGATTAATCTCTTCAGCCGCTTCCAGTTGTGCCCACAGATAAGCCGCCTGTAGGTCTGACATCAAATAGCTGGAACCGATATCACGCCAAGTGTATTTATCTACCTGACCACGGAAAAACTGGCTACGGTTGGTGCCTTTCTCACGGATCACTTCCGCACGATCAATCAACACAGGATCGTTAATCAGGGTTGCACCACCTTCACCACCGGCGGTGTAGTTCTTGGTTTCATGGAAACTGAAGCAACCAATATGCCCAATAGTCCCCAGCGCTTTACCTTTGTATGTCGACATCACCCCCTGCGCGGCATCTTCTACCACAAACAGGTTGTATTTCTTCGCCAGCGCCATAATGGTGTCCATCTCACAAGCCACACCGGCATAGTGCATAGGGACAATGGCGCGGGTCTTGTCAGTGATCGCTGCTTCGATCTTGGTTTCATCGATGTTCATGGTGTCTGGACGCAAATCAACAAATACTGGCACTGCACCACGCAGTACAAACGCATTAGCTGTCGACACAAAGGTGTAGCTTGGCATGATCACTTCATCACCAGGTTGGATATTCAGCAGTATGGCTGCCATCTCCAGTGATGCAGTACAAGAAGGGGTCAGCAATACTTTCGGGCTGACGAAATGTTGTTCCATCCATTGCTGGCAACGACGAGTAAAACCACCATCGCCACACAGCTTGCCGCTGCTCATCGCTGCCTGCATATAATCAAGTTCAGTGCCAACAACCGGTGGTGCATTAAATGGAATCATGTAAACCTCTATAGAACCAATACGCGGTGCTTTGTATAGCGGCACCGTGCCGTTGATAGAGCCGTAACGCGGCGGTATTACTTATTTGAGTCGCAACCCACAGGCGCGGCAGCCGTTGCTGCTGGCACCAATTGATCGCAGCTACCATTAGCCGTGAACCGGTCCCCTTTCCTTGTTGATGCGGAAATGCCGCCAGCAAACCAATACGGGCCTGTTGTTGGCCAATATCACGCAGGCTGACAAATCCTTCTGGTTCGCCCCCCTCTCCCAGCACCAATAAGCACTGATGATCAAAGGTACCCAACACCGCTTTCTCAATCCAGGTGGCGTAAAACCGCCCACTGTCTTGCTCCCCGTACCAAGGGGTACGGAAACGGCTGGCAGCAAATACGTTCGTCGCTGCCTGGCGCAGCAAGGGAATATCCTCCACTTGAGCCATGCGCACTGCCGGTAATAATGAAGCACTTTCCATGCCAACTTCTAGCACCAGATCAACTTCGCCCTCCGCCAACCGAAAACCCAAACCGGCCAGCCCATCGGCTAAATCAAGACGCGACGCCGGAATTTTAGCCTGAACCAGGGCATAAGCATCCAGCTCAGCGGGCACCAGCGGCGGTGCCACCTCAGAAAAATCCAGTTTGGCACTGTTGATATGGAAAAATTCGCTTTCCCAGCCCAAAGGCTCAATATTGGCGTGGACGGACATGGAGTAAATCCAGCAAATATTTGCCATAGCCGGTTTTGGCTAACACCAATGCAGCACGTTTGACACCTTCATCATCCAGCCAACCATTACGCCAAGCGATCTCTTCCAGACAGGCGACCTTAAACCCTTGGCGCTTTTCCACAGTTTGTACAAAGGTACTGGCTTCGATCAGACTGTCATGAGTACCGGTATCAAGCCAGGCAAAGCCTCGGCCTAGCAGCTCAACACTTAATTGCCCGCGCTCCAGATACATCTGGTTGATGGTGGTGATTTCCAACTCGCCACGGGGCGAAGGTTTCACCTGCTTGGCGAAGTCCACCACCTGATTATCATAAAAATAGAGGCCAGTGACCGCCCAGTTGGATTTAGGCTCGAGGGGTTTCTCTTCAATTGACAGCGCACGGAACTGGTCATCAAACTCCACCACACCAAAGCGCTCTGGGTCCATCACCTGATAACCAAATACCGTGGCACCATGCAAGTTATTGACCACGTTTTTCAGTTTCGGGCTAAAGGCCTGGCCAAAATAAATGTTATCACCCAACACCAGGCAGCTCGGTTCCCCAGCGATAAACTCTTCACCGATCAGAAAGGCTTGCGCCAGTCCGTCTGGGCTAGGCTGTTCGGCGTAACTCAGGTTGATGCCAAACTCCGCACCACTACCGAGTAAACGGCGGAACGAAGGCAGATCTTCAGGGGTAGAGATAATCAGAATATCGCGGATCCCGGCCAGCATCAGCACCGAGATTGGATAATAGATCATCGGCTTATCATAGATAGGCAGCAACTGCTTGGAGACACCGCGCGTAATCGGGTGCAAACGCGTTCCCGAACCGCCAGCAAGAACAATACCTTTCATCTTGACTCCTTGACTCACCTTCGCACTGCGAAAGTCCTTTTAGTCATAGGTTATTAAACTGTAATCAGCTTAATGACCTAGCCCATCAATGGGCCAGGTAATACAACCAACCACAAGATTGCTTGAAAAACGAGGAGGAGGTTACTGGCTCAGCCCTAAACGTTCCCCAGCATAGGAGCCGTCTTGTACCCGACGCCACCAGGTTTCGTTGTTCAGATACCAAGAGACCGTTTTGCGGATACCGCTTTCAAAGGTTTCCTGTGGGCGCCAACCCAACTCACGTTCGATCTTGCTGGCATCAATGGCATAGCGCATATCATGGCCGGGACGATCTTTGACGTAAGTGATCAAATCGCGATATTTAGCCACACCTTGTGGTTTGTTCGGTGCCAACTCTTCCAATAGATCGCAAATCGTGTGCACCACCTCGAGATTCTTACGTTCGTTATGCCCACCGATATTGTAGGTTTCCCCTACTACACCCTCTTTGACCACCTGATACAACGCCCGGGCATGGTCTTCCACATACAACCAGTCACGCACCTGTGCGCCATTGCCATAAACCGGCAAGGGTTTACCCGCAATCGCGTTTAGGATCACCAATGGGATCAGCTTCTCAGGAAAATGGTAAGGGCCATAATTATTGGAACAATTGGTGACCACAGTGGGCAAACCATAAGTACGCAACCAGGCACGCACCAGATGGTCGCTGGATGCTTTAGAGGCAGAGTAAGGGCTGCTTGGTGCATAAGGCGTGGTTTCGGTAAACAAGTCGTCCGTACCATGCAGATCACCATACACTTCATCGGTAGAGATATGGTGGAAACGGAAAGCCGGTTTTTTCTCTTCCGCCAGACCTTGCCAATAATGGCGGGCCGCTTCCAACAAAGTGTAAGTACCCACTACGTTGGTTTCGATAAACGCGGCTGGGCCATCAATAGAACGGTCCACATGGCTTTCTGCCGCCAGGTGCATCACTAAATCGGGTTGGTATTGCGCAAACACCCGGTCAAGTGCAGGCCGGTCACAGATATCCACCTGTTCAAAAGCATAGCGCGCATCATCCGCCACTACCGCCAATGAATCCAGATTACCGGCATACGTTAGCTTATCCACCACCACTACGCTATCTGCCGTACCATTAATAATGTGTCTTACTACGGCAGAGCCGATAAAACCGGCCCCGCCGGTAACCAGAATACGTTTCAACGCCAAACTCCTTTAGTATCAACGATCCAAGACTGTTTAACCTCTTGCGGTTTAATCGCCTTGAACTCTTTGTGATCAACCAACATCACGACAATATCTGCCTGCTGCAAAGCCTCGGCAAGGGTTTTCAAAGTCACATGACCGGCCAAAGATTTTGGCAATTGCTCCACATTGGGCTCTACGACTAACGTTTCACCCACATGCCAGTCAGCAATCAGATGAGCCACTTCAACCGCTGGGCTTTCACGCAAATCATCAATATTCGGTTTGAACGCCAGACCAAAACAGGCAATTTTTACTTCATTGGCGCGCTTGTTGGTGGCTGCCAGACAATCTGCCACCGCCGTCTTGACGCGATCAACCACCCAGAGTGGCTTACCATCGTTAACCAACCGGGCAGTATGGATCAAACGGGCCTGCTGCGGGTTCTGCGCCACGATAAACCAAGGGTCAACGGCGATACAGTGCCCACCGACACCAGGACCAGGCTGCAAAATATTAACCCGCGGATGGCGGTTAGCCAAGCGGATCAGCTCCCATACATTGATGCCCTGATCAGCACAGATCAGTGAAAGTTCGTTGGCAAAAGCAATGTTAACGTCGCGGAAACTGTTTTCCGTCAATTTACACATTTCGGCGGTACGAGAGTTAGTGATTACACACTCACCTTCCAAGAAGATTTTGTACAACTCACTCGCACGCTCAGAGCACTTCGGCGTCATCCCGCCGATCACGCGGTCATTCTGGATCAGTTCCACCATCACCTGCCCGGGCAACACACGCTCTGGACAATAGGCAATGTTAACATCGGCTTGTTCACCGGCATCCTGAGGGAAACTGAGGTCACTGCGCGCCTGCGCCAGCCACAATGCCACCTGCTCAGTCGCACCCACCGGGGAAGTAGACTCCAGGATCACCAAATCGCCTTTTTTCAGTACCGGCGCCAGTGATTTCGCCGCGGCTTCCACATAGGCTAAATCGGGCTCATGATCCCCTTTAAATGGCGTGGGTACCGCAATCAGAAACGCATCTGCGGGCAGGGGTTTATTCACCGCTTGTAAGTAACCCCCTTCAACCGCCGTCTTCACTACGCGGTCCAGATCGGGTTCGACAATATGGATCGCACCACGGTTAATGGTATCCACCGCATGTTGGTTAACATCTACACCCACCACTTTTTTCTTGCGGGAAGCAAACGCCGCCGCTGTTGGCAAGCCGATATAACCCAAGCCAATAACTGAAATCGTGTTAAAACTCATAGTGTCACCTGATGATTCTTTAAAGCTTCGAGGATACGCTGGCAGGCATGCCCGTCACCGTAAGGGTTATGCGCCCGGCTCATGGCATGATAGGCGTTGTCATCTGTCAGTAACCGGGTAACCGCATCAACAATTCTGGCTACATCTGTTCCTACCAATTGCACCGTGCCGGCATCCACCGCTTCCGGTCGCTCAGTGGTATCACGCATCACTAACACCGGTTTACCCAGTGAAGGAGCCTCTTCCTGAATACCACCCGAGTCGGTCAGGATCAGATAAGCGTGAGTCATCAGATAAACAAAAGGCAGGTAGTCTTGCGGGTCGATAAGAATGACGTTTTCGATACCTTTCAAAATGCGGTTGACTGGCTCACTGACGTTCGGGTTCAAGTGCACCGGATAGACCACCTGCACCTCTGGGTGCTGGCGCGCGATCTCTGCCAGTGCGCTGCAAATACGCTCAAAACCGCCACCAAAACTTTCACGGCGGTGCCCTGTCACCAGGATCAACTTCTTATTGGCATCCAGGAAAGGGTAGCGCTGTTCAAGACTATTACGCAGGGTAGCGTCAGACATAACGCGGTCACGTACCCAAAACAATGCATCAATCACTGTATTACCAGTTACGATAATATGGTCATCACTCAGTGACTCACGCAGCAGGTTTTGACGCGAATTTTCCGTCGGCGCGAAATGGTACATCGCCAAATGACCGGTTAATTTACGGTTGGCCTCTTCTGGCCAAGGGGAATAGAGATCCCCCGTGCGCAATCCTGCCTCGACATGCCCCACCGGAATACGCTGATAAAATGCCGCCAGACTGGTGCTCATGGTCGTCGTCGTATCACCATGAACCAGCACCACATCCGGTTTGAAATCTTCCAGCACGCCTTTTAACCCTTCCAGGATACGGCAAGTGATTTCACTCAGCCCCTGGCCCGGTTTCATAATATTCAGATCATAATCAGGTACGATTTCAAACAACCGCAATACCTGATCCAACATCTCACGATGCTGTGCCGTAACGCAGACTCTAGATTCAAAGGCTTCGTCCTGAGCCAGAGCATGTACCAAAGGAGCCATTTTGATGGCTTCCGGCCTGGTACCAAAAACAGTCAACACTTTCACAGCGAATCTCTTTTGGTCTGTAAACTGCAGGCAAACCTGCAAATGGGGCACTTATCCCCGTCATCAATAAAGCTGCAGCGGTGTGGGCTACGCTCGTGCACCCGAATCACTTACCCATGTAAGCTCATCGGGATGAATGAACCTCATCTCTGAGGTTCACCCTTCGGGCCAGCACGAGTGCTGTTCAAATCGGTGATGACCGATTTGTCTCTCGTTTGCTGCCTACCTGCAACTTCATTGAACTTGGGTAGATGTGTCCGTCAATAAAATCCCGCTATCCTTCAAGCTGCAACAACCTGAATAGCCGCCTGAACTCCCTAGGACATGCTTATTTTAACGCTCTTTTATTTCAACTTTCTTTTATCTCAACTGCGAGGCCGACGCACCAAAGCCACACCAGCACCCACCAAGCTACCAATCGCCCCCCACATAATCAACCAGAATACCCGGCGTGGGCTGTCACGTTTCACCGGCTCTTCTGGTGTACGCAGATAGCGGAATGTCTGAAAATTAGTATCTGGCGTCGGGCCAGCATGCAAGGTGGTCAGCATGGCCCGATTTTGGTCATAATCGAGATCATAGGTTGGACCTGATGCCTGTAACCCTTCCAGACGCGCTTGAAGCGTCGGTTTACCCAGCATGAAAAGGTCAGAATCAGGTAGCTGTTCTGCCGGAATATTGGTCTGAGCACGGTTAATCCCTTGTTGCTCAGCAATTTTCAGTGCTTGCTGGACACTCTTGAGCTCACGTTGATAAACCGCATCTGCCACCGCTTCCTGACGTTTGACCTGGGCATTCATAGCGGTAGTACGCGCAGCCCAAGCGCCCTGAATATCTTCATTCAAATGCTGTGCCGCGCGGTGGCTGGCAAAATCCACATACTGGCGCAACAATTGATTAGAGTCAGCGGCAGTTTCTGCCGTTAACTTCACGTTGTCATTGAGTACTTTTTTATCATCACGAGGGGTGAACTGAATATTGTTAATCAGCTCATCTAACAACGCCGCATCGGCGCGTGCATCCCCTTTCTGACGCTGTTTGTAATAATCATTTTGTAACCAGAATTCGCGACGTGTGTCATAGGCGGCCAACTGCATGATGAATTCATTATAGGCTTCATCGGCAATCCCTGGCTGCTCACCCGCCACCGCGGGCATGGTGCGCACATCAAGATTACGCAGGAATTGTCGCTGAGAGTAATATCCCCCCAACGAATTAACTGTTGGCTTGTCAGTGATTGCGGTGGCGCTCCACTCCTGCTTTACCAGATAGGAGACAAGCAGTGCGACCACAGCAAACAGCAGCGCAAAACCAATAATCCATTTTTTACCGCGCCACAGGGTAGAGCACAGACCGCGAATATCCAGTTCGTTGTCGACCACCGTAGCACTCTTATCAGACGTTGTTTCAGAAATCATCACTGCCCTAAAGCCTCAGGTTAAGGTACTTGCTTGTTGTGCATTGAATTACGAATACGGCGCTTGATACGTTTGATATAACGAGCAACACGCCACGCACGTTTAATGCAATAGCCATAAAAAAAGAATGCTAGCAAAAACAGCACCAACATCACCCATTCCGGAATGAAACTTAGCCGTTCGCCGATAATACCTATCGCTGCCAGGATTGCCGCGGCCAACGTGATCAAAACAAAGGCCTGACGCGGCGTAAAACCGGCGCGCATAATCAGGTGATGGATGTGTTGACGATCAGGTGAGAATGGGCTCATCCCCTTGCGCAGGCGACGATACATGATGGCAATCATATCCATCAAAGGAATGGCAATAATCCAGAGTGCCGTCACTGGCCTAATGGGATGGTTTTCCCCTTGCGAACTTTGCAACAGTAACCAGATAGCGGTAAAACCAATCAGCGTGCTGCCCGCATCCCCCATAAATACTTTATAGCGGCGGCCAAGAACACCCAGATTCAGTAAAATATAAGGGACAATGGCGGCCAGCATGGCAAAGCACCAAAAGGCGAGCTCATTGTTGCCACTTTGATAGAGCAGAATCCCCATGGCACCAAATGACACACAGGAGAGTCCACCCAGCAAACCATCAATGCCGTCCACCATGTTAAAGGCGTTGATCGCCGCCCAAACAGCGAACAGGGTCACCAAGTAGCCAAACGGACCCAGCAGCATTTCCCAGTTACCAAATACCTGGCCGAGGCTATGCAGATAGAGGTCGGCGAACAGCATCATCGCCACTCCAACCAGGGCCTGCACGGTGGCTCGAATTTTGACACTAATATCAAAACGATCATCCAGCGCCCCAACGAACACCAACACACCCGCACAAGCGAGGTAGAGCTTGCTGTGCACAATCGGTACATCGGTGATCAGGAAAGCGAAACACAGGCCAGCATAAACAGAAATCCCCCCAACCAGCGGGATTAGGCCCTGATGACGTTTCCGATAATTCGGCTTATCAACCAAACCAATGCGCTTTGCTACCTTGCGGGCAACAAACAAAAAAGCCAAAGAAAACAGAAAAACAAAAAGGATTTCAGTACTCATAGTGAGTATGTTCACGGTTAACGAATCTCTAAAAAAAGATAAGGTAGCTTAGCATGAGTAAAAATGGCACCACTATCATCACCCAGCAACCTTTTCAGTCAATTCCTATGACAATAGACATGTCTTCATACATTTGCACTCATCACCTTAAGGTGATAAGTGCAAATAAGACGAAGTCTCAGTAAGTCATCAGGATTGCTCACTTAGTTATTACTCTTGCTTATCGTATCCGCCAAAAGCAAAAAACGCCATGACTAGGCATGGCGTTCGACAACTTTTTTATTCACCCAATCATGAACGCTTCATCATATCGAAGAATTCATCATTGGTTTTGGTCATCGCCAATTTATTAATGAGGAACTCCATTGCATCAATCTCACCCATCGGATGAATGATTTTCCGCAGGATCCACATTTTTTGCAGCTCTTCCGAAGTGGTAAGCAGCTCTTCTTTACGGGTACCGGAACGGTTGTAATCAATAGCAGGGAAGACACGCTTCTCGGCAATTTTACGTGCCAGGTGCAGTTCCATGTTACCGGTACCTTTAAACTCTTCGTAGATAACTTCATCCATTTTAGAACCGGTATCAACCAGTGCCGTAGCGATGATGGTCAGGCTGCCGCCCTCTTCAACGTTACGTGCAGCACCGAAGAAACGCTTGGGACGGTGCAAGGCATTGGCATCCACACCACCGGTCAACACCTTGCCTGAAGCAGGTACCACGGTGTTGTAGGCGCGTGCCAGACGAGTAATGGAATCAAGCAGAATGATCACATCCTTTTTATGTTCTACCAAGCGCTTGGCCTTCTCGATCACCATTTCCGCCACTTGTACGTGACGTGAAGCAGGCTCGTCAAACGTAGAGGCGATCACTTCACCTTTCACCAGGCGCTGCATCTCGGTCACTTCTTCCGGACGTTCGTCGATCAGCAACACCATCAACACACAATCGGGGTGATTGTAAGCAATGCTCTGGGCAATATTCTGCAGCAGCATGGTCTTACCGGCCTTGGGTGGCGCGACAATCAAACCACGTTGACCACGGCCAATCGGTGCTGCCAAATCCAGCACCCGCGCAGTGAGATCTTCAGTAGACCCATTGCCACGTTCCATACGCAAACGCGAGTTAGCATGCAGCGGTGTCAGGTTTTCGAACAGGATCTTGTTGCGGGCGTTTTCCGGCTTGTCGTAGTTGACTTCATTCACTTTCAACAAGGCAAAATAGCGCTCACCTTCTTTAGGTGGACGAATCTTACCGGAAATGGTGTCACCAGTGCGGAGATTGAAACGGCGGATTTGGCTGGGAGAAACGTAGATATCATCAGGGCCTGCGAGGTAGGAACTATCTCCAGAACGGAGGAAACCAAACCCATCCTGCAGTATCTCCAACACACCATCGCCGAAGATATCTTCCCCACTTTTCGCATGTTGCTTAAGTATAGAGAAGATAATGTCCTGTTTACGCAAACGGGCCAGGTTTTCCAGCCCCATATTTTCGCCAAGAGTAATCAACTCAGAAACCGGCGTATTCTTTAATTCGGTAAGATTCATAGTAGAGGTTCTTAAACTCGGGGTATATCTCGAACTTGTAACGTGAATGGTATGGCAGCGTATTTTACCCGTTGCTTTTCAAACTGGCAGGACTCACTCACACAGTCATTCAGGGTGGTTGGGTTGCCGCTTTGCTACAGCTTGAAATGCATTAGATATTCGTGCCTGTTACTGCACAGTCGATCACTAAAACCATTAAACATCGAGGTAAGAAACACCTTACACGGGACATAAGCACTGGCAGTTGATGATCAAAGGTGCTTTAAAAACTGATTTTGCAAAACCGCTTGATTGTCAAAACGTAGGCTAAATTCACAGTCAAATGACAGGGCCGATGATTCGACATAAAGCTTAGATTCAGACTCTTTAGATTTAATACTTCAGGTAAGTTCTATATGCAGTGTGGTTAAACTTAACACGCTTCTTGGCGGGCGTCTAGCAGTAAATCCGCTGCCAGACGCCTGCACTGGGTAGATACCCAACGCCATGTCAGCTACAGCACTATTGGCTGCAACCTCTGATGGAACCTGGGTATGCCCCCCGCTTACAGATTCGCGCTCAGAAAATCTTTGAGCTGACTCTTGGACAACGCACCCACTTTAGTCGCCGCCACTTCACCATTCTTGAACAACAACAGCGTAGGAATACCACGGATGCCATACTTCGGGGCGGTAGCCGGGTTTTGATCAATGTTCAGCTTGGTAATAGTCAGCTTGCCAGCGAATTCTTCAGCAATCTCATCCAGGATCGGGGCAATCATCTTGCACGGACCACACCATTCAGCCCAGAAATCGACCAAGATTGGCCCTTCGGCTTTCAGCACATCAGAATCAAAGCTATCGTCAGTCAGGTGAATAATTTTATCGCTCATATTCTACTCCACAGGATCATGTCTACCTTGTTGGTGTAGCATTAACCAACTCAGGCGATTTTATACCCGTCTCTATTCAAGTTGCCAATGTTGGCTAGGTGTATACGCCCGGAGCACTGACTATTTATGTCAGCTCACCAGAGTATATACTGCCCTTCTGATGACAGCTTGAATGCACTTGGGTCTATTTCACCGTGTTTATTTCAACGGATATGCTTTCGTAAAGCAACAGTTAGCTGATATTCTAACACACTATGAGCAAAACACACTTGACCGAACAGAAGTTTTCCGACTTCGCCCTGCACCCGTTAGTCCTTGAAGCCCTTGAGAAAAAAGGGTTTTACCACTGCACGCCCATTCAGGCGTTAGCATTGCCGCTCACTCTCAGTGGGCGCGACGTTGCAGGTCAGGCGCAAACCGGTACCGGAAAGACGCTGGCATTTTTAGCGTCTACTTTTCACTATTTGTTAACTCACCCGGCAAAAGAAGATCGCCAAACCAACCAGCCACGAGCCTTGATCATGGCGCCCACCCGTGAACTGGCGGTACAGATCCATGCCGATGCTGAAGCCCTGTCACAATCAAGCGGGCTGAAACTGGGCTTGGCCTATGGGGGTGATGGCTACGATAAGCAGTTGAAGGTGTTGCAAGACGGGGTAGATATCCTGGTTGGCACCACCGGGCGTTTAATTGATTATGCCAAGCAGAACTATATTGACCTGGGGGCAATCCAGGTTGTGGTACTTGATGAAGCTGACCGGATGTACGATCTGGGCTTTATCAAGGATATTCGTTGGTTATTCCGCCGCATGCCTAGCGTCAATCAACGGCTGAATATGCTCTTTTCCGCCACTTTGTCCTATCGCGTGCGTGAACTGGCCTTTGAACAAATGAACAACGCCGAATATGTGGAAGTGGAGCCGGAGCAAAAAACCGGTCACCGCATTAAAGAGGAGCTGTTCTACCCTTCCAACGAAGAAAAAATGCGCCTGTTGCAGACACTGCTTGAAGAAGAGTGGCCTGATCGCTGTATTATTTTCGCCAATACCAAACACCGCTGTGAAGAGATCTGGGGCCATCTGGCTGCTGATGGTCACCGTGTTGGTTTATTGACCGGTGATGTAGCGCAGAAAAAGCGCCTGCGTATTCTTGATGACTTCACCAAGGGCAACCTGGATATCCTGGTGGCAACCGATGTAGCAGCCCGTGGCTTGCATATCCCGTTGGTCACCCATGTATTCAACTACGATCTGCCGGATGACTGTGAAGACTATGTTCACCGTATTGGCCGTACTGGCCGCGCCGGGGAAAGTGGTCACTCCATCAGCCTAGCCTGTGAAGAGTATGCTCTTAACCTACCCGCCATTGAGACCTATACCGGCCACAGCATTCCGGTGAGTAAATACAATAGTGAGGCGTTAATGAGTGATTTGCCGGCACCGAAGCGCCTAATGCGCCCAAGAGGCAGCAATGGCCAGCGCCGTGGTAGTGCACCCCGCCGTGGTAATGCGCCACGTAATCACCGTAAACGCACAAGCTGACCAATCACTATGCCCACATCCAGCACCCTCTATGCCGCCATCGACCTAGGTTCTAACAGTTTCCATATGTTGGTGGTGCGTGAGGTGGCTGGCAGTATCCAGACCGTGGCGCGTATCAAGCGTAAAGTGCGCTTGGCGGCGGGCTTGGGCCAAAACAACCATCTCTCCCAAGAAGCGATACAGCGTGGCTGGCAGTGCCTGCGGTTATTTGCCGAACGCTTACAAGATATCCCACGCGAACAGATGCGCGTGGTGGCCACCGCCACGTTGCGCCTGGCAAACAATGCCAGCGAATTTCTACACACCGCCGAAGCCATTCTCGGCTGCCCAATACAAGTGATCACCGGCGAAGAAGAAGCAAGGTTGATCTATCACGGGGTCGCCCATACCACCGGAGGGCCTGAACAGCGCTTGGTGGTGGATATTGGCGGCGGCAGTACTGAACTGGTGGTGGGTACCGCCGCGCAGGCAGATCAACTTTATAGCCTGCCGATGGGGTGCGTTACCTGGCTTGAGCGTTTTTTCAGTAACCGCGACCTGGAGCGGGATAACTTTGAAGCGGCGGAGTTGGCAGCCCGTGAGATGGTGCGCCCCATCGCGCCACAACTGCGGCAGCATGGTTGGCAGATTTGTGTTGGTGCCTCTGGCACGGTGCAGGCACTGCAAGAAATTATGGTTGCCCAGGGAATGGACGAATGCATTACCCTACCCAAACTACGCCAACTAAAACAGCGCGCCATTCAATGTGGCAAATTGGAAGAGCTGGAAATTGAAGGGTTGACGCTAGAGCGTGCGCTGGTATTCCCCAGTGGCCTGTCCATCCTGCTGGCTATTTTCCAAGAATTAAACATTGAAAGCATGATGCTGGCAGGCGGTGCACTGCGTGAAGGCTTAGTGTACGGCATGTTGCATTTACCGGTGGACAAAGATATTCGCAGCCGGACACTGCGCAATTTGCAACGCCGTTATCTGCTGGATATCGAGCAGGGTGAGCGCGTGAACCAGTTGGCGGCGAACTTCTGTTTGCAGACTGCCAACCAATGGCCGTTGGATACTCGCTGCCGTGAGTTACTGCAAGCGGCCTGCCTGCTCCATGAAATTGGCCTAAGTGTCGATTTTAAACAAGCGCCACAACACGCGGCCTATCTGGTGCGCCACCTTGATTTGCCCGGCTTTACCCCAGCACAGAAAAAGCTGTTGGCCACCTTGTTGCAAAACCAGTGCGATGCTCTTGACCTGTCACTGTTAAGCCAACAAAACGCCGTGCCCGCCGAGATGGCACAGCATCTGTGTCGCATTCTGCGCCTAGCGATCATCTTTGCCAGCCGCCGCCGCGACGACACCCTACCTGCGGTACGCTTACGGGCTAATCAGCAAGAGCTGCATGTTATTTTGCCCCATGGCTGGTTAGGCCAACACCCATTGGGCGCTGAAGCACTGGAACAAGAAAGCCGCTGGCAAGGCAATGCCCATTGGCCGCTATTATTGGATGAGCAAGATTAGTTTGCATCGCCTGATAGAATAGAAGCTGACTCACTATCGCCTGACTTTATCCCCCTTTGGCCTTCGCCAGCATCGCTTTCACATTCGCCAAATGGCTTTGCCCTTTCTGCATTCGCTCTTGTGGGCTCAGCACTTTGCGCTCACTCTCCCAGGCGAGATCATCCTGTGGCAATTCCAACAGGAAACGGCTGGGTTCTGGGCGCACTAACTCACCGTATTGGCGGCGTTCACGACATAAAGTAAAAATCAGCTCTTTCTGCGCGCGGGTGATGCCGACATAAGCCAGACGGCGCTCTTCGTCGATATTGTCCTCATCAATGCTGCTCTGGTGGGGTAACAGCCCCTCTTCCATCCCCACCAGGAACACATAGGGGAATTCCAGCCCCTTGGAGGCATGTAGCGTCATCAGTTGTACCTGATCCAGATCTTCATCACCTTCCCCCCGCTCCATCATGTCGCGCAGGGTAAAGCGCGTCACCACCTGGGTCAGGGTCATCGGCTCATCCAGTTCGCTACCTTCCAGCATTTCGCTCATCCAGCCAAACAGCGTGTTGACGTTTTTCATGCGCATTTCAGCCGCTTTCGGGCTGGGGGATGTTTCAAATAGCCAGCTTTCGTAATCCACGCCCCGGAGCAGATCACGCACCGCCACCAGTGGTTCACGTTCCACCCTTTGCGCTATTTCTGCCATCCAGTGGGTAAAGCGCTGTAATGATTCCAAACCACGGCCAGTCAAGTGTTGGCCCAAGCCGAGATCAAAACTGGCGTTGAACAGGCTTTTATTGCGCTGGTTGGCCCACTCCCCCAATTTTTGCAGCGTTGCCGGCCCAATCTCGCGCTTTGGGGTGTTGACGATACGCAAAAAGGCACTGTCATCATCGGGGTTGGTCAACACGCGCAGATAAGCCAGCAAATCCTTGATCTCGGGGCGCGAGAAGAAGGAAGTGCCCCCTGAAATTTTGTACGGGATGCGGTTTTGCATCAGCATTTTTTCAAACACCCGCGACTGATGGTTGCCTCGATAGAGAATGGCATAATCACCGTAGTGGGTCTTCTTGATAAAGTGGTGGGCAATCAGCTCACCCACCACCCGTTCCGCCTCATGATCTTCATTGTTGGCGGTGATCACTTTCAGTTCTTCGCCGTAACCCAACTCGGAAAAAAGCCGTTTTTCAAACACATGGGGATTATTGGCAATCAGGATATTGGCAGCTTTCAGGATACGTTCGCTGGAACGGTAGTTTTGCTCCAGTTTAATCACCTGCAATTGGGGGAAATCCTCCTTCAGCAACACCAGATTTTGTGGGCGGGCACCACGCCAAGAGTAAATAGACTGGTCATCATCCCCCACCACGGTAAAACGCGCGCGGTTACCCACCAGCAATTTCACCAGTTGATACTGGCTGGTGTTGGTATCCTGATACTCATCCACCAACAGATAACGGATTCTGTTCTGCCAGCGTTCGCGTACTTCCTGATTACGCTGTAACAGTAAGGTCGGCAGCAGGATCAGATCGTCAAAATCCAATAAGTTACAGGCCTTCATATGGGTTTCATACAACCCATAGCAATGGGCAAACAACTTGTCACGCTCAGAGCGAGCCAACCCCATGGCCTGTGTCGGGTCCACCAGGTCATTCTTCCAGTTGGATATGGTGGAAATAAGCTGCGCCACCAGCGTTTTGTCATTTTCCAGCCATTTCTCAGTCAGTTCTTTCAATAGCGCCAACTGATCCTGATCATCAAACAACGAGAAGTTGGATTTCATCCCCAAAGCGGCATATTCGCGTTTGATCACCTCAAGCCCTAACGTGTGGAACGTCGAGATGATCAGGCCACGGGCCTCTTTGCGTGCCATGGTGTGTGCCACGCGCTCTTTCATCTCCCGCGCGGCTTTGTTGGTGAAGGTCACCGCCACAATTTGCCGGGCCTGATAACCACATTGCTGGATCAAATGGGCGATTTTATTGGTGATCACACGCGTCTTGCCGGAACCGGCACCGGCCAGCACCAGACAAGGTCCGGTAACGAACTCCACTGCGTGTTGTTGGCTGGGGTTTAATCGCATGATGACTTATTGCTCAAGATGATTGGGGGCGAAATTGTAGCAGAAAGGAGCGGCAAGATGGCGATTAGTCATCATGCAAGCTGCAAGAATATCCCCTGCAGCCTGCATGAGTATAGATTACTGCAGGTGGGTTTCTGCGGCGGTCGCTTTCACGGCTTCGACCGGTTTGACCTCTTCATGGGGCACTTGACCCGGTGTCATGATGCCATTGTAAATGTCCTGCAACTGCTTCATGTTCATTTCCGGCTCCCCCTTGGGTTGCAGCAACACCAAGGTGGCATCTTGCGACAATTGCAGTTTCAGTTCCTGATTGAGCGCTTCCAGCGTTAATGAAGCCAAAAACGCCTGGCGCAACTGTTGGTACTGCTCAGGAGGGATATCCACCACACCGCTTTGCTGTGAACGCAAGCGTTGGTTCATCAACACATCAGTATCGGTGCGCGCATAGGTGGTAAACAGTTTGTTGAGCTGTTCCGCCTTCAGCCCCTGCAATGCCGTGAATTCCTGCGCAGAGAAACCATTTTTACGCACATTGGCCAATTCGCGGGCAATCACCGCCAAGCTGTTGTTCAGGTCACTGTTAGGGGAGTTGAGATGGATTGCACACTGAGCCCGTTGATACAGTACGCGACAATCAAACCCTAGTTGAATATTTTTCTGCCCGTTCTTCTGCAACACCTGCTGAATATGCCAGAACAAGGCTTCACGGGCGATATCACTACGCCAGTAACGATTCAGGCTTTGCGAATCACGAATAGGATGCCAAGGGGTATCCCACATAATTGACAGCGTACTCTGCTTCACCTGATCGCTCGGGAAACTGACCGGATCGACAGGTAACGCAGCTAACGTTGGCATGGTGGCAGGTGTCTCGCGTTTGCCACTAAGTGACGAGAAAGCCTTATTGATCTGTTCACTCAAACTGCGGCTATCCACCTTACCGACGATGTATAGCGTCATGGCATCAGGGGTATACCACTGTTGGTAAAATGTCTTCAGTTGTTCAATATCTACGGGCCGCTTAATCGGTTGCCCTGGGTCATGCGCCAACAGTGTTGAACCTTTCAGCCGATAACGCCACCAAGAATCTTGCGGATTCAGCGGGTAGGTGCCAATGGGATCCATATCGCTATTGATCACCGCATCCACAGTTTGCTGGTCTATCGCTAGTTTACCGGTGGTATCCGCAAGCCAGGCCAACGCCTCTTTAAGCAGATCCGGGCGGTTATTCGGCAGGCTCAGGTTATAAACGGTGAAATCATAAGAACTAATCGCGGGGGGGAATGGCTTGTCACTATCCACGCCTTGCTGTAACAACGAACGTAACTGAGGCGGGGTAAAACTCTCGCTACGCGTCACGGCAATACGCGGTAACAGGTGAGCAAAACCCACTTGTTGGGAAGACTCCACCAGCGAGCCGGTATTGACCATCAGCCGCAATTCAACCCGATCACTCGGGCGCTGTGGTGTATCAAGGATCTGCCAGGAAAACCCATTTTCCAATTGCCCTTGCTGCCAGGCGGGATCCGGTTGTAGTGCTTCAGCCAGCGCGCAACTATTGGCCGCAACCAACAACAGCCCACCCACTAAAAGACGAATTCTGGTACCCTGCATGTAAACCCCTACTTGATCACTTTTCAAATTTTTATACAGATTTCAATCGAATAACCTGGGTCGCTGTGCCCTGAATTTCACAAGGCACAAAGTGTACCACGTTGTTAGACCACGCATATTGATGGATGTTACTTAGCAATGTGAAAAATAACCTCTACTTTGTTGTCACTCAAGCTGCAGGGGGTAAGCTGCAACTTGAATGAACCGGGGTCTAGCGAGGAAAAATCAGAGAGTGGACTTGACTGGCTCTGGTTGAGCTACCGGGTTGTTAAGTTCGTGATTCAGTTGCTGCTGGTCAAGTTGCTTGCACCATTTAGCCACCACCACCGTCGCCACACCATTACCCACCAGATTGGTCAATGCGCGTGCTTCTGACATAAAACGGTCTATTCCCAGAATCAGCGCCAAACCCGCCAGGGGTAAATGCCCCACTGCCGAAATAGTAGCGGCCAACACAATAAAACCGCTGCCCGTGACGCCCGCCGCCCCCTTGGAAGAGAGCAATAACACCACCAGCAATGTCACCTGATGAATGATATCCATCTGGGTATTGGTTGCCTGAGCGATAAATACCGCGGCCATGGTCAGGTAGATTGAGGTGCCATCAAGGTTGAAGGAGTAACCAGTCGGGATCACTAACCCCACTACCGATTTCTTGCACCCCAACTTCTCCATTTTATCCAACATGCGGGGGAGTACCGATTCGGAAGAAGAGGTTCCCAGCACAATCAGCAGTTCTTCTTTGATATAACGAATAAATTTGAAGATATTGAAACCGGTGTAACGGGCAATCGAGCCCAGCACCACCACCACAAAAAGCACACAGGTAATATAGAAACAGATGATCAATTGCCCAAGTTGTACCAGTGTGCCCACACCATACTTACCGATAGTGAATGCCATGGCACCGAACGCCCCTATCGGTGCCAGACGCATGATCATATTGATGATGCCAAAGATCACGCGCGAGAAACTTTCGATCACGTTAAAGATCAGTTGCCCCTTTTCACCCAAGTGATGGAGTGCAAAACCGAATAACACGGCAAACAGTAATATCTGCAAGATATTGCCACTGGCAAACGCACCAATCACACTGCCGGGAATAATATCCAGCAGGAACGGGACAATCCCCTGTTCGGCCCCCTGTTGGACATACACCGCCACCGATTTGGCATCCAGTGTACCGGGGTTAACGTTCATTCCCACCCCCGGTTGTACCACATTCACAATCACCAGCCCGATCAATAGCGCAATAGTACTGACAATTTCAAAGTACAACAGCGCAATCGCGCCGGTACGGCCCACCGCTTTCATGCTCTCCATACCTGCGATACCAGTCACGACGGTACAGAAGATCACTGGGGCGATAATCATTTTAATTAATTTAACAAACCCATCACCCAACGGTTTCATCTGAGCACCAAGATCAGGGTAGAAATGGCCGAGCAAGACACCTAACGTAATTGCAGTTAACACTTGAAAATAAAGGCTTTTATAGAATTGTTTTTTCATTTTCAACATCCTTAGGGGGGAAACGGTGCGATAGGTAGGCATTCACTCGTCTACACTGTTCATCGCACGCGCAAAAATAACACTGCAATAACAACATGGAAATAATTTGTTGTTCACCCTAAATAGTTATTAGTAAATTTTAAGAGATGAAACGAATCAGTTTTTCACTGTGGTAATTCAAGTGGTGGGAAAGGTTGCCTGATTACTCGGCCTGACATTTGGCAGGAACACCGCGATTGATACAGATATCTACTGAAGATAATAAGGACGCACAGCGATGTACGTCCTGTGATCAGGGCAGGCAATCCGCGCTGCCCGACAACTCAACGCCAGACGAACCAGGCGAACAGGGTGACAACCAGCACACATATAATATTGAGCCAGAAACCGACTTTGACCATCTCACTCTGGCGTATCATCCCGGTACCATAAACAATGGCATTGGGCGGCGTGGCGACCGGTAGCATAAAGGCGCAGGAAGCCCCAATACCGATCACAATGGTCAACAGTGCTGGGGGCATCCCCAGGGCTTCGGCAACGGTGGCAAAGATCGGTACCAACAGCGCAGCACTGGCGGTATTGCTGGTAAACTCAGTCAGGAAGATAATAAATACCGCAACGGCCAGAATAATAATAAACCAGTGGCTGCTGCCAAACAGAGTCGCCATACCTTCTGCCATTACTTTACTGGCACCGGTATCTCTCAAGATCACACTCAGCGTCAAACCACCGCCGAACAACATCAAGACGCCCCATTCGGTGTTCTGCTGGATTTGCGCCCAACTGGCAACCCCACTGATACCGATCAGGATCACTGCCGCGACCGCAACCACGGTATCAAACTGTTTTATTCCCCCTAAAACCGCACTGATGTAGCTACTAAAAATCCAGCACACCACGGTAAGCAAAAAAATACCCAGGGTGATCTTACGTGACGGGCTCCAGGTGAACTCTTCCAGGCTAATGCTGAACTGGTGGTTCAGGCTGGGGCGCAACATCAGATAGAGCGTGCCTACCATCAGCGGCATCAATACCAGCATCACCGGAATACCAAACTTCATCCAACCCATAAAATCCAGCCCAAGCTGGGCGGCAGCAATAGCATTGGGTGGGCTGCCAACCATGGTGCCAAGCCCACCGATACTGGCGCTGTAAGCAATCCCTAACAACAGGAAAACGTAAGTGTTATGTTCCCGCTCCCGGTCAAGATTCGACAAAATCCCCATCGCCAGCGGCAACATCATGGCCGCCGTCGCCGTATTACTGATCCACATGGAAAGTGCTGCCGTAGTAGCAAATAACATCAAGGCAGCCACCAACATCCGGCCACGAGCTAGCAGCAGCAGCCGATTGGCAATCAACCGATCAATCTTCTGAATATGCAATGCAGTAGCCAGCGCAAAACCACCGAAGAACAGGAAAATGGTGGGGTTGGCAAAAGACGCCAGTGCCTTATCCACATTCATGATCCCCATCCCGATCGCCATAATCGGTACCAAGAGCGCAGTAATGGTGATATGTATCGCCTCAGTCAGCCACAAAATACCGATAAATACCAACAAGGCCAGCCCCATATTCTCTTGGGCATTAAATGGCAAAGTTTGCAGCAACACCACAAACAACAAAAGATCGGCAGCCAGAATAAACAGGCCTCGTCGAATCGCTGGTGAAGAGGTGGAAGGTTTAAGTGGTAGATCAGCCATAAAAAGTTCCCTAAATTAGATACCCAAGTTCAGCAAATTTCATAAAGTGGGGGATAAAATTCGACATGAGCCATTAAAATTGGCGATAGGATAAAGGCAATGAACGACTCTGTTGATATAAAGTTATGATATATGTGAGCATTAACACATTGAAAACAGATTTGGCCGCTTTTTTACCAACAAGATCACAGTTTTTTTACACCAAAAAAGCGCTGTTCAAACTCTTCCTTTGGCAGCAACTGACCAAACAGCGGCCCCTGACCACGGCGAATCCCCTGTTGCAGTAGCCATTCCCGTTGCGCCCCAGTGGCAACCCCCTCCGCCATCATCGGTTGGTGAAACTCAGCAGCAACACGACTCACAGTCTGTGTCATTGCCTGATACTCTGGCACACCAGCAATAACCTCAGCGGCGATTTTAATCGAATCCCATGGCAAATGCTTAAGGCTGCTGACATTGGTCGCATCGATAACCACCAGTACCACCCCCACCCCCAGCTCACGCAGAGAGCTCAGTTGCGCTTGAGTGGCGTCAACATCGTTATTACACGCCGTTGCGGTGATTTCCAACCACAGTTTGCCTGGATTAATTGAACATTTTGTCAACTGCTGCTTCAGGAGGGGGACAAACTCCGGCTGCTGTAACTGCAGTGCCGAGACTTTCACCGCCAGCGGCAGGTTAATCTCCTTGGCTTGCCAGTTAGCCAAAATGCGGCACGATTCAGCCAGCATCCAGTTGCCAATGGGAACTATCATCCCCCGACCTTCGACCAATGGTAACAGCGCTGCTGGCAAGATAGCCGTGTCATCCTGCAACCAATAGGGAAAAACTTCCGCAGCGATCACTTGCTGGGTCTGCATATCCCATTGGGATTGTAAAAACAAGGCAAACCGACGCTGCTCAAACGGCGCAGTCAACAACAATGAATCGAGTCCAGATGTCATGGCATTGCGGGAACTCGCCAGATGCGCCTTAACCATCGCCTGCTGGTTGCGATTATAATTACGCACCAGCGCCCCTAACTCATCATCGTGATGTTGGGCGGGTAACATCAGTTGGTGGTAAAGCAACGCCTCTTGCGGAACATTTTCCAACTCACGGACCATGGCACGCAACGGGTGCACCAACAACCGGTTAATACACCAGGTAATAGCAACGGACAAAATTAGGGTAAGTAAAAGATAAGTCGACAACATCATAGACAGCGTACTGAGGATAAACTGATACATCCGGTATGAATCAACCTGGAGTACCAGATAAGCTAATGGCTGACTATTGGCAGTAATCGGCTCCGAGGAATAAAGCGGCATTGAGACCTGTATTGGCAAGTCAAAAATACGCATCACCAGAGCGGGGACCGGGCGCTGAGCGGTGAAATCAGCATGTTGAACCTGAAACTGATTGGGCAACACAATATCTGCCCGAGAGAGAATACCGATTGGCGGCAGTGTATTAAGCAAATTTTGGGTTTCCGGCATATCCATACGCAGCACCGCCTGTGCCAAGGGTTTATGCACCGAGTCAGCGATACTTTCCATCTGCTGGCTATAATCAACCCGCTGCTGCTGTACTAAATGGAACAGCTGAATGATGATAAAAATGCAAAATGTCACCAGCGCTATACCCGACACCGTCGCCATCTGCTTGATTGTTAATGAACGCCTGACACGCAAACCCGTTCTCCACTATTCAATTTCATGCCGAATCATTATCCAAGCGATAATGGTATTGGCAGCACCCAATGGCTCGGCTGATTAATACACGTGGGTGTAAATTAACCACAGGGTAGCAAAACTACCCGCTAGATGACACACCCAATATTCTACTTAAAGTCAGCGTAAGGTGTCAGTGGTTGCGGTGGCATATCGAGATCACCCTGCCAGCCATCAAACGAGTAACGTAAATAGAGCAACATATGGCTCGGTGTATAATCTTTTGCCTGTTGAATATCAATCCCCGCCCCCGCCGTCCAATGAGAGCTCAAGCGGCGTTCGATAATTGCCCGCAGTGTGTAACCGATACCGGAAGAGGTACTGCCGCTTTCTATCGCCGCTTTATCTGGCAGCGAATCAGGGATCAATCCCTGTAAGGGATAACGTCGCTGATCATCGGTTTTAGTATGGGAAATCGACACGCCCCCCCCCAGTTCCCATGACCAGTTTTCGGTACGCTGGCGGTAATTTATCGGCACCGACAATGACATAGACTCTTGCGGGCTATAATAGCCCCCTTGCCCCAAAGAGTAGCCACTCAAATCCTTCTGATAGTGCAATAACGTGCTACTCAACCCAATGGAGAGCCGGCGGTTATCTTCATTGATCACTTTATAGTAATAACCCGCCATCAAGCGTTGACGCTGGTTATTCTCCACATTTTGTCCGGTGAGTTGATGAGCGCTAACATCCGCCCATACGCCATGATCGCCACCCCGGTCATAACTGCCACTCAAGTAGATTCCTGTTGCCCGCACGCCACCCCAGGTAATACCGGTATTAGGATCACGGGTCCCGCCAAAAGCCAGCAACGAACTGGCCATCGGCCGTCGTGATGCGCCCAACGTCCAGCCAATATTATTCCAGTCACCACTGTAGGCGACACCGCCCACCCAATCGACCACATCAAACCCCAGTGGGGTAGTACCGATATCCGCTTGCCAGTGGTCGTTTTCCCAACCCGCTGCCACACTGGTACCGGTAGCGTCCTGACGTAGATCACTGCTGCAACCTACGGTATTACACGTACCAAAGGTTTCAAAGTGGCTGCCATTATTGGTATCAAAAGTTCCAGCTCCTAACTGCACAATATCGGTACGCAAGAAAGCACGGCCATCATACAGTGGCATATCCACCTGTAGCATGGTGTCGTGTGCCTGAAAATTCGAGATCCCCCCAGTCCCGCTTGAATGCCAGTAGTCATGATCGAGCGTGACCTTAACATCCTGCTGACGATAAAGGTCGGCTGCATCGGAGCGAATGCCACGTTTTAACCAATCGTCGGTGGCATTGCTACGTGTCAAACGCGTGTAACTGTCATTGTCCTCTGGCACCGTTGGCGTGATGCCGCTGGCGACCATCGCCTGCTGGTAATCCAGTTTTGCCGCTTCTGGCCACTGCTGAGTCTGTTCAAGCCGCGCCACATCACGGTATAGCAAGGCTTTCTCCTGCCCGTTTGGCTGTTGCTGGGCAGCCGTTTTCAGCCGCGTAAAAATATCCAGTGCGGTTTGCGGCTCTCCCACCGCCGCCCAGGCATTGGCAACCTGACGCTGAGTATTAATTGAGTCATCGGCTATCGGTGGAGTCGCTTGCAATTTCTGCCGCGCCTGGCTGAGTTTGCCTTGCGCCACATAGGATTCAATTTCACCCAGGCGAGCATCCGGATTATTGGGGTCTCGCTCCAGAACCCATTGATAACTCGCCAGCGCTTCATCATAAGCCTCTCTTTGCTGCGCCCAATCTGCCAGGGTCAGTTTGATGCGACTCTCTGTTGGCTGTTGACTAAGATAGGCCATCGCCGCAGGTTCATTACCGGCGGTACGAAGTTTCTCGGCATGATCCAGCACCGTCTGCATCTGTAACCGTTGCGCCATTTCGCGCATATTATCGTCCCACTGCGCTTGGGGTAACCTGTTCAGATGTGCCAACGCCTGGGTATCGCGATCACTACTCGACAAATAGAGCGCATAGGCATAAATCTGTTGTGGATCATTAGGGTGCTGCTGTACTAAGCGGTGAAACAGCGTATCGGCTGGCTGCTGTTGCCCCATCTGGCGCAGCGCTTGCGCATAGCGGTAAGTCAGCCAGATATCGTCTGGCGCTTTCTGATAGGCTTGCTGATATTTTTCTATCGCCTGTGACCACTGCTGCTGCTGCACCAGCTCATCCGCCTGCTGTTTCAACATGTCCAATTGCAGTTCATCAAAGATGCCACTCACCTTGGTCTGTTGCTCTCGGGGCAGACGATTAAGATAGTCCAACGCCTTTTGCGGAGACTGCCGTTGATAAATATTAACCACCCCCCGTATAGCACTCTCACTCGCCGGGTCCAAACGCAACGCCTGCTGATAATAGCGCTCTGCGCGGCTATCGTCTTTTTCAGCCACCGCCACATCACCCAAGCCAATCAACGCATAATTATCACTCTGATCAATCTGCCGTGCCTGCTGATATTTTTGCTGTGCCAGCGGCAGATTATTGGCTTTCAGTGCCTTGTCACCCTCATCCACCGTTATCCAGTAACGGGTGCTCTTGATCAGGCTCTGCCATTTGTCGCTATTATTGTTACCCTCTACTTTCGCCGCCTGCTCAAACAGGCGCAAAGCTTGTGGCCGGTCACCCGCACGGGAATAAGCCAGCCCCAGAGCACCCAGTACTTCAGCATCATTGGGGCTGCTGGATAACGCCTTTTTCAGCTCCGGGATCGCCGTGCTACTGGCGCCTTTCTCCACCTGCGCCAAACCGGTTACCCGTGCCTGATAGGCAGGGTCCGCCAGCAAGGCCTGTTGCCGGGCTAACTCTGGTTGTGCACTAACCGCCTGCTCACTGCCAGCAAAAACCTCGATAAAGCGTTTTAACACCAGCACACTCTGTGAGCTGACGGGCATTTCTTTGGCTTTCGCCAACCACAAATCGGCAGCGAAAGAACGCCCATTAGGGTCAGCGGCAACTTGCTGCAATAGCTCATAAGCCTGCGCATCCTGCCCTTGGCTAAACTGCATCTGCGCCAACGCCATACGCAGAGTTATATTGTTGGGATATTGCTGGTCCAGTGCCTGTAACTGCTGTATCGCCACGGGTTCCTGGCCGGGTAACCTAGCCACCAGCCGCCAATACTCCGTTGCCAGATCGAGTGTGGGTGGGGGGCCATTAAATAGCTGATCGTATTGGGCTTTGGCTTCCTGCAAATGACCGGCTGTGGCCAACAAACGCGCCTGTTGCAACTTCTGACGCATTTCCGGCTGGGTCATCAATAGGCTGATTTCTGCCTGGTGGTAAACCGCAGATTGTGGTGCCGCCTGTTTCAGTTTAGTCAGCAATTGCTGCGCCAATGCCTGATTACCCTGGCGCAATGCCAAACGTACACGTGCGGCGATCACCTCCGGATTATCCGGCGCCATCAGCTCAAGACGGTAAAGTGACTGACTGACCAAATCATCTTTATTACTCGCTTCGCCGATACGTACCTGCTCCAGCAGCCACTGCTCAGGCGCAACAGTTTCCGCGCTCTGCACCTGCGGCAATAGGGCCAGGCTTAACGGTAATAGGCTCAGCCAGCCTAGTCTGTAGTTACGCATTTGCTGCCCCAAGAGGGTAGAAGTTCACCCTGACGATTAAAACGATAACGTTGTTGATCCCAACCCTGGCCAAACAGAATCAAAGAAGCACTAAAGTAGGCATCACTCGGTAATGGATCCGCTAGACGCTGGCGTTGTTGAGCCAGTACCGCAGGCTGGGTGGCTAACAGCGGGAGTAGCGCGGCAGAGAAGCCAACCGGGCCATAACCCGTGGTTTTACCCGTAGCGGTATCCGTTTCCTCGGGTGGCACACCAAGCTGGGTGGTCATCTGCACCATCGGCTGGAATTGTTTCACTAGTGCCACTTTATGCGGGTCTTCATCTGCCAACATGCCCGCCCAGAGATAAACGCGGATAGCGTTATAACTGCCCATATTGGGATTAACCTCATCCGCTTGCCAACCTTTGTCAGCTTGCCAAATCACCCAATCGGGTGAAAAACCCTGTGGCGCAGTCTCCAACAACAAGCGCTGGTTACTTTTCTTCATCGCTTTCCAGGGCCCATTAAAGCGAGCAAAACGTGCCAGGAGTTGTGGCGGTAAATAACTGGGATTGAGCCGCCAACGTTCTTCAGCGACAAAACCCACCTTGCCCGGTAACAGCATCTTCCCCAAACCGGGAATATCTGCCACCTCTTCACCAGCAACCCGTTGCAGCAGTAACCTGCCCATACGTTGGTAATGATGGTTTTTCCACAAGCGCCCGGCCTCCAGCAGGTCATAAGCCAGCCACAAATCCGCATCCGACGCGGAATTACTATCCAACACCTGCCAATGATTTTGATCGTTCTTCCCCCACAACCAGGCCGGCAGATGGGCCGTCAGGGAGCCAGCAGACAGGTTGTTTTCCGTCCATTTCAGCAGTTTATCGAACGTTGCCCGATCATTAGCCACCAGAGCAAAGAACATGGCGTAGCTTTGCCCTTCTGAGGTAGTCACCAGATTTGGGCTACTGGGATCAATCACCCGCCCATCATCGCTGATATAAAACTGCCGGTATTGCTGCCAGGCCGGCCATTCACAGGCGGTTGCTGTGTTGACGGCACACAGCAGCAATACACCAGACAGCAGACGTTGCAGGCAACCTCCCGTCATGGCCATCAATCCCTATCTTCAGGTGCCAAACGACGACGGCTGAAAGCCCTCAAACCACGCCGCAGCAACAGCGCCACGATGATCACCACAATGGCCGCCATCACAGCCAGCAATATGGGGTGTGTCGACAGGGCATACCAAATGCGCTGCCACCATGGCAAATGGCCCACATAGTAAATATCGCCGACACGTAGACTATTGACGCCCGACTCACGGATCACCGCCACCGAACCCAATACCGCATCACGTTTGCCACTGTCGAGCAGCGCATTGTTTAATAATTCATAACCGCGCGGGCTGTCCGCCAGCAAAGCCACAATGCTACGTTGAGCATGGAACGGGGATTGCACGCCAATAATTGCCGACATGGCACTGGATGAACTAATGGTGGTTTTGCTCTCAGCTGCCACATCACCCTGTTGTATCGCCATCTCTGACAGCGGTAACTGACGTACCGGGCTTTTTACCCAGCTCAAGGTGGCGTCCACCAACAGATTGATTTTGCTGTCATCCCGCAGTTCTGGTGGAATGGTACCAATCAGCAGAATATCGGCATCCTTATCTTTGGCTTGTGACCAGTCATCGGCCAATGTAAAGGCCAATGCCGGGTAACCGGTTTGCGCCCCGATATTGCCTAACGCATTAAGCAATGCACTGACCTGTGCAGGCTGCGGCTGTTTGTTCACCAGTATCAAGGTCTGTGATAAATCAGCCAAACGGCTGAACGGGAAACCGCCATTGGCGAAGGCACGTAAGTCAGGCATGGCAATAAAGTGGTGATGACCAGAAAAGTCGATGGTTGAGTCACCATCGATCACCGCACGGTTCAACACCAACGAATAATTTTCACAACGACCTTCTTCACCACTGGACAACAACGTCAGGTAATCGAAGTCAAAACGCAGTTGATTGGTCGCTCCCAGTTTCAGTGCCGGGATACTGACCTCCTTAGCGTTATCAGTCAGCCCCTGCGATAGTGGTAAACGTAATAGCTGCGAACCCTGTTTGTTTTCGGATAATAGGGGATAGGACTGGACAAATTGGTTATTGATACTGATATCCAGGCGCGAACCATTTTGAAGTGATGGCGGTGTATAGCGATATTTCAGTTGCATCTCAATGCCACTGCTTTGAAGCAGGTACAGGTCAGGTGGCAAACTGAGTGACAGGGTGATTGGCCCTGGCTCAAGGCCAGCAGTCTGAAGCTGAGTTGCAAATTGCTGTAATTCACTGAATTTCACTGGCCGATCCGTTCGCACCCAGTTTGGTGCATCATAAGGCTGACGCGGGAGCAGTTGCTCTACTTTATCCACCGTCAGACTCTGGCCACGAAACAAAATACTGCCCTGAGCAATGCCTTGCGCCGCCGTAATCAAATCATTGTCATCACGCCCCAGTACCAGCAACAATTTCACATAAGGATTATCCGGGTGATTAATCATCTCCACCGTAGGGCCATTCACCGCCGGCAAATCTTTCAAGAAATCCGGGCGCTGTTGATTGGTGGCAAAAACAATCCCGTGCTGATCAGGTAACTGATTAAACAACGTCGGGAATGATTGACCGCGCCACTGCGCCTTGGCACCAAACCAGGAGGCGAGGATCCCGGCAGCACGTTGTTGCGCCAAATCGGGTTGGCTGGCAAAGACCATCGGCAGGGTTAATGGCCGATTATCCCGGCTGTCGAAGAACGGTAGCGGGAAATGAGAAAGCTCATTGTCCAGTGGCAAGGTCTGAAAACGCAGGTTCAGCGAGCTAGCTTGACTCACATCCAACCATAACGAAGTATTCGCCAAATTTTTACAAGAGCCTTGATAACGGCCGAGAAACTCTAAGCGTATACGGTTAAAATCGGTGATATAACGCGGGTCAATAGGCATCTGGATACGATTAGACTTACCCATTTGCTCTTTGGCAATCGCAACAACCCCCATCAACTCATCATTCAGATAGACTTTTACCTGCGACTCCAGCGGAAGCAGTGTAGGAGAAGGGGTAAACTCCAGATCCAGCATCGCCTGTGAAACCACTTCATCACTGCGCACACCAAACTCAATCAGCCCTTCAGGACGAGTCCCTTGTAGGGCAAATGTTCCCGGCGGTGGGGCGACATCGGCAAACAAGAGTTTCGCATCACGGACTGGCACATTGGGTGCAGGTGTGATGGATGCACTCATCGGAATGATGGCCGCATCCCCTACCACCGTCGTGGTGACTGGCGGTTGCTCCGTCAGGGTAGGTGCAGTGACAGTTTCAGCCAGAGACAATGTACTCATGCCTAAGGCCAATGCGGTGAACCAATTTATTTTTTTTGTCATCGTCTCATCATCATCAATGTTGTAGTCAGTTCGCCAAACTCGCGGTTTGGACACACAACCTATGCCACTGTTTCCTGTTCTGCTGCAACCCGACTGCCCTCTACGCCATGAGGAATAAATGACATTATCCACAGAGCCAATGAGGTGAAGCCGACCAAAATTTTGCGAATAACCGGTGGCGCATAATCCGCCATATGCTGATAACCGTGGAGTCCCAATAGCAAAACATCACGCAAACTGCTTGTCGGTTTATCCTCTGGATATTCGTCCTGCCACAGTGTCCAGGTATCAGCACGGGCAAAAGTACACTGAATAAATTCGATATTTTGTTGCGTAGAGAGAGGTAACAGGCGAAAACCGGCATACAGGCCATTAGCTCTGGTCACTACACAAGGGAAAGTGAATTCCTGTTGGCCCCGTTTGAGTAACAATGTGACCGGCTCCTGCTCTTTAAACGGGTCCGACACGCGCATTTTCACCCCGACTCCACCATCCGAATAGTCGTTCAATGTACAAGGGAACAGGTGCCCATCGGCACGGACGACCGCTGCTGGCATACTCAACTCCACCCGGTGTGACTGCCGAACCTGTTTGGCTTCCACCGCTACCGCCATGGCACCACCCAGAATAATGGTGTTATAGACCACCCACACCAAGCTGATAAACACCGTCATCGTCTCGTTGGGTGGGCCGTAAAATAACCGCCAAAGCCCAAATAGCAGACCGGCAAAATTAAACATCACCAGAATCAGATACGGGCGGCTGATCTCCCAATCCACATGGTCATGGTCCACTAACCCGCCTTTAGCCGTCACATTGAATTTACCTTTATGTGGGTTAAACAATGCCACCGTGGTTGGCCGGGCGATATACCAGGCCATCACGGTTTCATAGATTTCACTCCAGAAAGAGTGGCGATATTTCCCCTGAATACGCGAGTTCGTCAGGCTGGCATGAACCATATGGGGGACCACATACAACACAATCATCAATGCCGGCGCAAAAATGATATAGGCATGAAATAACAAAAACGCCAAAGGCGCGGTCAGGAAGATCAAACGTGGGATACCAGACAGGAAATGCAACATCGCGTTGACATAACATAATCGCTGCACCAGCTTCAGCCCTTTGCCTAGCAGCGGGTTGTCCAACCTGAAAATTTGCACCATACCACGGGCCCAACGAATACGTTGGCCAACATGGGCAGACAGGCTTTCTGTCGCCAACCCCGCCGCTTGCGGAATACGAATATAAGCTGAGGTATGCCCACTACGATGCAGGCGCAGTGAGGTATGCGCATCTTCCGTCACGGTTTCAACGGCGATACCGCCGATTTCATCCAAGGCGCTACGTCGTAAGATGGCGCAAGAACCACAGAAAAAAGTGGCATCCCACATGTCGTTACCATCCTGCACTAGACCGTAAAACAGCGTGCCCTCATTGGGTGTCTGGCGAAAACGCCCCAAGTTGCGTTCAAACGGGTCCGGCGAGAAAAAATGGTGTGGCGTTTGTAACATCGCCAACTTTTTATCCTTAAAGAACCACCCCACCGTCAATTGTAGAAATGAACGGGTTGGCACATGATCGCAATCGAAGATGGTGACCAATTCACCGGTGGCATAACGCAAGGCGTGATTGATATTGCCAGCTTTAGCATGTTCATGGGTAGGACGTGCGATGTACTTCACCCCGACCGTCTCGGCAAACTGTTTAAACTCAGGGCGATTGCCGTCATCAAGAATGTAGATATTCAGTTTCTCTTTCGGCCAGTCAATACCTAACGCCGCATAAACAGAAGGTTTGACGACGCTCAAATCTTCGTTGTAGGTGGGGATCATCATATCCACGGTCGGCCAGGTGCTGATATCGTCCGGCATCGCCACCGGTTGGCGGTGTAACGGCCAAATCGTCTGGAAATACCCCAAAACCAGCACTATCCAGGCATAGGTTTCTGCCAGCAGCAGCAGCAGGCCGCAAATCAGGCTGAGGGGGTCATCCCAGTTCAAGGTAGAGGTGTAACGCCACCACATATAACGGCCAGAAACCGTGAGGGATAAGACAATGAGCATCAGGCTGGGGAAACGGCCGGGTACCCGCCGCACCACCATGGCGATACCCCAGAGTAAGAGGACAAACACCAACTGGGTCAAATAATCGAAAGGTTGCGAAATACAGAGTAGGGCTAACAACCCAGCTACCACGCTGGCAAAAATAAACAGCCAGCGCCGTACCGGTTGGCTCAGTCGATTAATACGCTGCGCCGAACGCTCTTCTACCCCAGCAGACTTCAGGTGCCGAGGTAAACGACGCAATCCATTAGCGTAGCGCAGTTTCAACTTACGCCAACCATTAGAAAAATAAGAAACATAACGCCCCATCGTCGAAGGGCTATTACGTATGATTAACAACCACGCCACCTGCAGCAAATAACGCACAATATCTGCCGGGCGTGGCCGGTAAGGGGAAATATGGGGGAACCAATAGGTCCGTGCCGCGCGTATTTTTTGCCAAGCGGGTGATTCAAACCGCAATAACAGCCAGCCTAATGCCACCAGCAACGTGGTAAAAAACGCGCTGAATGCAGATGACCCCGCACGACGATAAGAGCGATAACGCCCTTGCATCCGCTGATAAACCGGCGGCACCAACAACCAGCCCATTACCCGGCTCATTGCGCCGAATCCTGTAGATTAAGCAAACACCAGTTGGCCAGGGTCAACACTTCATCGGCCGCCAGACTTTCTGGCCGATATTCACCCAGTGGTTGCTTCACCGCCAGCGCTTCGGCCAAGGCTTCATCACGATGGATCACCAGCGGTAACAGCCCCTCCAGGGTTTGCAGCCACAACTGATGCAGATCCTGCTGTAACAAGCTGGCTGCGGAGTAACCATTAACCAGAAAACGACAGGCTACTGGCATCGGTTGCTGATAGAGGCGCGCATGACAATTAGCATCGGGACTCATGAGTTGAAATACCGTATCCGCCAGGGCCAACTGTTGTTCAATGACCGGGGTATTCCCGGCAGGTATATCCAGCAGGATCCAGCGATAATGGCCCGAAGCGCGCACTTGCGCTAAAAAGTCTCGCCAGCGCTGCTGCGCTTCAGCTTGTTGTTGAACAATGCTGCGTTGCTCCGCCAAATTCAAACCGCCAAAGGGCAAAAAGTCGAGATTTTCACAGTAACGCATTGCCCCCTGCTGCCACGCCACACCTTCCAGCTCGGCCCGCGCCCAACCACGGTTGAGCTCAACTGGCGTATTAAAGTGCAAACGCAGTAAATTATCCGGCGACAGATCAATCGCCAGCACGGACTCCCCCAACTGTTGCAATGCCCAAGCCAGTGCTGCCGTTATTGACGTTGTACCAATACCACCACGCACCCCTTGCAGCGCAATTACTGGCATAACTCAAGCACTCCCGGTTTTGTTTGCCGACGCTGACAACTCAGACAGTTCTGACAACAATGGCCAGCGAATCATCATTTTTGTTAGTCGCTCCTGGCGTGAAATATCGATATAACTCAATTTCGGCAAAGAAAATGCCCGCCTCAGCGCCTGAAGGTCATCTGGTATGTCTTGCTGAACATTAGCGTATAAAACCGCTAACTCATCATTATTCATCTTGCCGCCTTAAAATAGTCTCACGTTAACTCATCTGAGACAGACTTAAGCCCTGAACCAGTAAGCCATGTGAGAATGGATTACTTTTATTAATCGCTATCCCCCGATGACCAATACGCTACCGACCTCCACAATATATTAAGCTATTCGGCATAAAGCCATACAGACTCTGGCACAATAAGATGAGCATTTTCCATACAATCAAGCAAGGTCACTTATCAATGAATCAGTCTATAATCTTAGACTACTTTTTGGGAGTATATATTGACGGATATCGGATAATGTCGCGGGGAACTCATAGACGTATTATTTTTCGTCTGGGTAACATGCTGTGATGTTTATATCTAATTTCTGCCAGACCAGCCTTGAATCAATGAGATTACAGTCTGAGCGGGCACTTGCACCGCTCAGACTGTTTTTTATTTGCTACGATACAATGATCTGGTGGTTGGCTAACAATGTTGCCAGATCGGTATTCACATCGTTAAAGGTCACTAACAGTGTTGGGCTATAACTTCCTCCAGCACCATCGCGGTCAATACTCAGTAGAGTGTTATTGCCTGAAATGCTCACACTCAGGAAACTACTGATATTATCGCCGCTATCGATAGTAGCAACACCGTTGATATAGTGTGCCTGACCATCTGCATCGGCGGAGTAACCGACCATTAGCTTACTGATATCAATACGGTCAGCGTTGGTGGTCGCTTCATAGGTCCCAACCTTGAAACCGTTAACGACATCGCTACCATTGCCACCGGTACCACTTAAGTTGTCAATGATGTTATACAACAGGGTATCTTTTCCTCCTTGGGTCAAGTTAAAGGTGTCATTACCGCCACGGCCTTCAAACTGGTTATTGGAGGAGTTATCGGTAAAGGTATCATTACCCGATCCCCCCGCCAGCCCTTCGATATTCTTGAAGGTGGCGGTATTGTAACCGGTTGACTGCGCTACCCCGCTGCTCAGGTTAATGGTTAACGCGGTACTGCCCGCCAGTTTATAGTCGACAATATCCATCCCGCCGGTATTGCTCCAGATTTTCTGCTCGGAGATGGTTTCGGTACCGCCACCGCCATTGTAAATATCATTACCCTGGGTAGCGAAGAAGGTATCGTTATAGCCGGTACCGATGATGCCATTGGCAATGTTGGCGTTCGCGACATTGCTACTGGACTCTGCCGTCAGGACATAAGCGCTGTTCGCCTCCCCTGCTTTAAATCCGCCCCAGGTAGTGTTGACATTCTCAATGGTATTTGAGCCCACCGCACTGATACCACCGACATCAGAGGAGACTCCGTTGACATTACCCAGTATAACCAGACTGTAAGTTTCACTGCTGCTCAGGCCATAGAAATCCACCAGCGCCGAACTCTCATTGGTCTGTAGACCAGATTGTGGGTTGATGATCTGTGTTGCCACCACCGCACCGGAAGAGTTAACCAACTGGATGGTGTTGCCATAGAAGGCGTTGATCCCATTGGCATCCAACAAGCGGAAGTGCAGACTGGTCCCGGCAGCTATGGCGTTGGGGTTACTGATATAGCCCGTTGTATTACCAAAGTACAGCAAGTCTTGCGAACCATTCCAGTCCAGATCCAGCGCTAATGCCCCGGTGGTACTTGCGGAGGCGTAGTTGACCAACGCGGTTCTGGTAAAGCTCCCTGCACCGTTATTGGTATACAGATTGATAGGATTCGTCCCGGTACTGTCAAAACGTGGGAGTTCGATAGCATCCATACGCCCGTCACCGTCCCAGTCTACGGCGATTGAAGCCCCCCCAGCCAGAGTATCCCCCAGATAAGTGGTGGCAAAGCCTCCGCTCGTTGCGCTCACCAGCGTACCTGCGTTGTTATACAGAATACGGCTCTCATTCGAGTCGGCGACGCCCCCTGCCGACGTGGTACGTCCGCGCCCCAGGAAGAGGTCAAGATAGCCATCACCGTTAAAGTCGGCCCAGGTCATTGATGAGGTATAACTTGTTAGACTCTCTTCGTTGAAGAACACGTTGTCTATGACCTGAGTACTGGTCAAAGCACCATTACCGCTGTTCTGCACTACCACCAGACGGTAGGCATTATTGCTGGTGGTTGTTTTGGCAGCGGTCAGGTAGTTGGTATCGACGGAACTGTGGTAAACAATATCGATAGTCCCGTCATTGTTGATATCCACGCCAGACAACTCTTTATCCGGCTGCGCGTTCAGGGTATTAGTCGGAGTTGGTGCCCCGGTGTTGGTGTAGACATAGTTGCGATCCTTGACAAAACCACTCAGGGTACCATCGGTGTTCCTGACAAACTGGCTGTCATAACCGCCTCCAGCTTCAGCATCATCCGGTGTATTATCGCCATACACGACATCAACATAACCATCCCCTGTCTTATCGTAGGCCATCACCCCGCCAAACCAAGAATAGCTAATGGCACTATTAGTTCCGCTGCCACCCACCAGTTGGAACCCAGTATAAGTGGTGCCGTTATAGGTCCAGGAGGTTTGGCCATCGGCAAAAGACTGGTCAATGCCGTAGATATCCATATAGCCATCGCGGTTATAGTCCACAAAGGTCACGCTCTGTGTCTGCTGGCCAGCGATAGTGATGGATTGGCTGGCATAGCTGCCTAATGTGCTATTGGTGCTGCCGACACTGTCGTAAACGGTATCGTTGGAGAAGATACGCCAGACACCGTTCTCACCAATGGTCATGGCGGTGGCCTTGTTGCTGGCACTACCGGAACCACCGAAGGTCACGCTGGCAGGGGCGGTGATCACCAACTCGCTAGAGGAGAGATCGTAGCCGGTAATGCTGCCGCTGCTATCAACAATTGCCGTGGAGACCTCATAATTGCCGATTGCCAGAGCGTTACTGTTACTGACTTGCAAATACCAGGTTTGATTCAATGGATCGACCACCACGTCTCCCGTCGCCGAGCTGTAAGTCACACCATTAACCCGTACCTCCAGATAGGATCCCGCAGCCAAGGCGACAGGTAAAATACCGGTGATGATCGGTGTGGTATCGCTGGTGCTTTGGCTATTAACGGTGACCACATCAAACACGGTGACTGGGGTGGCATGCAACAGTTGGTTATTAGCCAGCAAGGTTGGCAGATCTGTGACGACGCCATTGAGGGTCAGTAACGTATTACCGCTGGCGAAGTTACCGGTGCCTTGGGTATCAATTCTGATGATGGTATTGACTCCATCATTACTGACCTGGATATAGTTGGTTAACCCTTGGGAAGCTAGGTCAAGCACATATTTCCCAGTAGTGGCATCCAGATAAACATGAGATGTCCCGGTGTAGTTGGTCAGTAAAGAGGTCAGGTCAATAATATCTGCCGAGGCGCTACTGGTGACATTGCCCACGGTGAAGCCATTGACGGTATCACTGCCATTCCCACCAGTGGCATCGCTACTATTGAGCATATTGTAAACCAGCGTGGTATGTCCCCCACCTGTCACAGTAAAGGTATCATTCCCCCCACGCCCTTCGAAGACATTATCAACACCCGCTGTGGTTCTAGCGGTGAAGTCATCGTTACCACTGCTACCTCGCAAGCTTTCAATACCGGTAAATGTTGCCGTATTGAAGCCGGTATTCTGCGCGGTAGCGGTATTGAGGTTAACGGTGACCCCGGTGCTGCCAGCCAGTTTGAAATCAACGGTATCTTCACCCACCGTTGCACTCCAGACCGGGGCTGCGTAGTGGCCACCGCTCCAACCGCCACCACCGTTATAGGTATCTGTTCCAGCAGTGGCAAAGAAGGTGTCATTATAGCCAGTACCGACAAACACACCGTTTGCGCTGTTACTGCCAGATTCAGCAGAGAGTACGTAGGAATGGGTGGCATCACCCGCAGTGAGACCCGCCCAAGTGGTATTGATATTCTCAACGGTATTGCTGCCGAGGCTTCCCGCACCACCGACATCAGTGGACGTGCCATTAACACTACGAACCAGTACCGCCGTATACGTGTTGCTGGCATTCAGCCCATAGAAATTGACGATCGCCGTACTATCATTGACCATCAACGTTTGCGCGTTAATGATGTGCGAGGCGACCAAGGCACCAGTTTGATCATAGAGCTGAACGGTATTACCGTAGTAAATATTCAAGCCGTTAGGATCAAGGATCCGCAGATGCAAGCTGCTACCGCTGGCAACCGTATTGGTATTCTGGACAAACACCGTGGCACCGCCATTGCGATACAGCAGCAGATCCACGGCACCATCCCAGTTATAGTCCACTGACAGCGCACCATTAAGCGTACCGTAGGTGGTCGCTCCGGTTAGTGATGCCCCAGCTTTAAACAAGCCAGCCCCTTGGTTTTGATACCAGACCGGCGAACCGGTGACCCCATAGGCTGGCAGTTCAATCACATCCATCTTGCCATCGTGATCCCAGTCAATAGCCAGTGATGCGCCACCCTTTAACGTATCAGAGAAGTAGGTGGCAGATCCTCCCGCCGTACCTGCACTGGTCCCAAACACCCCACTACCGTTATTCCAGTAAATACGGCTAGCGTTACTATCGGCAGTATTACTGACATTACGCCCGGTATTCAGGTAAAGATCCATATAACCGTCACCGTTAAAATCGGCCCAGGTCATGGAGATCGGCACACCACTGCTACCCGCTGAAGGCGTGTTGAATACCCCAGCGATGGTGGTCAGAGTGAAGGTGTTGGTTGTGGTCTGGTCATTCATAAAGGTAGTTAACGCGAAGTTACCATTGGCGTTGGTATGTTCAACGATATCCACCTTACCATCGTTGTTCAAATCGACATTGGAGACCTCAGCGTAACCACTGACTGTAGGGATGCCGGTAGGGCGACCCGTTCCATTCATGGCGCTCAGAGTGCCATTGGTATTGGTGGCAAAGGTGATTGAGTCACCAAAGTTATCACCAAAGGCGAAGTCCAAGAAGCCGTCACCGGTCTTGTCATAGGCGACCACCGCACCATAGTAAACCAGACCGGCAGAGAGTGCCGTCCGGCTATAACTAGTGCCATTGGCGGTGCTCCAGAAATTTTGAAACGTAAAATCTGTACTTTCCGCTATGACGCCAGCGTAACCACTTCTCTGATAGTCGGCAAAGGTTCCGCTGGTAATGAAGCCACCTGAGCCAGTAAGTGTAGTCGAGGTATAAGTGGTCAAGTTGGTCGCGTTGTAAATGGCAACATTCAGTGTACCTACCACGGTTTGCAGGAACGACCACTGACCGTTACTGTTCAGGGTGGCTGCTGCTGCACCGGTAACAAAATCAGCGGTGCTGCCCCCCCAAGTGGTATTACTGGTCGTGGCATCGTCGGCAGCCACGACACTCACATCCGTGACGCCAGTCAGACGGGTGCGGTTGCCTGCGTTATCGGTCTGCATAAAGGCAAGATGATAGTTGCCAGACAAACCGCTGGCAGTAATAGACCAACTGCCATCACCTGCAACAGTGGTGGTCGCCAGAATGGTATCAATCCCCTCAGAGTAAATACCATCAGCATTGACGTCGTTGACCAGCGACAATTTGGCACCCGCTTCGCCATTACGACTGTTCGCACTGCTAAAGGTCAATGAGGTATTGGTGGTGATGCGATCGCCAAGCACGCCACTATCATTAGCTGCTGTCAGCACCGGAGCGATAATACTGTCTGTTGGTGCAACCGTATCAACATTCACCAGTTGGCTGGCTGTAGCGCTTGAAACGTTACCTGCAGCATCTATCGCCCGAACCTGATAGGTGACTGCACTGGTCCTGGCAACAGGATCCACATAGCTCCAGGTAAGAGTGGTATTGTTGAAGGTCACATTAGTCCAGGTGGCGCCATTATCACTACTGATCTGTAGAGTTTCTGTGCCTGTCAATGTTCCGCTATAGGTACCACTCACGGTCAGTGCTGTATCGCGAGTAGTAAAATCACTGTCAGTTGCAGTGTTGGTGGTACTGCCGGCTCCGGTGACCAACGCGGAGGTAGTGTCTGTCGTCAATGCCGTGATGGCAATAGCCGTCACAGCTGGTGCGGTGACATCGATCACCACCGTTTGGCTAATACCTGTTGTTGCATTGCCTGCGACATCAATGACTCTGGCTATAAAGCTGTAGGTGCCGGAGGCCAGCGTATTGCCACTATTGTCATAGGCATAAGTGCTACCGCTGACTAAAGTCGCATCATTCCAACTCGATCCCCCATCCAAGCTGATCTGGACCTTCTCACCGCTACTCAGCGTACCGGTCAGCGTTGCAGTAACAACAAGAGACTGATCATTGGTTAAAAAATCACCATTGGTGCCGGAGTCGGTGGTAATCGCACTGATGACCGCACTTGAGGTCGGAATACTGTTATCGATCACCACAGTCTGGCTTGCGCTCTGGCCGATATTGCCCGCCGTATCCACGACTCTGGCCACAACGTTATAGCTGCCGTCAGCCAGGGTATTGGCGGTATTGTTGTAGCTCCAGGTAGTTCCACTGACGTTAGCATCCAGCCAAGTAGTGCCACCATCGAGGCTGATCTGCACTTTATCACCACTGGCGAGGGTAGTCCCTAGGTTGCCACTGAATATCAGGGCATTATCGCTGGTGTTAAAGTCCGTAGTGCTACTACCCGTATCTGTGGAGATACTGCCGATGGTGATGGTTTCGCTAGCACTTGGGGGCGCAGTATCCAGCACCATAACCTGGTTGGCAGTCTCGCCAGCATTGCCTGCCGCATCTACCACCCTGGCTTTCAGATTATAGACACCATCGCTCATGGCATTCAGCGTATTATCATAGCTCCAGGTGGTCCCACTGACGGTTGCCGTGAGCCAAGTTATTCCACCATCCATACTGAATTCAACGCCTTCATCGCTGGCAAGCGCGCTACCCAATACACCGCTGAAGATCAGCGTATTGTCTGCCGTAATAAAGTCGTTACCAATACTGGTATCGCTGTTGATTGCCCCAATGGTGATGGTTTTACTGGCGCTCGGTGCAATGGTGTCGACTATCAAGTTAAAGTCGGCTGACGCGGTGCCACTGTTACCACTGCTGTCAACAATCACCGCATGATAGGTATGGCTACCTTCACTGAGGGTGCCAAGTTGGTAACTCCAGCTACCACCACTTACATTTGCCAGACCCAGCAACGTGCTGCCTTCGTAGATCTCAACAATATCACCCGCTAGCAGACCGCTGACAGTACCGTTAAGTAATGGGGTCGTATCATTGGTGCTTGCGCCGCTGGTAAAATTCCCCTGAGCAGGGAATATATCATCGGAAAAGTCGCTAATGGCAATACTGTTGCCAGTCGTCGGGCCAGAGGCATCAATGATCACAGTTTGGGTAGCAACAGTGCTGCTGTTGCCTGCACTATCCACCACTCTGGCTTCAATGGTGTAACTGCCTTCAGCCAGAGTCGTTGCACTGTTGTCATATTGATAAGTATTGCCACTGACCAGTGAGGCGTTATGCCAGGTGGTACCGCCATCCAATGAGACCTGAACGTTTTCGCCACTCGCCAGTGAGCCCGTAAGGGTCACATTGAACAGCAATGTTTGATCACGGGTAATAAAGTCACTAATACTCGTGCCTGTATCGTCGCTAATACTGGTTATAGCCACAGATGCCGCGGGTTGGGTGCTATCAACCACCACCAGTTGGCTGGCAGTGCTGCCGATGTTACCAGCGACATCTACAACACGAACCTGCACTGTATAGTCACCGTCGCTGAGTGTGGATCCAGTGTTGTCATAGCTCCAAGTGGTGCCGCTGACTGTGGCATTGTGCCAGGTAGTTCCGCCATCAAGAGTGATCTGTACACCCTCTCCAACACCTAGAGCGCTACTCAGTAGCCCACTAAAAGTAAGGGTATTATCAGTCGTAATAAAGTCCCCGATAGCAGCCGTATCAGCGTTGATACTGGTAATGCTGACAACACTGACGGGTGCCAGGGTATCGATCTGTACTATCTCAGTAACGGTCTGCTCAACATTACCAACAGTATCAATAATGCGTGCTTGCACATTGTAGGTACCATCAGCCAATAAATTGGCTGAGTTATCATAACTCCAATTGGTACCAACTGTGACCGCTGTTGACCAAGTCGCCCCATTATCAAAACTGATTTCAACACGCTGATTGGGTTCTAAAGGATCTGTGATAAACCCATTAAAGACCAAATTACCGCTATCGGTCACATAGTCACTATTACTGGTGCCATTATCTGGCACGATCGTTGTGATCTCGATAGAGTTGCCAACAGGTCCGGCACTATCAATTACCATGGTTCTGCTGGTGGTTTGACCGATATTCCCGGCAGTATCAATCACACGCGCGAGAACATCATAATTGCCATCAGGCAAGATATTGGCGGTATTATCGTATGTCCAACTGCTGCCGGTAGTGTTTACCACAAACCAAGTTAAGCCATTATCGAATGAGATCTCTGCACGCTCATTCCCAGCCAAAGGTTGACCTAAGGTACCGTAGAAGAACAACGTATTATCGGCGGTCAAGAAATCGCTACCACTAATACCGGTATCCAACGAAATCTCAGCAATATTAATAGTCGTACTGCTGCTAGGAGCCTGAGTATCTACCGTTATTGACTGGCTGGCGGTTTGCCCAATATTCCCCGCAGCATCAACCACTCTGACCTGAACACCATAGCTACTATCGGCCAAGGTATTGGCGCTGTTATCAAAACTCCAGCTTGTACCACTGACATTGGCATTCAACCAGCTTAAACCACCATCCAGGCTGATCTGAACACCTTCATCGCCCGCCAGTGTTGCACCTAAAGTGCCACTAAAGACCAGCGTATTATCGTTGGTATTAAAGTCACCCACAGTGCCACTATCGGTGGTGATACTATCGATGGAGATAGTGGTCGTTGCCGAAGGTGCAATGGTGTCGACGGTGAAGGTAAATACCCCAGATGTTGTCCCTTCATTGCCCGCAGCATCAGAGATCACCGCATGGTAATTATGGGCACCTTGTGTCAAAGCGCTTAGCTGGTAACTCCAGGAGTTTCCTACCACCACCGCTAATCCCAACAGGGTTACACCCTCATAAATCCGTACAGTATCTCCAGGAGTCAACCCATCAACGCTACCGTTTAATACTGGAGCCGTATCATTGGTGCTCGTGTTACCGTTAAAGGACCCTACTAGTGGGGCATTGGCATCGGTATAGGTTGTGATGGCGATGCTATTACTCGTAGTCGGGGCTGTGGTATCAATAATCAGCGTTTGCGAACTGGCTGAACTGACATTGCCCGCAATATCCGAGACCCGGCTCAATAAGGTGTAAGTGCCTTCTGCCAAGGTCGTTGCGCTGTTATCGAAACTGTAGACACCGCCCCCCATATCGGTTGCTATATTCCAGCTCAAACCATTATCGAGGGAGATTTGTACCACCTCACCACTGCCCAGTGTGCCAATCAGTGTGGTATTGATGACCAAATTCTGAGCGCTGGTAATAAAGTCATTGCTACTATTGGTATCCAACGTGATATCGCTGATGGTTACCGTCGCAGTAGGCGCAATCCGATCGATCACCACCGTCTGGCTTGCTGTCTGACCAATATTGCCCGCCGTATCAATAACTCTGACTTGGACGTTATAACTGCCATCACTCAGCGGATTGGCGGTATTGTCATAGCTCCAATCGGTTCCGCTAACTGATGCGTTAAACCAATTGGTACCATCAATGCTGATCTGCACAGTTTCATCGCTAGCCAAGCTGGCACCCAGGCTGCCATTAAACAACAGGGTACGATCAAGCGTAATAAAGTCGTTATTACTTAACCCCAGATCCAGGCCGATAGTATTAATCGTCACCGTCGCACTGGAAGAAGGGGCCTGAGTATCAATGGTCAGGCTCTGGTTGGCGGTTTGCCCCACATTACCTGCAGCATCAATCACTCTTACCTGAAGCGCATAGCTACCATCAACCAATGAGGTTGCAGTATTGTCGTAACTCCAGGTTGTACCGCTGGCGTCTGCATTAAGCCAGGTATTACCCCCATCCAGACTAATCTGCACAGACTCATCGGTTGCCAACGCATTACCCAACGTTCCGCTGAACATCAGGGTACTGTCATTGGTGAGGAAATCATTGCTACCGCTGCCGGTATCGCTGCTGACGGCATCAAGAGTAATAGTGGTTGCTGCGCTTGGAGCTACCGTATCGACAATGACTGTTTGGTTGGCGCTCTGCCCGATATTGCCAGCAAGATCGATGACACGAACCTGTACATCATAGGTACCGTCGAGCAATGTGCTCGCACTGTTATCATAACTCCAGCTTGTGCCACTGACATTAGCTGTAAACCAGGTTGCTCCATTATCAAGACTGATTTGTACACTTTCATCAGCATTAAGCGCTGCACCCAGGCTACCTTGTAACATGAGCGTATTATCGCTGGTGATAAAGTCACTACCATTTCCAGTATCACTATTAATACTATCAATCGTAATGCTGGTCGCTGGAGCCTGAGTATCGATGATCACCAACCGATCACTGCTGGCACTGGCATTACCTGCAGCATCAACCACTCTGCTCACGAAGGTATATGAACCCGACGCCAAGTTTTCGGCTGAGTTATCAAATGAATACAGATTGCCACTAACGAAACTGGCATCATGCCATGTTACGCCGTTATCCAGTGAGACCTGGACACGTTCCCCAATCCCCAAACTGCCTATCAAGGTGACTTGTACCGTCAAGGCAGAGGCATTGGTTACAAAGTCACTACTACTTTCTCCTGTATCTGTCACTACGGCACTGATTATTGCCGTGGCAGATGGAGGAATAACATCGATGTAACTGGTCACGCCAGGTCCGCTGATATTACCCGCCAGATCAGTAACGGTTGCCGTCACATCCCCTGTGGGTTGAGTAACGGCGCTATTGATCGGCCCATAGCTGCCATTGGCGGCCACCGGTCCGGTGGCGGTGCTGCCATCCGGGAAGGTAATGGTCACGGTGCTGAACGGTTCGGCGGTACCGGACACCGTCAGGGTGCCATCGGGGTTAACCACCACACTCGGCGCGGCTGGCGCCACTGGCGCGGTGCTGTCCACATACGCCGTGACCGCGGATGGACTGTCATTGCCCGCCACATCGGTGGCCAATACGCTGACATCACCGGTGGTTTGCGGCGCAGTGCTGCTGATCGGCCCGTAGCTGCCGTCGGCGGCCACTAGAGCCGTTGCAAGACTGCCATCCGGGAAGGTGATGACCACGGTGCTGTTAGGCTCGGCGGTACCGGAGACACTCAGGGTGCCATCTGGGTTAGCGACCACGCTTGGCGCAGCCGGCGCCACTGGCGCGGTGCTGTCCACATAGGCGGTGATGGCGGACGGGCTGTCATTGCCGGCCACATCGGTGGCCAGCACGCTGACATCACCGGACGTTTGTGGCGCGGTGCTGCTGATCGGCCCATAGCTGCCGTCGGCGGCCACCGGTCCGGTGGCGGTGCTGCCATCCGGGAAGGTGACGGTGATTGTGCTGCCCGGCTCGGCGGTACCGGAGACCGTCAAGGTACCGTCTGGGTTAGCGACCACGCTTGGCGCGGCCGGGGCCACGGGGCCAGTGCTGTCCACATACGCGGTGACCGCGGACGGGCTGTCATTGCCGGCCACATCGGTGGCCAGCACGCTGACATCACCACTGGTTTGCGGCGCGGTGCTGCTGATCGGACCATAGCTGCCATCGGCGGCTACCGGCCCGGTGGCGGTGCTGCCATCCGGGAAGGTGACAGTGACGGTGCTGCCCGGCTCGGCGGTACCGGAGACGCTCAAGGTGCCATCGGCATTCACCAACACACTCGGCGCGGCTGGCGCCACTGGGCCAGTGCTGTCCACATACGCGGTGATCGCAGACGGACTGTCATTGCCGGCCACATCGGTGGCCAGCACGCTGACATCACCGGACGTTTGTGGCGCGGTGCTGCTGATAGGACCGTAGCTGCCGTCGGCGGCCACGGTGGCGCTGCCAGTGCTGCCATCCGGGAAGGTGACGGTGATGGTGCTGTTAGGCTCGGCGGTACCGGAGACCGTCAAGGTGCCATCTGGGTTAGCGACCACGCTTGGCGCGGCTGGCGCGACAGGGGCGGTGCTGTCCACATAGGCGGTGATGGCAGACGAGCTGTCATTGCCGGCCACATCGGTAGCCAGCACGCTGACATCACCGGTGGTTTGCGGCGCGGTGCTGCTGATCGGACCATAGCTGCCATCGGCGGCCACCGGCCCGGTGGCGGTGCTGCCATCCGGGAAGGTGACGGTGATGGTGCTGTTAGGCTCCGCGGTACCGGAGACACTCAAGGTGCCATCGGGGTTAGCGACCACGCTTGGCGCAGCCGGCGCCACGGGGCCAGTGCTGTCCACATAGGCGGTGACCGCGGACGGACTGTCATTGCCCGCCACATCGGTAGCCAGCACGCTGACATCACCGGTGGTTTGCGGCGCGGTGCTGCTGATCGGCCCGTAGCTGCCATCGGCGGCCACCGACCCGGTGGCGGTGCTGCCATCCGGGAAGGTGACGGTGATGGTGCTGCCCGGCTCGGCGGTACCGGAGACACTCAAGGTGCCATCGGGGTTAGCGACCACGCTTGGCGCGGCTGGCGCGACAGGGGCGGTGCTGTCCACATAGGCGGTGATGGCAGACGAGCTGTCATTGCCGGCCACATCGGTAGCCAGCACGCTGACATCACCGGTGGTTTGCGGCGCGGTACTGCTGATAGGACCATAGCTGCCATCGGCGGCCACCGGCCCGGTGGCGGTGCTGCCGTCCGGGAAGGTGACGGTGATGGTGCTGTTAGGCTCCGCGGTACCGGAGACACTCAAGGTGCCATCGGGGTTAGCCACCACGCTTGGCGCAGCCGGCGCCACTGGCGCGGTGCTGTCCACATAGGCGGTGATGGCGGACGGGCTGTCATTGCCGGCCACATCGGTGGCCAGCACGCTGACATCACCACTGGTTTGTGGCGCGGTGCTGCTGATAGGACCGTAGCTGCCATCGGCGGCCACCGACCCGGTGGCGGTGCTGCCATCCGGGAAGGTGACCGTGACGGTGCTGCCCGGCTCGGCGGTACCGGAGACACTCAAGGTGCCATCTGGGTTAGCGACCACGCTTGGCGCAGCCGGGGCCACTGGGCCAGTGCTGTCCACATAGGCGGTGATCGCGGACGGACTGTCATTGCCCGCCACATCGGTGGCCAGCACGCTGACATCACCACTGGTCTGTGGCGCGGTGCTGCTGATAGGACCATAGCTGCCGTCGGCGGCTACCGGCCCGGTGGCGGTGCTGCCATCCGGGAAGGTGACGGTGATGGTGCTGTTAGGCTCGGCAGTACCGGACACCGTCAAGGTACCGTCTGGGTTAGCGACCACGCTTGGCGCAGCCGGCGCCACGGGGCCAGTGCTGTCCACATACGCCGTAATGGCAGACGGACTGTCATTGCCGGCCACATCGGTGGCCAATACGCTGACATCACCACTGGTTTGTGGCGCGGTGCTGCTGATAGGACCGTAGCTGCCGTCGGCCGCCACCGGTCCGGTGGCGGTGCTGCCATCCGGGAAGGTGACCGTGATGGTGCTGTTAGGCTCGGCGGTACCGGAGACACTCAAGGTGCCATCTGGGTTAGCGACCACGCTTGGCGCGGCTGGCGCCACGGGGCCAGTGCTGTCGACATACGCCGTAATGGCAGACGGACTGTCATTGCCCGCCACATCGGTGGCCAGCACGCTGACATCACCGGACGTTTGTGGCGCGGTGCTGCTGATAGGACCGTAGCTGCCGTCGGCGGCCACCGGCCCGGTGGCAGTGCTGCCATCCGGGAAGGTGACGGTGATGGTGCTGTTAGGCTCGGCGGTACCGGAGACACTCAAGGTGCCATCGGCATTCACCAGCACGCTTGGCGCAGCTGGCACCACTGGCGCGGTGCTGTCCACATACGCGGTGACCGCGGACGGGCTGTCATTGCCGGCCACATCGGTGGCCAGCACGCTGACATCACCGGACGTTTGTGGCGCGGTGCTGCTGATCGGACCATAGCTGCCATCGGCGGCCACCGGCCCGGTGGCGGTGCTGCCGTCCGGGAAGGTGACCGTGATGGTGCTGCCAGGCTCCGCGGTACCGGAGACACTCAAGGTGCCATCGGGGTTAGCGACCACGCTTGGCGCAGCTGGCGCCACTGGGCCAGTGCTGTCCACATACGCCGTAATGGCAGACGGACTGTCATTGCCCGCCACATCGGTAGCCAGCACGCTGACATCACCACTGGTTTGTGGCGCGGTGCTGCTGATAGGACCATAGCTGCCATCGGCGGCCACCGACCCGGTGGCGGTGCTGCCGTCCGGGAAGGTGACAGTGACGGTGCTGTTAGGCTCTGCGGTACCGGAGACGCTCAGGGTACCGTCTGGGTTAGCGACCACGCTTGGCGCGGCCGGGGCCACTGGGCCAGTGCTGTCGACATACGCCGTAATGGCAGACGGACTGTCATTGCCCGCCACATCGGTGGCCAGCACGCTGACATCACCACTGGTTTGTGGCGCGGTGCTGCTGATCGGACCATAGCTGCCATCGGCGGCTACCGGCCCGGTGGCGGTGCTGCCATCCGGGAAGGTGACGGTGATGGTGCTGTTAGGCTCGGCAGTACCGGACACCGTCAAGGTACCGTCTGGGTTAGCGACCACGCTTGGCGCAGCCGGCGCCACGGGGCCAGTGCTGTCCACATACGCCGTAATGGCAGACGGACTGTCATTGCCGGCCACATCGGTGGCCAATACGCTGACATCACCACTGGTTTGTGGCGCGGTGCTGCTGATAGGACCGTAGCTGCCGTCGGCCGCCACCGGCCCGGTGGCGGTGCTGCCATCCGGGAAGGTGACCGTGATGGTGCTGTTAGGCTCAGCGGTACCGGAGACCGTCAAGGTGCCATCGGGGTTAGCGACCACGCTTGGCGCGGCCGGCGCCACGGGGCCAGTGCTGTCCACATAGGCGGTGATCGCGGACGGACTGTCATTGCCCGCCACATCGGTGGCCAGCACGCTGACATCACCACTGGTTTGTGGCGCGGTGCTGCTGATAGGACCGTAGCTGCCATCGGCGGCCACCGACCCGGTGGCGGTGCTGCCATCCGGGAAGGTGACCGTGACGGTGCTGCCCGGCTCGGCGGTACCGGAGACACTCAAGGTGCCATCTGGGTTAGCGACCACGCTTGGCGCAGCCGGGGCCACTGGGCCAGTGCTGTCCACATAGGCGGTGATCGCGGACGGACTGTCATTGCCCGCCACATCGGTGGCCAGCACGCTGACATCACCACTGGTTTGCGGCGCGGTGCTGCTGA